>NZ_JBDPLV010000091.1:0-40547 GCF_039871605.1 Acrocarpospora sp. B8E8 | reverse complement strand
CGCAGGCGCAGTTCGGCTTGCCGCACCGGCGGTAGTTCTCGCTTACCGAGCCGCGCCGGAAATCTCCGACCGCGGCCAGTTCGGCGTAGAGCTCGGCCCGCCGGGCCTCCAGGTCTTCGAGAGGAGGGACGGTCATCACGCCTCCGCAATCTGGTTGTTTGATCCGTAACCAGAGTACTCGACGACCAGGACCGATCACAGGAACCTACGATTGTGTCCTACACCCTAGGTCGATTGCGCGGTTCTGCGGATGAGTCGCCACCGTGCCGTCTGCCACCGTCATCGGCGCCCCGGATTTTGTCGGTCGGGAACGCTAACGTTCGGCGCATCAAGCACTGGCGGGGGTTTGGAAAGTCGCAAAACCCCTGCTCATTCGACGTTTCATGCTTCTGGAAGGCGGGGACCGTTGGGTTGGCTGGCAGCGGGCGACCAATACGAGGTCGCCCTCATAGAGGGGCGGGTGGCGGCGCGGGCCACCTCGGGCCGGGCGGCGGGACGGCAGCTGAAATCGCTGCCGAAGGCGCTGCGTGATCATCCCGAGGTTGACCGGCTGCGCCGCTTCGCCGAGTGGCTCGACCGCCACGCCGCCGCGTGCGTGGCGCAGACGGACCTGTGGATGGTGTCGTCGCTGCCCGTGCCGACCGGGCTGCTGGCCCGCGTGTGGCCGGACGAGGCGTGGCAGTCGGCGCTGCGCGACCTGGCCGTGGTCGGCGACGACCCCGGCGAGGTGGGCTTCCTGCGCGACGCCACCGAGGCGGGCGAACTGCGGGTGGTCAACCTCGACGGCGAGACCGTGCGGCTGTCGCCGCGCACGGTGACGCTGCCGCACCCGGTGTTGCTGCCCGACCTGGACGACCTGCGGGAGTTCGCCGCCGAACTGGGCGTGGTCCAGAAGGTCGAGCAGATCCACCGCGCCACCTGGCGCAAGCCGGCCGGCCTGGCCGGCAACGCGACGACCGTGACGGAGTTCTCCGGCGGCACATACGCCTCCAGGTTCGTGCTGGCCGCGCGGGCCACGGCGCTCGGCTACCGGGTCACCGGCGGCTACGCCACCTGCCGGGTCCGCGACACCGGCGCCATCGTCGAGGCGAGCGTCTGGATCGGCGAGCCGTACTGGGACGACGAGGTGACCACGGGCCATCTGAGCTGGCAGGACCTCGACGGCAGGACGCTGCCGCTGCATGAGGTCGGGCCGGTGGCGTGGTCGGAGGGGATGCGAATGGCCGCGGCGCTGCACGCGGGCCGGCAGGTCGAGGAGGGCAAGGACACGTGAGCGAGCGAGCCGATGGGCACAGGAACGAGGAAGCGCTGAGGGCGGGGGCGATCCTGCCGCCCGGCACCGAGGGCGCGGGCGAGAGCGCCGTCCCCATGACCGCCCGCCGCTACCGTCACCCCGGGCTGGACGGCCGGGTGGTCGTGCGCCTGGTCGCGGCGGAGCTGGGCGCGGCCGAGGATCTGGCGGCCAGGTTCCTGGGCCTGGAGCCCGACGGGGAACCCGCCGTGGTGGGGCTCGGGTTGCGGCGCTCGCTCGGGTTCCCCGAGTGGGTGCTGGCGCGGCACCCCGGCGACGGGCAGCACGCGCTCGCCGTCGTGCCGGAGCTGGAGCGCGTCGCCCGGCAGGCCAAGTCCAAGCCGAAGAACGCGCTCGACGGCTATCATCAGCTGGCCGGCCGGCTCGCCGCGTCCGTGCCGCACTTCCTGCCCACGTTCTACGAACAGGCCGGACGGGTGTTCATCGGCGTGGAGAACGCCACCTACGCCGCGCAGATGTTCGCCAGCGCGCGCAGGTCGGAGGCCGAACACGGGCTGACGGTGGACGAGGACCGGCTCGACGCGGTCTTCCTGGAGTTCGCGCTGGCGGGGGCGCTGCCGGTCAAGGTGCTCTCCGGGCACGCCAAGGAGCTGGCCGCCCGGGTGCCCGCCGACGAGGCGCTGCGCCGCTTCTCCCGGCTGTGCGTGCGACGCACGGCGGGCGGGCTGCCTCCCTCGGCCCAGATGGCCAACGACCTGCGCCGCCTGGCCAAAGCGGCGGGCGTGGACGCCGACGCGGCGGAGCAGGCATACCTGGGCGAACTGCTCGGCCTGCCCGCGACCCTGCGGGCCGCCACCGGCTGGTGGAAGGCCCACCGTACGGCGATCGCGGCGCTGGCCGAGCGTGACCCCGCGGCGCGGGCGACGCTCCTCGCCGTCATGCCGCAGACCAGGGACGCCGAGCTGGCCGGCGTGTGGCTGGACATCCTCCAGTCCTCGGGCGCCACCGAAGAGCTCATCTCCGGCCAGGCGCCGGCGGACGGCGTGACCGGCTGGCTCCAACGCTTCCTCACGGCCCGCAACGCCGCCTGGGGCCTCCCGCCGCGCCTGCCCGTCCTCTACTCGCTCGTGGAGCGGGCCGCCGACCGGCTGCGCGCCGAGCTCACCGGCGGTCCGACCACGGTGACCGACCCGTACGACGTCGACCTGCTCGACCTGCTGCTCGCGCTCGGCCTGCCCGTGGCCGACCCGGGCGAGCACGATTCGCTGCGGCTGGAGCACTGGGCACAGGGTGAGGGCCAGCGCGACCTGACCGCGCTGGCCGCCGACGGCCGGTTCACGCTGCCCTTCCAGCGCGCGGCCGACGGGTTCTCCGGCGATGCCGACGCGTTGCGCGCCGTCCGCCTGCTGGCGGCTTCGACCGGCGGCCGGCCGATGCTGGCCGAGTGGGTGCGCAAGGTCGCCACGCGGTCCTCGGCCGCCGGGCTGCCCGACCTGCCCGACGCGCTGCGGCGGCTGTCCTGGCTGCCGGGCGAGGCCGTGGTCCTGGCCGAGGACGAGGTACGCCGGGCCGCCGCGGCCGACCTCTCACCCGTGCTCGCCCGTACGCTGCGGGCCGGGATCTTCGACGAGTTGGGCTGGCCGGCTTGGGAGGAGGCGGCCGAGACCCTCGTACCGAGGAAGGACGTCGACGACATCGTCGTCGCCGACGCCTGGCCGCACCTGATCGTCGCGGGTGCCACGCAGGTCCGCGTGCTCGGGCACGAGCGCACCGTGCTCACCCACGACCTGCGCATACCGCCCAATGACCTGTGGGGCGACGTCGGCTACCACTACGTCGACGGCGACCTGCTCGTCTACTGGCATTCGCGCGCCGCCGACGACGGCTTGCGCGGCTACTGGCACACCTCAGCCGACCGCATCCACCCCATCGAGGCCCAGAACCACAGCACCCGGGGCTCGCGCATGGACTGGTACCGGGGCGACGACCCGGTCACCCTGGCGCTGCCCGGCGGCGGGCGCGCCACCGGCCTCGGCGTGCTGCACCCCGGCGACACCACGCTGCCCAGCGAGCAGTCCGTGATCACCGATGGCGTCTCCTACTGGGTGTGGACCTGGGACGGGTCCGACTACAACAGCGCCGGATGGCACGAGTACGACCCGGCCGGCGGGCAACACGGCAGGAAGAGCACGCCCGCCTTCTTCACCGACGTCCCCGCGGGCACGACGTTCCACCGGGGCTGGCTGCTGCCCGCCCCGGCCGAGGAGCCCAGCCCCGCGGGCGTGCCCGTGGGCGGGTTGCTCGGCTGGCGGGTGACGCGGCTGCCCGACGGGGCGCTGCGCGGCGAGGACCTGTCCGGCCGCACGGTCACCCTCCCGCCCGACAGCGGGTCCCCGGTGCGCGCCCTGGCATTCCCCGGCACCGATCAGCTCGTGGCCGTGGTCAAGGGGAGCTACCAGGTCAAGCTGGTCGACGCCGACGGCGTGCTCACCGCCACCGCCAAGACCGACGCCGCGCCCGGCCCCTTCGCCCAGGGCACGCTCATCTTGCCGCCGCTGCGCCACTGGCACTGCCTGCGACCCAGGGACCCCGAGGGGTCGGCCGCCCTGCGCGAGCTCAACCTGGACTGCGCCGCGCGGCTGCTGGCCGCGGCCGGCGCGGAGGACCTGCCGGCCCGGATCCGGGAGCTGCTGCCCCAGGTCAGCCATGAGGGGCTGGTGGCGGGCATCGCCGGGATCGTGCGGTTCGCCGCCGTCCAGCAAGCGGCGCTGAACGCCGTCGCCGCCAGACTCGGCGAGGCTCTGGCCGGAGGGCATCACCGGCAGGCGCCCGCGGGCCCCGCGGACTACGAGCTCCAACAGGCGCTCAGCGGGCTGGGCGTCTCCAGCACCTCCTGGCGCCACGGCGTCGACGGGGCCTGCCAGCAGATCCGGCTGGCCCAGGCGCCGGCGGAGCCGCCTGGCGTGGCGGGCGGCATCCACCTCGACCGGCCCGAGCTGCCGCACTCCACCCTGCGGTGGGACGTCCTGCTCGACCACCTGGGCGCCGTGGCCTATCGCACCGGATCGGCGGCGACCACGCGGGAGCACCGCGTCGCGCAGGAGGCACTGCTGGACGCCCTGGTCGAGGCCGGACTGCCCGTGACAGCCGACCCGTCCCGGTGGCGCCGTGTCACCGTGCACCTGTCCAAGGGGCACCTGACCGGGCCCGACGGCGACTGGCGCGACGGCAGCTGGCTCGGCGTCCTGCCGCTGGACGGCGGCGCGCACCTCGTCTTCCTCACCTTCGAGTCGCCCGGCGACGCCGGGGCCCGGTGGACCGCGCTGTGCCACGACCCGACCGGGCGGTTCGAGGTGCCCCCGCCGTACACACTGCTCTCCTCCGCCCCGGTCGGCGAGGATCGTCCGCAGGGGTGGCTGGAGTCGTTCCGCGCCGAACTGGCCGCGCGCGGACCCGCGCCTTGGCGGCCGGCGGCGGCCGAGGAGTTCGCCCGGCTCACCGGTGTCTCCCTGACGCTGGCCCGGCTCGTCGTGGCGGGGCTGCCGTCCGTGGACGCGTACGACCACTCCTTCCTCGCCAAGGAGACCCGCACCATGATCGGCTTGAAGCTGGCCGACGCCGCCATCGCCCGCGACGAGCTACGCGGGGTCGACGCCGAAGTCCGGCGGGCGATCGTCGCCGCGCTGCTGCCACCGGAGCCCGCCCGGCTCTGGAGCGACGGCCCCGACGTCGCCGCGGCGGCGGCCGTCTGGAACGACAAGATCGGCCCTCAGGCGTTGATCCCCGAATGGCTGCTCGGCGAGGCGTCCCGCGCGGTCAAGACCGGCTGGAACACCGGACGCGCGCTGCGCGCCCTCATCGATCCGGCCGGCGAGCCGGAGCTCAGCCGCGACCTGCTCTGGACCGTCCAGGGCGACCGCGCCACGCCCGCCGACGACAACGCCATCGGCTTCTCGTCCGGCACGCTGTGCATGGCCGTCACCATGGCGGGCTGGCTCGCGCACCGGCTTCCCGCGGGCGATCCGATCAGGGCGGCGCTGCCCGGCGCGCTGGCCGCGGTACGGGCCCGGTTGGCCAACCCCGACCTGATGCTCGACCTGGGCCGGTATGTCGACTTGGTCGCCTTCCGCAAGGCGGCCGGCAGGCCCACCCAGGCCGGCAACAGGTACGAAAGGTACGGCGCGGTCATCATGGCCACCCACGACGACCGGCCCTCGCCCGCCATCCGCACGTCTCTCCTGGACGCGGCCGGTGAAGACCAGTACCTGCGGGCCCTCCTCGGATCGGAGGCGCCGTTCCCGGTCGAGCTGGCGCTACGCACCGCCCGCGACCCGCGCTTCGAGGCCCTCCTGGCCGATCCCGTCGCCGGGGAAGGCGCCGGGGAAGGCGGCGCCGGCGGCATCTGGTGGCCGCAGGATCCCGCTCGGTCCGTGCCGTCCCTGGTCGTCGAGGTGGCCAAGGAACACGGGCTGGGCGAGGACGCCGCCACCGCATACCTGATGCTGCTGGCCATGCCCGACCCCACCGACCGCAACGTGGCCCGCTGGACCGGCTGGAAGCCCGCCCGGCTCAAGTCGGCCCACGCCGAGCTGGCCGCGACCGACCTGGTCGTCCAGGCCACCCGGGAGCGGGCGGGGCGGTCGTTGTTCCTGCCCGGCGGGTGGGCCGTGCTCGCCGCGCCGCGGCTGCCGGTGGAGCAGTGGAAGCTGTCGTTGTTCGAGGCGGCGGGGCCGCAGGGGGCGCCGCTGGTCCCGCTCGAACCCGTCGCCGACCTGTACGCCCGGGCTTGGAGACGGGTGCGGGATGGGGACGTGCCGCGGTTCGAGGAGCTCAAGGTGAAGCGTGGCCCCCGCCGCTGACCCCCGCACCCATTCACCATCACGCAGAGGACTTCTCTTCCCATGACCTTGACCGAGAATCGGGTTCCCTCGGCCCGGCAGGTGCTGCCGGCCGAGGAACGCCATGCCGCCGAACTCGCCTTCCTCGCCGCCCACGACTCCGGACCGCGCCCGCCCGGCTGGGCGCTGACCCCGCGCGCGGTCGTGACCTTCATCTGCGGCAGCGGCGACCAGACCCTGGACGGCCGGATGAAGGTGGCGCCCAAGTTCGTCGGCGAACGCGCCCTCGTCGAACGCTGCGTCGTCACCCTCGCCGGAGAACGCGGCCTGCTCCTGGTCGGCGAACCCGGCACCGCCAAGTCGATGCTCTCCGAACTGCTGGCCGCCGCCGTGTGCGGCACCAGCGCGCTCACCGTCCAGGGCACCGCCGGCACGACCGAGGACGCCTTCCGCTACGGCTGGAACTACGCCCTTCTCCTCGCCCAAGGCCCCAGCCGGGCCGCGCTCGTGGACTCGCCCGTGCTCACCGCCATGCGCTCCGGCCGCGTCGTCCGGGTGGAGGAGATCACCCGCTGCCTGCCCGAAGTCCAGGACGCGCTCGTGTCGATCCTGTCCGACCGGCGGGTCAGCGTGCCCGAGCTCGCCGGGACCGAGGACGCGCAGGTCGCGGCGGCGCCCGGGTTCACGGTGATCGGCACCGCCAACCTGCGCGACCGCGGCGTCTCGGAGATGTCGGCGGCGCTCAAGCGGCGCTTCAACTTCGAGACCGTGGAACCCATCTCCGACGCCGACGCCGAGACCTCCCTGGTGCGCCGCCAGGCCACGGCCGTCGTCGCACGGGCCGGCGCGGCCTTCGGGGTGGACGACGCCGTGCTCGACGCCCTGGTCACCGTCTTCCGCGACCTGCGCTCCGGCCGCTCCGCGGAGGGCTGGGACGTGGAACGCCCCGGCACCGTCATGTCCACGGCCGAGGCCGTGCAGGTGGCGGCCTCGCTGGGGGTGGCGGCGGCTTATCTGCCCAGCGGCGACGTGCTGGACCTGGTGCCCGGTCATCTGCTGGGGGTGGTGCGCAAGGACGACCCGGCGGACCATGGACGGCTGCTGGGGTACTGGGACGGGCCGGTGCGCAGGCGCGCCGAGGACGGGTCGGCGATGTGGCGCCGGCTGTGGGACCTGCGCGAGGACCTCCGTTGACGCCTCAGGATCCGCGGGAGGCGGTGGCCGCGCTGGCGGCCTCGGCGCGGCCGTACCTGCTGGGAGTCCGGCACCACAGCCCCGCTCTGGGCGTGGTGCTGCCCGCGCTGCTGGAATCCGCCGACGCCGAGGTGGTGTGCGTCGAGCTGCCGGCGGACTTCCAGCCCTGGCTCGCGTACCTGGCCGACTCGGACACCCATGCCCCGGTGGCGCTGGCCGGGGCACGGGGGGACGGAGGGCTGGCGTTCTATCCGTTCGCCGACTTCTCGCCCGAGCTGGTGGCCATCCGGTGGGCCTGGAAGCGCGGGATCGACGTGATCTGCTGCGACCTCCCGCTGTCCGACGCCGGCTGGCACACCCCCGTCACGGTGCCGGACGGCGGGGCCGGAGAATCCTCGCGGGGCGTCTCCTTCGCCGACGCGCTGGCCGCGTCCGGCACCGGTCGCGACGGCGACGACATGTGGGACCGCGCCGTCGAGGTCCTCGCCCCCGGCTGCGACCCCGAGGCCGTCCGCCGGGCCGCCCTCGGGGTCGGCTGGGCACTGCGCCGCGACGCGGAGGCAGCGGGCGGCGTACCCGCGCTGGACCTGGCCCGCGAGGCCCACATGCGACAGGTCGTCACGGCCGCCGCAGCCGGTGGCCGCCTCGTCGCGGCCGTGATCGGCGCCTTCCACGCCGCCGCGCTGACACCGTCCGGCACCCCGTCCCCTGACTCGGCCGCTATCCCGCCGCCGGCTTCGCGTCCGCCCGTCACCTCGCTCGTGCCCTACGCGTTCGACCTGCTCGACTCCCGGTCCGGTTACCCGGCCGGCATCCGGGACCCGCGCTGGCAGCAGGCGGTGTTCGCGGCCGGGGGCGATCCCGGGAAGGCTCGGGACGGCGCCGCGCGCGCCATCACCGACCTGTGCCGGGAACTGCGCTCAGCCGGGCACACCGCGGGCACCGGCGAGGCCGTCGAGACGTTGCGGCTCGCCTGCGATCTGGCCCGCCTGCGCGGGCTGCCCGCCCCCGGGCGTGGTGAGCTGCTGGAGGCGGTGACGACCGTGCTCGGCCAGGGCGAGCCGCTCGGCCGGGGACGGGCCCTGGCGCGAGCACTGGACACCGTGTTCGTCGGCACCGAGCGGGGCAGGACCGCACCCGGTACGCCACGCTCCGGACTTGGGCCCGCCGCCGAGAGCGATCTCGCCGCGCTGCGCCTCCCGTGTCCCGGCAACCCCGAGCCCAGGGAAGTCCGCCTCGAGCCCCTCCGCTCCGATCTGGACGCCCGCCGCGAGGTCGTACTGCGGCGCCTGCACGTCTGCGGCGTCAACTACGGCGAGCCGGTCGAGGTGATCGGAACGGGCGACGGCGCCGCGCTCACCACCAGGTGGCGGCTGGCCTGGACCCCCGCGGTCCCGGCCCTGCTGGACCTGGCCGGCGTCCGCGGCGTGACCCTCGCCCAGGCGGCGGACGGGACGCTGCGCGAGACGTACCGCCGCGAGTCCGCGGACGGCGGGCCGACCTGCGCCCTCATCCTCCGCGGCCTGCGCGCCGCCGCCGATTGCGACCTGCCCGGCCTGGTCACCGACCGCCTCGCCGACGCCGCCGTCACGCTGCCCGCCACCGCCACCCTCGCCGAACTGCTCGAGGCCCTCGACCTGCTGGACGCGCTACGCCGGCAGCACCTGCCCGGCACCACGCCCGAGAGCCGCGAGCGCGCCGCCGAACTGTCCGGCGCCCTCCTGGACGCCGCGGTCCGCGCTCTGCCGGGGCTGGCGGGCAGCGACCGGCCGGAAGACGCGGTCGCCCTGGTCGCCCTCGCCTTCCGGGTCGGCGAGGAACGCCTGGGCCTGCGGATGGACGACGCTCTGGCCGTGCTCGCGGGCACGGCCTCGCCCCTCGTCCAGGGTGCGGCCCTGGCCGCCCGGGTGCTGCTGGACCTGGACGGCCCGTCCTCGCTCGGAGACCGGGCGGCCGGCTGGGTCGACGCCGCGACCGAGCCCGATGGCCGCCGCCGGCTGGACCGGCTGCTGACCGGCGTGCTCACGGCCGCCGGTCCGCTGCTCCAGTCGGCCCCCGCCGCGCTCGACCCGCTCATGGACCGGGTGGACGGGCTCACGGACCAGGAGTTCCTGGACCGTCTGCCCGCGTTGCGCGGCGGATTCGACACGCTCGACCCGGCGGGACGTACCCGGCTGCTGGAGGTTGTCTCCGAGCGGCTGGGCGACCGGCTCGACCTGGCTCTGGGGGCTCCCCCGTCGCTGCTGGCCCTCTGGACTGCCGCCGACGCCGCCGGACTGGACTCCCTGCGCACACTACGACTCCCCATCCCGGCCCTGTTCGACGCCCCGGAGCCGGCCGCCTCCGCCCCGCCCACCGACGCGTCCGGGCGTGCGGCCGCCGGCCCCGGGAACGACGCTCCGCGGAGGCTGCGGCCGGCGGACCGGTGGCGGTTGCTGCTCGGCCGGGAGTCCGAACGGCTACCGGCGGGCGCCCGCTCGTACGCCCGTGCCCTGGACGAACTGTACGGAGCGGGCCGCGGCGAAGGCTCGAACGACTTCGGGGCCGCTCCAGGGGACGGGGGCGGCAGGGAGGCCCCGTTCCCCACGGCACGCGAATGGTCGCAGGAGCTGGAGGCGCTGTTCGGCACCCGGGTTCGCGAGGAGGTCCTGGCCCGCGCCGTCGACGCCGGACGCACCGACGTGCTGGCCGAGCTCGACCCCGCCTCCGTCCGGCCGTCCGTGGAGCTGCTGGCCTCCGTGCTGTCCCTGGCCGGCGGCCTGCCGGAGCAGCAGGTGGCCAAGCTGCGCCCGCTCGTACGCCGCCTGGTGGACGAGCTGACCCGCGAGCTCGCCACCCGCCTGCGGCCCACCCTGACCGGGCTGGCCACGCCGCGCCCGACCCGCCGCCCCGGTGGCAGGCTGGATCTCGCGCGCACGCTGCGCGCCAATCTGTCACTCGCGCGGCGCCTGGACGACGGACGGCTCGTGGTGACGCCGGAACGGCCGGTGTTCAGCACGCGTTCCCGTCGGGAGGCCGATTGGCGGCTGATCCTGGTGGTGGACGTGTCCGGCTCTATGGAGGCGTCCGTGGTCTGGTCGGCGCTGACGGCGGCGGTGCTGGCGGGCGTTCCGGCACTGTCCACGCACTTCCTGACGTTCTCCACGCAGGTGATCGACCTGACCGACCGGGTCAGCGACCCGTTGTCCCTGCTGCTGGAGGTGCGCGTCGGCGGCGGCACCCACATCGCCATCGGGCTCGCGCAGGCCCGTAGGCTGGTCACGGTCCCGAGCCGCACGCTCGTCGTGGTCGTCAGTGACTTCGAGGAGGGCTACCCGATCGGCGGCCTGCTCGGCGAGGTACGAGCGCTGACCACCTCCGGCGTGCACGTGCTGGGGTGCGCCGCGCTGGACGACAGTGGCGTGCCCCGTTACTCGATTCCCGTCGCCCAGCAACTCGTCGCGGCCGGTATGCCCGTCGCCGCCCTCAGCCCGCTCGCCCTCGCCCGATGGGTGGGCGACCGCCTCCGCGGAGAACACCGGTGAATCCCCTCACATCAACCACCCCTGAGGCTGTCGCTCCCACGGCGGGCTCCGCTGTCTCGCTGCCGCCGGTGGCCCCCGGCGTGGTCGCCGCCGCCGTCGAGGGCCTCACGTCGCGGCTCCGCAAGAAGCTGGACGCCGCGATCGAACAGTACGCCGCCCTGCCCGTCGAGGCCGGCGACGAGGGTATCCGGATCACCTGCGGTGAGGACGCGATCGTCACGCTCTCACCAGGGCCGTCTGGCGTGATCGCCGACGACCAGGCACGGTGCAGCTGCCTCCTTCAGCCTCGTTGTCTGCATCGCGCGGCCGTTCTGAGCGCATGCCCGATCGCGGACGGGCTCCCCCACCCGACCGCCGGCGGGGAAGCGGGGGTCACCGCGCCTGACGGCTCCTCCCCCATAGGTCCTGCTCCCGACCTCGTCGGTGGCACGCCGGCTCCCACGACCGCCGCCGAGGTGCCCACGACGGCGACGGGGCCCGCGGCGGCGCGGGTGGCCGCCGCGTCCGGGCTGTGGGCCGCCGCCGCGGCCGTGCTGTCCGCCGGAGTGCCCGCCGCCGGCGCGGTGCCCCAGTCCGAGCTGCTGAGGGCCGCGCACACCGCCCGCCTGGCGGGGCTGCCCGGGGCGGCTGCCGCCGCGCTGCGAGTCGTACGGGGGTTGCGGGCCGCCCGCGCCCATCACCCCGGGCACCGCCTCGCCGACCTGGTGTGCGATCTGCGCGAACTGCTGCTCATCACGGGCAGGCTGGCCGGGGGCGATCCCGACCCGGCGCTGGTCGGCACCGTACGGCGCGACTACCAGCCAGGCGGGAGCCTGAAGGTGCACGGGGTGTTCAGGGAGCCGGTGATCAGCTCCACCGGCTACGGTGGCGTGGTGACGCACATGGTCACGGAGAACGGCCGCTGGTATTCGGTGGCCGACGTCAAACCGGGCGGATCGGCCCGCGCCCGTGGGGCCGCCACCGCGCCCGTCTCCATCGGTCCCGCCATGCTGAACCACTCCGAACTCGCCCGCACCGGACTGCTGATCGCCGGTGCCACCGTCTCGCCGGACGGCCGCCTCGGAGCGGGCCGGGACGTACGCGCCACCCCCGTCGCCGGTATGCCGTGGACGGAGGGCCCGATGGCGGCCCTGTTCGCCCGCCCACTGGCGGAAGCGGCGGTCACCCGGCTCTCCGGTCACGCCTGGAGCGCGCCGGACACGGAGGAGAAGGCCCGCGAACCCGTCGGCTGCGACCTGGTCATCGTCGGCGCGGCGGGCGACCACGTACTGGCCCGCGAACTGCTCCCGTCCGAACGCTACGAAAGGCCGGACGACCAGCCCCGCGTCTCCGAGAAGACCGCTACAGGCGATCACTCCGATACCCGGGACGCGGCACCCGCAGGAGCGCTCGCCGGGAGCCGAGATCTCCCGGGTGAGGTACGCGTCTACGGTCCGTTGATCCGGCTCGTCCCGGCCAGTCATCACTCCGAGCTGGCCCATATCGACAACCTTCGGCGCCTCGCGTCCCGTCCAGGTCTGCTCGTCCGTGTGGTGGGCCGGGTGGCGCCCGACCGGGTTGCCACGCTGCTCCCGCTGGCGGTCGGTCCGGTCCCCGGCACAGAGACGACGCTGCGCCTGCCCTCCGAATGGCAGGGCCACGCCGACCTCGGGTACGACCGTCTCCAGGGAGCCCACCTTCCGCCCCAGGACGCCCGCATGCCACCCCCACCAGCAGACGACGAGGTGGATCCGGTGGCCAGCGCGCCACTCTGGCGGGTACGCAGGCTGATCGAGCTGGCCGTCTCCGGCGGCAGACGGGCGGTCGCCGAATCGGCTCGCAACGGCGACTCCCATGCCCCGCTGCGCAGCGCCGGGTTCCAGGCCGCCGCCGACCTGGTCACCGGGCTCACCGCCGAGGCCGACCGCCGGGGCCGTGACGTGTTCGGACGGTTGACGGATCCAGGACCCGACCGATACGCGTGGGCGTGGGTGGCCGCCGCGACCCACCTCGCTACCGCGGAACGGGCCATGATCCAAGCCTCCTGGCAAGGAGACCACCGCTTCCCGTTGGCGGGGAGAGGGCTCGCGTCGTTCTGACCATGCTCGGAACTCTTGGGCTGGCGCTGATCACCAGTAGGCGCTCGCAGGCCATCTGGCGGCGTCTTTCAGCCGCATCCGCTGCCAGATCGGTTGCCGTAACCTCCGCTATTCAGCGTAGCGGGACCGCCCGATAGCGTTGAAACGAAGAAGGTGCACCCATCACTTCCGTGCTGCCCGCCGCGATACCCAACGTCAGGATTCCCTTGCCCGCCAGGCCGTCAAGTAGGCTTCGGCCCATGGGCGTTATCGGTCACAGACCGGCGCAGGACGCTCCGCGCGCCCGGTCGGCGAGCATCTGGGACGTCGCCCGGGTGGCCGGTGTCTCCCAGCAGACCGTCTCGCGCGTCATCAACGGCAAGGCACGGGTGAGCGAGTCCACCCGGGCCAAGGTGCTGCGGGTCATCGAGGATCTCGGCTACCGGCCCAACCGGCTGGCCCAGGTGCTGGCCGGCGGCCCGGCGCGCTCGGTCACCGTGCTGACATCCGACACCGCCCTGTACGGCGCGGCCGCCACGCTGCGCGGCATGGAGGAGGCGGCCAGAACGGCCGGCTTCTCGATGGGCATCAGCGTGTTGGAGCGCGACTTCGACCAGGCGAACGTCGCCCTGCGGCTCAACCGGCCCGGGGAGGCGGTCATGGTGATCGCCTTCGACGACCCGGGTGTGCGCGCGCTGCGCGCGCTGCCGGCGGACGTCCCGGTGACCGCCGCCGTCGAACGCCGCCCGGACGGCGACGCGGACGCCGACCCGTGGCGGATCTGGCTGGACGACCGGGCGGCGGCCGCGCACGCGACCCGCTACCTGCTGGGCCTGGGACACCAGACCGTCCACTACATCGCCATCCCCTCCTCGACCAGTCCGCTCCCCCAGCGAACCCAGGGATGGCGTGAGGCGCTGCTCGCGGCCGGACGGCCGCTGCCCCAACCGCTGCAGGGCGGCTGGAGTCCTCGCTCCGGCTACCTCGCCGTACGATCCCTGCTGGCCGACCGTTCGGTGACGGCCGTCCTGTGCGGCAACGACGACCTGGCGCTGGGGGTGATGCGGGCCGCCCGGCAGGCCGGACGGGACATCCCCGGCGACCTGAGCGTGGTCGGGTTCGACGACTCGCCGCAGTCGGCCTACCTGAACCCGTCGCTGACCACCATCCGGCTCGACTTCGAAGGTCTCGGCCGGGCCTGCTTCGGGCTGCTGCACCGCAGGCTGGAGCCGGCGGACGCGCCGGCTGTCCCGCTCTGGAGCGAGCCGGAGCTCATCGTCCGGGAGAGCAGCGGCCCCGCGCCCGCTTGAGCGGCCGGTCAGCGAGTCCTACTCCGGGTGAGGATCAGGCGATACGCGCCGTCGGCGTCCTGGCCAGCCACGGGGACGGTCACGCTCCCGTCGGCGACGGTGTGAGCGCCCGACGACACCGTGGTCGGGCCTGGCACGTTGGTCGTGCGGCCGGTGCCGGGCACGTACTCGAGGGTGGCGGTGACGGTGGACCCGAGTCCGCCGATCCCGTCGACCCGGATCGCGCCGTCGCCCGACCGGCCGCCGAAGACCAGGCTGAAGGTCCTGCCGCCGACGTCGAAGGCCGCCACGCCGTCGTTGCCGGCGGCCGGGACGACGGTGACGACATCGCCGGTCTGGTCGGCGTACCACTTGTACATCCAGTACGACGCGGTCGGACGGCCGTTGTGCAGCAGCCCGTTGAGCGTGCCGGCTTCGTACCAGAACGCCCGCTGCGCGTCACGTACGCCCTCCCGCTCGAACTGCGCCACGTAGTGGTTGGCCTGGCTGGGCACGTCGATCTCGGCGGGCTGGGCGTACTCGTTGATCGAGATGGGGCGTGGGGAGATGCCGAGCTCACGCTCGAGCGCGCGGTAGGCCCGGATGTTGCCGGTGACCGGCCGCCATCCGCTCAGCTCGTGCCAGGACATCACGTCGGGCAGGGTGCCGGTGGCCTTGGCCTTGGTGAGGAAGCCCCGCATCCAGTCGCTGTCCCACCGCGAGAAGCTCGGGCCCATGATGGGCTTGGCCGGCTCACTCCGCCGGATCCGCCGGAAGGTGCGGACCCACCCCTCGTCGAAGTCGACGCCCGCCGCGGCCGGCCAGGTCCAGTCCGGCTCGTTCCACGGCTCCCAGGAGTCGATGTTGGTGATGTCCGGGCGGGCCTTGACCGCCGCGATCATGTCGTCGATGCGCCGGTACCAGTCGTTCCAGTCGTTCCACCGGTACGGGAAGCCGTCGAAGGAGTCCGCCATGTCCACAGTGATCACGGCGCCGACGGCTTCGGCGTTCGCGGCGATGGCCAGGGTGTCGCCGATCGGGTGGGGGTAGCCGTTGGGGCGGTGCTCGTGCAGCGGCGGCGGCTGGCGCACCTGCTTCAGCTTGAGTGGCCGGGTGATCGAGACCGGCGGGGTGTTGGCGTCGGCCAGGCCGTAAAGCGTGCCGGAGCCGACGTGGCTGACCGGGCGGATGACCGCTGCCGCGTTCACCGTCAGGGTGCTGCCGTCCGAGCGGTCCGGCGCGCACGGCTTCGCCGCAACCGGTGCCGGCTGCGGCGAAGAGTGCGTGGCGGGTGGTGTCACACGTTGGTGATGGTCCATTGGTTGTTGGTGTTGGTGTTCGGCGTCCACATGCACACGATGGAGCCTGATGTGCTGCTGCCCATGCCGTCGAGGGCCGTGTTGGTGCCGCGGTTGATGATCTGGTAACGGCCGTTGCCCATGTTGTTGAGGCGCCATTGCTGGTTGTTGCCGCCGCTCCAGGCCGCCTGCCTGGCGTTGGCGCCGTTGGCGGTGTTGCCCCAGCTGTCGATGACCATGCCGCTGGTGCGGTTGACGATGCGGTACCAGCCGCCGCCCAGATCGACGAGCTGCCACTGCAGGTTGGTGCTCCCGTCGTAGGCCCACTGCTTGACCGCCGATCCGGAGGCGACGTTGCCGCCGCTGTCCAGCACCAGGCCCGTGGTGGCGTTGGCGATCCGCACGTAGCTCGTCGGCGTGGGGCCGGACCCCGTCACGCGGTACGCGCGGCCGGCCTGGCCGGTCAGCGCGATGACGTCGGACTGCGGCTTGGTGACGGTCACGGTGCCGCCGGTCGTGGTGTCGACCACCTGGAAGGTTCCGGTGAACAGCTGGCTGCGCACGTTGGTCGTGCCGTTACGGTCGAACCTGATGAGGATCTCGGTGGCACCGCCGGAGCTCCACGTCGCGTCCACGGTGTAGCCGCCGCGCCCTCGGAGACCCTGCACCTTCCCGTTCGGCCAGGACGTGGGTAGCGCCGGCAGCACGTGCAGCTCGCCGTTGTGGCTCTGGAGCAGCATCTCGGCGATGCCGGACGTGGCGCCGAAGTTGCCGTCGATCTGGAACGGCGGGTGCAGGTCGAACATGTTCGGCGCGAGCCGGGCCGTCGTCACCAGGAGGCGGATGAGGGTGTGCGCCCGGTTGCCCTCCTCCATCCGCGCCCAGTAGTTGATCTTCCAGGCCAGCGACCAGCCCGTGCCGTCGTCACCCCGAAGGTCGAGGGTCCGCCGCGCGGCGGTGTACAGCGCGGGTGTGCCCCGCTTGGTGATCTGGTTGCTGGGGTGCAGACCGTACAGGTGGGAGACGTGCCGGTGATTCTGCTCGGTCTCCACCCAGTCGTACAGCCACTCCTGGATGTTGCCGCGCGAGCCGACCTTCATCGGCGCGAGCCGGTCCCGGGCGGCCAGAACCTGCGTCCGGAAACTGGCGTCGACGCCGAGCGCCTGACTGGCCTGAGCGCAGGCGTTGAACAGGTCACGCAGGATCTGGTTGTCCATGGTGGGCCCCGCGCACACGCTGACGCCGCTGTGGTGAGACAGTTCGGGGGAGTTTGACGGGTTGGTGACCAGATATCCCAGGCTCGGTTCGACCACGAGGGTTTCGAGGAAGAACTGCGCGGCGCCCTTCATCGCCGGGTAGTACTGGCCGAGGAACGCCAGGTCGCCGGTGAACAGGTAGTGGTCCCAGACCGTGGCGGCCAGCCACGCGCCACCGGTCTGCCACATGCCCCAGAACGCGCCGTCGACGACCGACGTGCCCCGCCACGCGTCGGTGTTGTGGTGGGCGATCCAGCCGCCGGCGTTGTACTGCACCCGGGCCGTGCGGGCGCCGCTCACCGCGAGGTCGTTGATCATCCTGGCCACCGGCTCGTAACACTCCGACAGGTTCGTCGTGTCGGTCGGCCAGTAGTTCATCGGCAGGTTGGCGTTGATGGTGTACTTGGAGTCCCACGCCGGGGTCATCGAGTCGTTCCAGATGCCCTGCAGGTTGGCCGGCTGGGTGCCCGGTCGCGATGAGGAGATCAGCAGGTACCGGCCGAACTGGAACAGCAACGCCGAGAACTGCGGGTCGCTGGTGCTGTTGTGCTGGGCGATCCGCACGTCGGTCGGCTGGTCGGCCGCCGCGGTGCGGCCGAGGTCGAGCGTCGTACGCCCGAACGGCCGCTGGTAGTCGGCGACGTGCCGGCTCCGCAGGTCGGCGTAGCTCCTGCCGACGGCGGCGTCGAGATGCCGCCGCGCGATGCCCTGGTAGTCGCCGCTGACGTCGCGGAAGTTGACGTAGCCGGACCCGATGGAGATCAGCAGTGTCACGCTGTTGGCGGACCTCACCTGAAGCGTGCCGCCGGAGCTGCTGACGCTGCCGCCGTCGACGACGGCCCTGGCCAGCGCCAGGAACCGGACGGAGCCGGCCACGCCCTCCATGTTGCCCGAGATGCCGTCCAGTGCCACCGTGGCGCTGTCCGGGCTGGAGCGCGTCGTCCGCTGAGGGCTGTCGAACGTCGCGGAGAAGGTGATCGAACCGGCCCTGTCGGCTGTCAGGCGGATGGCGATCACCTGGTCCGGGGCGCTCGCGAGCACCTCGCGCTGATAACGCACGCCGTTCTGCACGTACGACACCGTGGTGGTGGCCGTGGTGAGGTCCAGGTAGCGGGCGTACTCCGAGGCCGCGTTGCTGCCGAAGGCGAGCCGCAGATTGCCGACGAGCTGGTACGCCAGCTGGCCCGCCGGGGATCCCAGCATGTTCTGGTCGATCAGGGTCTGAGCCTGGCTCCACTGGTTCTGGAAGACCAGCTGGCGGATCTGCCCCAGCGCCGCCGCGCCCCTGGTGTTGCTCTGGTCGTAGGGTCCGCCGGCCCAGATGGTGTCCTCGTTGAGCTGCAACCGCTCGGTGTCGACGTTGCCGAACACCATTGCGCCCAGGCGGCCGTTGCCGACCGGCAGCGCGCGCAGCCAGTCCGTGCCGGCGCTCTCGTCGTACCACAGGGCCAGGTCGTTGGCGGCGATGACGGCCGGAGGCGGTGCCGCGGCGGCCCGGGCGGTGGCCGTCCACGGCAGCGGCAACAGCGCGGCTCCGGCTCCGGCCGCGCCGAATCTCAGCATTTGCCTTCGCGATAAATCAGACATCTCGGTTCTCCGTTCCCGAAGGGGGGTTAGGGGCGGCAACCACGAGTTCGACACCGACGAGACACAGCGGGGCTCGGCCTGCCCGCGGCCTGCTCACGGTCTCCGTCGCGCCTGCCGCTCAGGCGCGCCGATGATGCCGGCCCGCCGGAGCGGGCCGGCATCATCACCGGACGTCATGTCGCGGTCATAACCGGGTCCATCTCTGGTTGCTCTGGCCGTTGCAGGTCCAGATCTGCGCCTTGGTGCCGTTGGCGGTGCCGGCGCCGGACACGTACAGGCACTTGCCGGCCCCGACCGCGGTGATGCTGCCGTCGGCGTTGAACCGCCACTTCTGGTTGTTCTGGCCGTTGCAGTCCCAGATGATCACGGCTGAACCGTCCGCCGTCCCAGCGCCGGACACGTCCAGGCACTTGTTGCCGTACACCCGCAGCTCGCTGGCGCTGGTAGAGGTCCACCGCTGGTTGGGCTGCCCGTTGCAGTCCCAGATCTGCGCCAGAGCCCCATTGGCCTGCGAAGCGCCGTTGACGTCCAGGCACCTGCCCGACGCCACGCCCCGCAGAGCGCCGGCGCTCCCCGAGGGCGACGGAGAAGGCGAGGGCGACGCGGAGGGGGAGCTGCCGACCTGGGCGACGCCGTTGCCGGTGAAGGCGAACGAGTCGACATCGAAGGCGTTCGCCGACGGCGCCTTGAACACGACATAGAGATTGCGGGTGCCACCGGGGTTGGTGACCGGCACCGCGGGCAGGGACACGTACGTGTTCCATCCCCCGGTCGCCGGCACGGAACTGGAGGCGACGAGCGTCCCCGTCGGCGAGTCGGCGCGCACCTCGATGGACGCCCCGGTGCTGGACGGCGCCGAGACGCGGAAGGACACCGTGTCGATTCCGGACAGGTTGACCGGCGTGAAGGAAATCCAGTCGTTGTTGGAGACATCGCCGATGCGCCTGCCGCCCTCGGCCCCCTGCTCATCCACGATCCGGATCCCGGACGAGCCGGTGAAATGCTCGGCCTGCTTGTGCTTGGGCTGCAGCATGACGCCGGTGCTGCCCTTCAGGCCGCCGTTGTCGGTGTACTCGGCGGACAGGACGTAGTAGACGTTGGACGCCTCGTCATGGCCGGAGGCGGTGGTCGTCACCGTCCTGGCGCAGCCGGTGTACTGACCCGTGTCGTGGGCGTGCTGGTCGTGGCCGAGCGCGGTGATCACGTTGACCTTGGCGCAGTCGGCGGCGCCGTCCTCCGGGTCGGTGACGTTCACCGTGTAGGCCACCTGGTCGCCGAAGTCGATGAACCCGCCGTCCGGCGGAGCCGAGAAGGCGACCTTGGGACGGGTGTTGCCGACGACGACGGGCACCGTGACGCTTCCCGTCTTCCCGCCCGAGTCCCGCACGGTCAGCCGGGCGGTGAAGGAGCCGTTGGCGCTGTAGGTGTGGGACGGGTTGGCGCTGGAGGAGGTTCCGCCGTCACCGAAGTCCCAGCTGTAGGTGATCGTGTCGCCGTCGGGGTCGGACGATCCGGCCGAGGAGAACGCCACGGTCAGCGGCGCGCTGCCCGAGTCGGGGTCGGCGCTCGCCTTGGCGACGGGAGCACGGTTCCCGGCCACGTAGTCGACGCGGTAGACGCCGTCATCGGTGTTGGCGTGCCCGAAGCCGTTGCCCCAGTCCGCCATGTACAGGGCGCCGTCCGGGCCGAACTTCATGTCGATCGGCGCGTGCGGGGCGACCTGCGCCACGAAGGGGTTGATCTTCAGGAGGTTGCCGGAGGAGTCCAGGCGGAACTCCTTGACGAAGTTGCGGCTCCACTCGTAGAAGAACGGCGTGCCGTCGAAATACTCGGGGAACTTGCGGTCGGAGGTGCTGGCCGCGTCGTAACGGTAGAACGGCCCGCCCATCGCGGCGGCGCCGCCGCAACAGTTGATCTCGGGGAACTCGGCCGAGGCGTGGTAGTTGTACCACACGGTCGCGGGCTGCGCCGAAGGCAGGCTGGTCAGGCCGGTGTTGTTGGGCGAGTTGTTGACCGGCGCCGAGCAGGAGAACTTGGCCCCCGAGGTGTTGGTGGCGAAGTTGAAGTCGTTGAACGGGATGTTGTTGCCGACGCAGTACGGCCAGCCGTAGAAGCCCGGCTGCTTGATCAGATTCCACTCGACCGTGCCCTCGGGACCACGGCTGGCGTTGGCGCTCCCCGCGTCAGGACCGTAGTCCCCCAGCGAGATCCAGCCGGTCACCTTGTCGACCGAGAAGCGGAACGGGTTGCGGAAACCCATCGCGTAGATCTCCGGCCGCGTCCTGGCGGTGCCCGGCGCGAACAGGTTGCCGGACGGAATCGTGTAGGTGCCGTCGGATTCGGGGTGGATGCGCAGGATCTTGCCGCGCAGGTCGTTGGTGTTCGCCGAGGACCGCTGCGCGTCGTAGTGCTCCCGGCCCTGCCGCTCGTCGATCGGGGCGTAGCCGCTGGACCCGTTGGGGTTGGTGTCGTCGCCCGGGCCGATGTACAGGTTGCCGCCGGGGCCGAACGCGAGGTAGCCGCCGGTGTGGCCCGGCTCGTCGACGTTGCGGTACGCCGGCACCTCGATGACCTTCTTCTCGCTCGACACGTCGAGGCCGGTGCCGTTGAAGGTGAACCGCGACACCCGGTTCACCTCACCGCCGTTGGACGGCGAATAGTTGACGTAGATCCAGCCGTTGGTGGCGAAGTCCGGATCCAGCGCCAGTCCGATCCCGCCGTCCTCACCGCCGTCGTACACCGGCAGGGTGCCGATGACGCGCGTGCCTGCGCCGTTGGCGGGGATCAGGTTCACCTTGCCCGAGCGGGAGATGTAGAAGACCCTGCCGTCGGCGGCCACGTCCAGCTCCATCGGCTGGTCCGGCGCGCCGTCGAGGGTGACCTTCTGGAACCGGGCCGCGACCGTGCCGCCGCAGTCGCCCGGCGCCGCGCCCGCCGCCCAGTTCACCGCGCCCAGCAGGTGCTGCTTGAACAGCGGCTCCGAATAGGAGGACGCCTGGTGGCCCATCGCGGTGGCCCACACCCGGCCGCCCTCCGGGTTGTGACACCAGGAGATCGGGTGGTCGGCGCCCATCTTGCTGGACCCCGCGTCGTAGGTGGTCTCGTCCGCGGTCACCAGCACGTGCACCGAGCCACGCATGTTCTTGTCGAAGTTGTACCACTCCTCCGTACGCACCCACCGATCCGGCAGCCCCCTGGTGGAGGGGTGGACCTTGTCGGCCACCTTGGCGGTGCCCTGCACGACCGCCGAATGGGCGGTCATGTGCGCGCCGGCCAGCGCGACCTGGTCCCACCAGGGGAACTGCGCCTCGATGTTCATGTCGGTGGCGTTGTGGATCGCGACGACGCCGCGGCCGCCGCGCACATAGGCCTGGAAGGCCTGGCGCTGGGCGTCGTTGTCCCACACCATGCCGCTGGTCTGGAACATGATGACCGCGTCGTAGGTGTTCAGCGTCGCGGACGTGAAGACGGTGGAGTCCTCGCTGCGGTCGAGCTGGAAGTTGTTGTCGGTCGCCATCTGCTGGAACATCGCGACACCGGCGGCGATGGAGTCGTGCCGGTAGGCGCCGCTCGCGGTCTCGCTGAACAGCAGCACCTTGAACTGCGGAGCGGCCGCGTGCGCCGGGATCGGCACCGCGGACGTCAACAGCACCGACAGGGCGGCGGCCAGGGCGAACAGTAATCGTGATCGTCGCATGAGGATCTCCTCGGGGGGCTACCGGCAACGGCCGGAGTGGGCGGTGCGAAGGCACGAGCCGTCCCGGCTTGCGGGGAGGATCGCCGGGTCAGGTCGTGAGATTGCGGAGGAAGGCCAGGCCTTCGGTGGCGAGGGCGTCCTGACTGCGGGCGAGGGGACGCCAGACGGACGCGGCGGTGGCGATGGTCTTGTTGTCGGCGGTGAAGGACTCGATCACGAGCGGGCCGCCGTAGCGCACGTCGCGGACGGCCGCGGCGAAGCCCGGCCAGTCGAAGTGGTCGCTGCCGGGGGCGCCGCGGTCGGTCCCGCACGCCTGGAGGTGCGCGATCCTGGCGCCCGCCAGCCGGATGGCCCGGAGGGGATCCTTCTCCTCGATGTTCATGTGGTAGGTGTCGAGGGCGAGCCCGCATTCCTCCGGAAGGGCTTCGAGCGCCTGCTCGACGGTGTTGATGACGCTGGTCTCGTACCGGTTGAGCGGTTCGACGCCGATCCTGATCCCGCGTTCGGCCGCGTGGGCCACCACCGGTTTCAGGTTCTCCCTCAGCTCGGCGTAGAGCGCGCGCCGCTCGTCCTGGCTCATCCGCCAGGCCCGGCCGACGGAGGCGTACGCGGGTCCGCTGACCGCCGGCGCGCCGACGGTCACCGCCACGTCCACGCAGTGCCGCAGGTAGTCCTGGGTCTCCTGGACCACCTGCGGCGCGGCGCCGACGAGTTCGCGTCCCGGCGGCATCGTGAGCACCACCGACGCGCCGAGCCCGAGACCGTTCAGGAGGGCCGTCGCCCTCCCGGGATCCCAGTCGCCGGGCCGCTCGACCGGCAGCTCGACGACGTCGAAGCCCCAGCCGGCGATCCGCGGCGCGAGGGCGGCCAGGGACTCGTCGGTGAGCGGCGAGACCCAGACCCAGGTGTTGACGCCGATCACGACGTGCCGCCCCACTTGCCGGGGTAGCCGGGCAGGTTCTCGCAGCCGCACAGGGCGTAGTGCAGCGGCGGCATGCCGGGCTTGAGGTAGGTGGCGAGGTTGGCCTGGGTGATCGTGGGCTGCGGAAGGTTCCAGACCTTCGGCACCTGCTCGCCCTTGAGAATCTTGAGCGCGGCGATGATGGGGGTGCGCCACTGGTAGGTCGGATAGGTCGGGGCGATCGCGGTCAGCTTCGCGTCGCTCCACTTCTTCAGGAAGTCCTGCTGGTCCTCGCCGTTGATCGGCGGTACGGGCTGGCCCGCGTCCTCGAACGCCTCGATGGCCGCCACGGCGGTGGCGCCCGCGTCCATCCAGATCCCGTCGATCTTGCCGTAGCGCTGGATGTAGTCGCTGACGATGCTCTTGGTCTTCGCGGCGTCGCCGTCGGTGAACTCCACGCCGACGACCTCGCGGTCGCTGGCGTCGAACGCGACCTTCGCCGCCGACCACCGGGTCTCCAGCACGTCCACACCGGGCAGGATGCGCAACGCCAGGATCTTCCCGCCGGGCGGCACCTTGTCGATGAGGAACTCGGCCGCCTCGGCGCCGAAGGCGTAGCCGCCGATCGGCTTGATGAAGGTGACCGGGCAGTCGGTCTGGACTCCCCGGTCGAACACGATGACCGGCACTTCCGGGCAGGCCCCGGACACCGCGGGAGTCAGCGTGGCCGTGGTGTTGGGCGAGACGATCAGTACGTCGCAGCCCTTGCCCTGAAGCTCGGCGATGTCGGAGATCTGCTTGTCGTCCTTGCCCTCGGCGTCCAGCGTCGTGAAGCGCGTGATCTCCTGGTGCAGGGCGACCTCCGCCTGCATGGTCTTCCAGCCGACCTGCCGCCACGGGTTGTTGACGGCGGCGTTGGAGAAGCACAGGTGGTACGGCCCCGCCTTCTTGTGCCCGGCGGTGTCGACGAGCTGCGGGTCGATGCTCTGCTCCCACGGCTTGTCGGGCAGGCCGGTCGGCTGCGCCCGGCGCATCGCCATCTGGGCGTCGTAGTCGGCCTGCACGAAGAACTTCGACTGCGCTCCGGTGCCCTTGTCCTCCGGCTGGGTGGCCTCCGTCGGCGCGGCGGAGGCCACCGGACCGGAGGGCGCGGGTTTGTCGCTGGTGCACGCGGCCGCCGGCAGCGTCAGCGCGGCGAGTGCGGCAGCGAGGAGCCGCGTCGAATATGAACGCATGGTGTTCCTTTCCTTACGAGGCTGCCGCGGCGCGTCCGCGCGGGAAGCTCGCTGCTCCCAGCGCCACCGCGGCGATGATGATCACTCCCTGTACGGCCGGCTCCAGCGCCCCCGAGATGCCGTACAGGTTGAAAAGGGTGAAGAGCGCCTCCAGGGTGAAGGCGCCCGCCATCGCGGCGACCACGGAGCCGCGGCCGCCTCCGAGGGCCACGCCGCCGAGCACCACCGCGGTGATGGCCTGGAACTCCAGGCCCTGGCCGACCTGTGCCGACACCCCGGCGAAGCCGGCGAGCAGGATCGCGGCGACCGCCGCGGAGAGTCCGGAGATCATGAACGCCGCCGTCCGCACCCGGGCGACGCGGACACCGGACAGAGCCGCGGCCCGGGCGTTGTCGCCGGTCGCGACCAGCGTGTGGCCGTACCGGGTGCGCATCGCGTAGCCGGCGGCGGCCGCCATCGCGGCGAGGATCAGGACCGACCACGGCACCGGGCCGAGACTCCCCCGGCCCAGCTCGCGGAACTGCTCGGACAGGGCCCCCCGGGGCGCGCCGCCGGTCCAGAGGAAGATCGCCCCTGACAGGACCAGCAGCATGCCGAGGGTCGCGATGAACGACGGGACCCGCAGCAGCGTGGTGATGACCCCGTTGACCAGCCCGGTGAGCAGCCCGATCACGATCAGCAGGGCCAGCACGGGCCAGGTGGCCGCCGCGGAGCCGTCGATGAGCCGGGCGGCGATCACCACCTCGGCGGTGACGAGTGAGCCGACCGACAGGTCGAACTCGCCGCACACGATGACGAAGTACTGCCCGGCCGCGAGGATCACCAGCGGCGCGGCCCGTTTGACGAAGGCGAGGAAGGCGGGCGGCTCCAGGAAGTACGGGTTCACGACCGCGATCGCGACCAGCAGCCCGGCCAGCACCACGAAGATCGGCAGCGCACGTCTCATGCGGTCCGCCTCCCGCGGGCGTAGCTCGCCAGGGCGGCCACCAGGACCACGCCCCGCACGACGTCCTTGGCGAAGGAGTTGACCTCCAGCTGGTTGAAGACGCTGTCGAGGACGGCCAGGAGCAGGACTCCGCCGACGGTGCCCGCGACCCCGCCGCGGCCGCCGGCCAGGGCGGTCCCGCCGAGCACGACCGCGGCGATCGACTCCAGGTCGTACCCGCCGTCGGTGCCGACCGTCGGGGCGCCGGCTCCGAGCCGGGAGGCGAGCAGCAGCCCGGCGATCCCGGCGCAGAGCGAGCAGAGCACGTGGGCCGCGACCACCACCCGTCCGGTACGGACTCCCGACAGCCGCGCGACCTCGACGTCCCCGCCCACGGCGTAGATCCGGTACCCCAGGCGCGTCCGGCTGAGCAGGAGCCACGCGAGCGCCGCCACCGCCGCCCACAGCAGCGCCGACACCGGCACCGGCCCGATGCGGTCGTATCCGAGGTGCTGGAAGGACTCGGGCACGCTGCCCGCCGGCCCGTCGTACCGCTCGTCCAGCGCCCCTCTGATGATGAGCGCGACCCCGAGCGTGGCGATGAAGGCGTGCACCCGGAGCCTGGTGACGATCAGGCCGTTCACCAGCCCGGTCAGCGCGCTCACCGCGAGCGCCGCCGCGACCGCCGCCGGCACGTTCGCGTCGGCGCCCGCCATGATCTCGGCCGCGACCAGCGAGGTCAGGCTGATCAGGTAGGCCACCGAGAGGTCCAGGCTGCCGGCCAGGATCACCAGGGTCTGGCCGACCGCGACGATGCCCAGCGCCGCGGATCGCTGCTGGATGCCGACGATGTTCTCCTGGCTGAGGAACTGCCCGCCGTCCAAGGCGAACAGCAGCCAGCCCAGCACGATGAGCAGGGCCAGCGCCACGTACACGGGCCGCGCGGGCCGGTCGGCCGACAGCCGCCGGAGTAACGAGCCCCCGGCCGGGACACGCCGGAGCTTCAGTGGCTGGGTCATGAGCCGGCCGCCAGGCGCATCACGGCCTCCTCGGTGGCGCCGGCGGGCAGTTCGCCGGCGATCCGGCCGTCCCGCAGCACCACGATGCGATCGCTCATGCCGATGAGCTCGGGAAGCTCTGAGGAGATCATCAGGATGGCCTTGCCGTCATGGGCGAGTTCTCGCATCAGCTGGTGGATGGCGGCCTTGGCGCCGACGTCGACGCCGCGGGTGGGTTCGTCGAACAGCAGGACGCGCGGCGCGGCCGTCATCCATTTGGCCAGCACGACCTTCTGCTGGTTGCCGCCGGACAGCAGCCGGACCTCCTGGGCGGGCCGGGGCGGGTTGAGCCGCACGTGCTCGAGCAGCCGCTCGATCCCGGGCGGGCGCATCCCGGTGGCCCGGGCGACGAGCAGGGCGTTGTCGCGCACGCCTTGGTTGAGCAGGAGTCCTTCGGCCTTGCGGTCCTCGGTGACCAGGCCGATCCCCGCGGCTACGCCCTCTCGGACCGAGCGGGGACGGCGGGGGGTCATCTCGCCGCTGGTGAAGGGCTCCGCGCCGAACAGCGCCTTGGCCAGCTCGGTGCGGCCCGAGCCTTGCAGCCCGGCCACTCCGACGATCTCCCCCGCGCGCAGGTCGAGGTCGACGCCGTGCAGCCTGGCGTTGCCGCCGCCGCGCACGCTCAGCATCACCTCTCCGGGCCGGTCCGCCGCCCGGGGCGGATAGTACGAGTCCAGCTCCCGGCCGACCATCAGGCGGATCAGAGTCGCGGTGTCCAGGGTCGAGGCCGCCGCGGTGGCGACGCGGGCGCCGTCCTTGAGCACGGTGATCCGGTCGGCGAGTTCGAAGACCTCGCGGAGCCGGTGCGAGATGTACAGGACCGCGATGCCGCGCGCGGTGAGCCGCCGCACCAGCGTGTAGAGCAGCTCCACCTCGTGATCGGCCAGGGCGGCGGTCGGCTCGTCCATCACCACGATCCGGGCGTTCAGCGACAACGCCTTGGCGATCTCCACGACCTGCTGCCGCGCGACCGAGAGCCACCGGACGAGATCGCGCGGCCCGAACGACTCCTCCCCGAGCGAGCTCAGCAGCTCACGGGTCGCCGCCTCCATCGCCGCCCGGTCGACCATCCCTCGCCGGACCGGTTCCCGGCCGAGGAAGACGTTCTCGGCCACCGTGCGCTCCGGCAGCAGCGTGAGCTCCTGGTAGATGATCGCCACCCCGGCCCGCTGCGCCTCGGCCGGGTGCCCGAAGGCCACGCTCCGGCCGTCGATCTCGATCGTCCCCTCGTCCGGACCGTGCACCCCGGCGAGGATCTTCATGAGCGTGGACTTGCCCGCGCCGTTCTCCCCCACCACCGCGTGGACCTCGCCGGCGGACGCCTCCAGGTCCACTCCGCCGAGGACCCGGACGCCCAGGAAGCTCTTGCCGATGCCGGTCATCCTCAGCACGCGGCCCGCCCATGTAGCCGGGCGGGCGGGAGGAGTCTCCGCGCCGTACGGGGTGGCGGGTCATGCACGGGAGTCTCCTCATGGGCCGGGGGGTGTGCTGGGTCGCGCGGGTGATCGGCCGGGCCGATCTCCTCTTGGTGGAGGGCGCGTGGCGCCGGTGGACGCCGAGCCTGAACCATGCGACAAGAGTCGAATCAATTCGATAAGAAAATAAGTCTGATACTTAACCCTGTCAAGGATGATTATTCGGCCGAATGAGCAGCCTGATTTCCCTGTCGCACTGCCGCTATGGCGCTGCCTGTACTCGAAAAAGTGCGGCTATATAGGGATGCACCCGTAACCGCTCCTGAAGTTGGACACGGCAGAGCCTTCACAATGAGTATGAAGCATAAAACCCGGGTCGGTGTTTCACCGACATGCGGCATTCCGGATGTGGCGGCTTGGTCGGCCTCGCCCGGCACGGCCTTGATAGGCCGCGCCGGGCGTCATGTCCCGTGCGAAGACGTCCACCGCCCCAGGACTCTGGAGCTCCTGGCCGCTCGCCGGGTTCGGGCGGATGGACTCAGACGCGGGTCCACCGCTGGTTGCTCTGGCCGCCGCAGGTCCAGATGTGCGCCCTGGTGCCGTTGGCGGTGCCGGCGCCGGACACGTCCAGGCACTTGCCGGCCCCGACCGCGGTGATGCTGCCGTCGGCGTTGAACCGCCACTTCTGGTTGTTCTGGCCGTTGCAGTCCCAGATGATCACAGCTGAGCCGTTGGCGGTCCCGCCGCCGGACACGTCCAGGCACTTGTTGCCGTACACCCGCAACTCACTCGCGCTGGTCGAGGTCCACCGCTGGTTGGCCTGGCCGTTGCAGTCCCAGATCTGCGCCAGCGCGCCGTTGGCCTGCGAGGCTCCGCTGACGTCCAGGCACCTGCCCGACGCCACGCCCCGCAGAGCGCCGGTGCTGCCCGAGGGCGACGGAGAAGGCGAAGGAGAGGGCGACGGAGAGGGCGACGGAGAGGGAGAGACGACGGTCAGTTCCTTGACGCGGATGTTGCGGAAGGACACCACGTCGCCGGACCCGTGGTTCTGGACGCCGATGTAGCCCTGCTGGAGCGAGCGGACCGGATCGGTGTTGGTGAAATCGTTGATCTTGGCGCCGTTCAGGAACACCTGCAGCCGCTCGCCCTCCACCAGCAGCTCGTAGGTGTTCCACTGACCCGGCGGGTTCAGCGCCGCATCGCGTGCGGTGATGTCGGCCGCCTTGAAGCCGTAGATGGCCCCCGTCGTCTTGTCCGTGCTGTCGGTCGCGTCGATCTGCACCTCATATCCGGTGTTGAGCGCGGCGTTCGGATCGCTGGTGGCCGGGAACCCGACGATCACCCCCGAGTTGGAGTCGCCGGTCAGCCTCCAGTCGAGCTTGATCGAGTAGGAACGGAACTCCTTGGCGCTGTACCACAGCATGCCCATGCCACCCTGGGAGGTCAGCGTGGCGGCGCTGTTCGAGAACGACCCCGGCCCGGCCTGCGACCAGCCCGTCGTCGACCCGTTGTACAGCGTCGTGTATCCGTTCTCCGGGCGGCAGTCGGCGTTGGCCGCCTTGGCCGCGTACCGGATTCCGCCGAGCAGCAGGTTGCGGAAGTTCGAGTCCGCGTACGACTCCTGGGTGTGCCCCAAGCCGGTATAGAATGCGCGGCCGGAGGACTGGGGATGGCACCACGTGATCGGATGGTCGCCCATGCCGCCGCCGCTGTAGCTGCTTTCGTCCAGGCTCTGCAGCACCCGCGCGCTCGAACGAGGGTTGGTGCGGTAGTTGTACCACTCGTCCGTACGGGACCAGGTCGTCCCCAGATGAGCGGTCGCGGCGTGCGCCCGGTCCTCGTTCCGTACGGTGGCCTGCTGGATCGCCGGGTGATTGTTGAACCAGGCTCCCACCAACTGCCCGTAGTAGGGCCAGCCGTACTCGGTGTCGGCGGCCGAGTGCACCCCCACATAACCGCCCCCACCGTCCACGTACGTCTGGAAGGCGGCCTGCTGGGTGTCGTTCAGCACGTCACCGGTGGTGTTGAGGAACACCACCGCCTTGTACTGGGCGAGATTGCCCGCGTTGAAGGCGTTCGAGTCCTCGGTCGTGTCCACGGTGAAGTCGTTGGCGCCCCCCAGGTCGCGGATGGCCTGGATTCCGGTGGGGATCGCGTCGTGCCGGAACCCGGCCGTCTTGGAGAACACCAGCACCTTGAAGGCGGCGGCCTGGGCGGGAATGGCGGGGATCACCGTCGCGGCGGCGGTGGTGAGGGCCACCGCGGTCACCGACAGGCGTCGCAGCACGGATGTCCTCCGGTCGTGTCCCGCGGCGCGCCCGAGCGCGGCGGGGATCAGTTGTCGCAGCATGAGTGTCCTTCCGTCACGGCGCCCGGTGCGGCCCGTCCGGCGATGAAGGCCGGGCCGCGCCGGGCGCACGTCAATGAATGGTCGTGGGGTGGTCGACGGCGTGTGATGTGGCGGCCGGCCTCAGACGCGGGTCCATTTCTGGTTGTTCTGGCCGCCGCAGGTCCAGATGTGCGCCTTGGTGCCGTTGGCGGTGCCGGCGCCGGACACGTCCAGGCACTTGCCGGCCCCGACCGCGGTGATGCTGCCGTCGGCGTTGAAACGCCACTTCTGGTTGTTCTGGCCGTTGCAGTCCCAGATGATCACGGCTGAGCCGTCGGCGGACCCGCCGCCGGACACGTCCAGGCACTTGTTGCCGTACACCCGCAGCTCGCTGGTGCTGGTCGAGGTCCACCGCTGGTTGGACTGCCCGTTACAGTCCCAGATCTGCGCCAGAGCCCCATTGGCCTGCGAAGCGCCGTTGACGTCCAGGCACCTGCCCGACGCCACACCCCGCAGAGCGCCGGCGCTCCCCGAGGGCGACGGAGAAGGCGAGGGGGACGTGCCGGTCGCGAAGGTGAACGCGTCCAGGTCGAACAGGTAGCCCTGGCCGGTCGGGCCGCGGAAGACCAGGTACAGCGTCGTGGCGCCGGTCGGCGCGCCGCTGAGGTTCGCCGAGACGTCGGCGAAGGTGTCCCAGCTACCGGTGCTCCCGACGTTCACCGTTCCCAGCAGCGGGCCCGTCGCCGAGCCCGCGCGCACCTCGATCCGGCCGCCCGCGCCCGCCGAGGACACCCGCGCGGTGACGCTCCTGGCGTTGCTCAGATTGTACGGCTGGAAGGAGACCCAGTCCCCGTCGTCGACGAAGCCCACGGTCTTGCCGCCCTCCGCGGTGGTGTGGTCGGCCGTCTGGACGCCCTGCTGGGCGCCGAAATGCTCGCCCTGCCGGTGCCGCGGTTGCAGCGTCCGGGTGCTCGTGGAGGTCAGGCCGCCGCCGTCGGTGTAGGACGCCGTGAAGACGCCGAAGATGTTCGCCGCGGCGTCGTGCTCGCCGTCGACCGGCACCGCGATGGAGCCGCTGCAGCCGGTCCGCGAGGTGATCTGGTGGGCGTGGCTGTCGTGGCCGAGCGAGTACGTCACCGTCACCCTCGAACAGTCGATGGTGCCGTCCTCCGGATCGCTGACGCCGACCTGGAACGGCACCGTGTCACCGAAGGAGAACAGCTGACCGTCGGCCGGGCTCGTGAGCGTGACCGTCGGGGCGGTGTTGCCCACGTTCACGATGACGCTCGCGCCCCCGGTCAGCCCTTGCGGGTCGCGGACGGTGAGCGTGGCGGTGAAGGTGCCGTTGGCGGTGTAGGTCTTGGTCGGGTTGGCGGCGGTGGAGGTGGTTCCGTCGCCGAAGCTCCACGAGTACGTCAGCGAGCCGCCCTCGGGGTCGGAGCTGCCCGCCGAGGAGAAGCTCACCGTCAGCGGAGCCGGTCCCGAAGTCTTGTCGGCCGAGGCTCTCGCGATCGGGTTGCGGTTGGCCTGGCCGATGTACTCGATACGGTAGAGCGCCTGGTTGTTGCTTCCGGTGCCGTAGTCGAGCACGTACAACGCCCCGTCGGGGCCGAAGGCCATGTCCATCACCTGCGTCCCCGACCAGGGGAACGCGGAGATCTCCCCGTAGCCGCCGTCGGACTTCACCTCGATGGCCTTGATCCAGCGGCGGCCGTACTCGCCGGCGAAGTATCGTCCGTCGAGTGCCTGGGGGAACTTGACGCTGGAGTTGAGGTTCGGGTCGTACCGGTAGACCGGGCCGCCCATCGGCGATTCCGAGCCGCTGCCGAACTCCGGCGGCGAGCCGGAGTCGCCGGCGTACTTGATCCACGCCGGCTTGGCCGGAGGCAGCGTGGTCAGGCCGGTGTTGCGGAAGGAGTTGTTGGCCGGGCCGCCCGCGCAGTTGTACTTCGAGCCGGTGCTGCCGGAGGCGAAGTCCCACTCGTTGTAGGTCTCGCTGGTGGTGTTCGTGCCCGTGCAGTAGGGCCAGCCGTAGTTGCCGGGACCGGTGATGCGATTGAACTCCACCTGCCCGCTCGGCCCCCTGCTGGAGTTGGTCACACCCGCGTCCGGCCCGTAGTCGCCCAGGTAGACGATCCCGGTCGCCTTGTCCACGCTCATCCGGAACGGGTTGCGCAGGCCCATCGCGTAGATCTCCGGCCGGGTCTTCGCCGTTCCCGGGGCGAACAGGTTGCCGCTGGGAATCGTGTAGCTGCCGTCCGGCTGCGGTTTGATCCGCAGGAGCTTGCCGCGCAGGTCGTTGGTGTTGGCCGCGGTGCGCTGGGCGTCGTACTGCGGGTTGCGGTTGGTCCGCTCGTCCAGCGGGGCGTAGCCGCTCGACTCGAACGGGTTGGTGTCGTCGCCGGTGGTCAGATACAGGTTGCCGGCGGCGTCGAAGTCGATGTCTCCGCCCACGTGGCAGCACTGGCCGCGGTCGTTGGCGACCCGCAGGACCACCTTCTCGCTGGACATGTCGAGCGTGTCATCCGACTTGAGGGTGAACCGGGACAGATAGAGCTCACCCTTCCACTGGTCGAACTGCGACTGGGTGCCGGTGGCGGGGGCGTCGCCGCTCGCCGTGCTCAGCCGGGGTGAGTAGTACAGCCAGAGGTATCGGTTCGACGCGAAGTCCGGGTCGACCGCCACACCCTGGAGGCCCTCCTCGTCGTGGCTGTAGACGTTGAGCCGGGCGGCCACCTTCGTGTTGCCGTTGACATCGGTCACACGCAGCGTGCCGTCGCGGGCCGTGTGGACGACCGAGCGGTTCGGCATCACGGCCAGCGACATCGCCTCGCCCAGTTCCGAACCGCCCGACGCGAGCGACACCTGCTGGTAGTCGGACGCCGGGATGGTCAATGCGTTGGCCGGGGAGGCGGTGAGCGCGGTGGCGCCTGGAGTGATCAGTGCCATCGTGGCCAGCAAGGTGAGCCACGGACGTCGGGACATGAGTTTTCCTTCTTGACGACTGTCGATCAGTCAGGGCAAGGCGCGCGCCGCCGCGCTGTTGCCGAATTCCTGGTGCCTCACGACCGGCCGCCGGGTTCCGTCGGCCGGTCGTGCGGGACGGTGGAAGACGCCGGAGGCTGTCAGGCGCGGGTCCATCTCTGGTTGGTGCCGCCGTGGCAGGTCCAGATCTGCACCCTGCTGCCGTTGGCGGTGCCGGCGCCGGACACGTCCAGGCACTTGCCGGCCCCGACCGCGGTGATGCTGCCGTCGGCGTTGAACCGCCACTTCTGGTTGTTCTGGCCGTTGCAGTCCCAGATGATCACGCTGGCGCCGTCGGCGGTGCCGCCGCCGGACACGTCCAGGCACTTGTTGCCGTACACCCGCAACTCACTCGCGCTGGTGGAGGTCCACTGCTGGTTGGCCTGCCCGTTGCAGTCCCAGATCTGCGCCAGCGCGCCGTTGGCCTGGGAGACGCCGGTCACGTCCAGGCACCTGCCCGATCCCACACCGCGGATCGGGGTCGCCGTCGACGGGGAAGGCGTGGGAGTGGGAGTGGGCGAGGCAGACGGGGACGGACCGCTCCCGAACTGCGAGAAGAACTTCCACACCTCCCCCTTGGTCCACGTCGTGATGCCACTCTCCGCTGTGGTCCCGTCCACCGGGCCGGGCATGTGCCCGTTGTCGAACGCCGCCCATACGACCGGGTAGCCGGCACGGCAGCCGGAGTAGGAGGTGATGATGTGCGTCCGGCTGCCCGCCGACGGCTCAGGCGGGTTCTGCGGGGTGCACCCGTTGTTGCTCACGAACCTGTCCCGCAGGGCCCGTCCCTGGGAGATGTTGAGCACCGAGTCCCCGATCCCGTGGAGCCCCATGTAGGCGATCGGCTGTGTGCCGCCGCTGCACCCGCTGAGCTGGGCGCCGGAGAAGACGGCGACCGCGCGGAAGACCGTCGCGCGGCTACACGCCAGCGCGAAGCTCATGCCGCCGCCGTAGCTGAATCCGGTGGCGAAGCGCTGCGTGGTGTCGACGCACAGATCGGCCTCGATCATCCTCATCATGTCGTCGACGAAGGTCACGTCCTCGCCGCCGGAGTTGGCCCAGCCGTTGCCGAGACCCTGGGGCGACACCAGGATCGCGCTGTTGTTGGACAGCTGCATGAGCCCGTAATAGGCCCACGGGGCCCCGCTCGTGCCGCCGGACGCCACATCGTTGGCGGTACCGCCACGCCAGTGGAAGGCGAAAATCAGGCGGTACTGGGTGACGTTGTTGTAGTTGTCGGGGATTTTCAGGATGAAAGAGCGGCTCTTGCCGCCGCTCTGGATCGTGTAGGTGCCACTCCGGAGGGTCGGAGTCTTGCCGCACCCGGCGGTAGCCGCGGCGACGGTGGATGACGCGGTGCTCTGGCTGCTGCCCAGCGCCGCGTGACCCATGGCCAGGACGAGCACGGCCGTGGCCGCGATCGTTCCGAAGACGGATCTCTGTTTCGACATCAAGGGACTCCCTGGGGTTCGAATACCGGGATGACTGTCCTGAGGGGACGGCGACCCCCGATGGGGCGCCGGTCATGGCGTATCGGCTGGTCGACGTCGGGGGCCGACGCGGATCAGGCGCGGGTCCAGCGCTGGTTGGCAGAGCCGTGGCAGGTCCAGATCTGGAGTTTGACGCCGTTGGCGGTGGAGTTGCTGGGGACGTCCAGGCATTTGCCGGCCCCGATGGCGGTGATGGTGCCGTCGGAGTTGAACCGCCACTTCTGGTTGTTCTGGCCGTTGCAGTCCCAGATGATGACGGTGGTGCCGTCGGCGGTGCCGGCGTTGTTGACGTCCAGGCACTTGTTGCCGTACACGCGCAGCTCGCTCGTGCTGGTGGAGGTCCACTGCTGGTTGTTCTGGCCGTTGCAGTCCCAGATCTGCGCCAGCGCGCCGTTGGCCTGGGAGACGCCGGTCACGTCCAGGCACCTGCCCGACCCCACACCGCGGATCGGGGTCGCCGTCGACGGGGAAGGCGAGGGACTGGGCGTTCCGCCGGGCTGGCCGATGCTGCCGGGGACGGCCTGCAGCGCCGCGTACCAGGCGGCGGCCATCTTGTCGTAACCGCCGGCGGTGGGGTGGATGCCGTCGATCAGATCTGACGTGGTGAGCTTGCTGTGCATGTCGACCAGATGGACGCGCTTGCCGGCGTTGACCTTGTTCTGCACGATGCCGGGAACGGCCGCGTTGAACGTGCGGGCGGCGGCCTCCTGGCTCGCCGACGCCAGGGGGATGATGGTGGCGACGAACACGTCCGCGTTCGGCACGGCCGTGGTGATGCGGTCGATCAGGGTGGACAGCCGCTGCGGCGCGCCCGCCACGTTGTGGTTCTGCAGCACGTCGTTGGTTCCGATGTGCAGCAGCACGGTACGCGGGTTGTGGGTCCGCGCCCACCCGGTGATGTTCGCGTCGATCTGATCGATGCGCCAGCCGGGGTGTCCCTCGTGATCGTGGTCACCCAGACCGCTCGGCCCGTTGAACTGGGAGCCGACGAAGTCGACCGTGAACCGATTGGCGGCGAGGCGCTGCCACAGGCCGATGCGGTAGCCGCCGGGTACCTGGGTGCCCTCGGTGATCGAGTCACCCAGCGGCATGACCCGGACCCCGCCGTTGGATTCCGCGTCGGCGGAGGTTGTCTGTACCGCCACACTCAGGGCGACGGTGACCGCGGCACTCAGCGCCGTGACGAGTAAGCGTCTCCAAGCATGCATGCTCGACCTCTTCTGACCGTTGTGAAGTGCCCGCGAGCTCGGCTCGGGTGCATCGATCGACGGGATGCGGTAGGGGGGCCGATGGCCTGATGTGACACCGTCGGCAGCCGATGTTTCCTGGAATTGATGCTTATGTATCAGTCTGATCGGGAATCTTGGTGGCTTGAAAAGCCTCTCCATCTGTCGGGACGCGCGATGATCGTCCCTCCAGGCGAGGATGAGACTCCATCGGAGCCCAGGCGCCTGTGCCAACTATTCCTGCACGTGAATCGCGTGTTATCGTTAACATTTGGCCGCCTTGCCTCCTTTCTGTCGGAACTCGTGGTGGTGTGGAGCGGAGCAAATCCGAGGGAGGGCCACTCCGTCAAGAGTATGAAACATTTCCTGGGGCTGGGAGTGGCGCGATCACCATGGCTCAACTGGGGGTTCGGCGCCTTCGCACACACCGGACGAAACTGATGTGATGAAACTTTCATATGAGGCGCCCTCGTCTGGGACAGGTCGGTGTCCCGGACGAGGACGTCACCGCGTCGGGATCAGGAACGGGTCCACTGCTGGTTGGCAGAGCCGTGGCAGGTCCAGATCTGGAGTTTGACGCCGTTGGCGGTGGAGTTGCTGGGGACGTCCAGGCATTTGCCGGCCCCGATGGCGGTGATGGTGCCGTCGGAGTTGAATCGCCACTTCTGGTTGTTCTGGCCGTTGCAGTCCCAGATGATGACGGTGGTGCCGTCGGCGGTGCCGGCGTTGTTGACGTCCAGGCACTTGTTGCCGTACACGCGCAGTTCGCTCGTGCTGGTGGAGGTCCACTGCTGGTTGGACTGCCCGTTGCAGTCCCAGATCCCCACCTGGGTTCCGTTTGCCTGGGAGGCTCCGGTCACGTCCAGGCACCTGCCCGACCCCACACCGCGGATCCGGCTCGTGGACGGGGAGGGCGAGGCCGAGGGACTGGGCGTGCCGCCGGAGCTCACCCGGAACACGACCGTGCCGTGGGACGGCACGCTCGCCGAGATGGAGCCCGTGCTGCCGGTGACCGTGTTCGTCCAGGCGTCGCGCAGGGTGTAAGAACCGCCCGGCAGGCCGATCGCGGACGCGGTGGTGCTGATCGTGGTGGTGCTGCCGCCCTGGTTGAACAGGGCGACCGCGACGTCGCCGTTGCTCAGGCGTTTCGCCAGGACGCGCCGGGTTCCGTCGTTGCTGATCTGGGTGGCTTGCAGGCCGAGGGCGTCCTGGTTGATGGCGATCAGATTCTGGTTCTTCATGATCGTGGACGTGGCGCTGTCCATGGTGCGTACGTCGTTGCCGGCGATCAGGGGTGCGGCCATGATGGCCCAGAGCGCGAAGTGGCTGCGCATTTCGGTGTCGGTCATGCCGCCGCGGCCGACGACCATCATGTCCGGGTCGTTGAACTGACCCGGCCGGGCGTTGCCCGCGAGGGGGACGTTGACGTTGACGATGTTCTGGATGCCCATCGGGTAGCCGTTGGTCTGGCCGGTGTTCCAGGCGTTGGTGATGTCCTCGGTCGTACGCCAGATGTTGGCGACGTCGCCCCAGTCCCGCTGCGGGCCGGTCTTCGAATGGATGCTGTTGGAGTTGATGCTGTAGAGGATCGGACGCCCGGTCGCCGCCAGCGCGTCCCGCATCTTGGCGAAGGTGCGTACCTGGTCGTCGATGGTGCCGGTGGGCGAGCACCAGTCGTACTTGAGGTAGTCGACGCCCCAGGCGGCGAACTGGCGGGCGTCCTGGGTCTCGTGTCCGAGGCTTCCGGTCGCGCCCGGATAGGCGCCGAAGTACTGCGCGCAGGTGCGGTCGAGCGGGGCCTGGTAGAGGCCGAACTTCAGCCCCCGGGCGTGCAGGTAGTCGCCGAGCGCCTTCATTCCGCTCGGGAACCGCGACAGGTTGGCCTGCAGGTTTCCGGCCGAGTCGCGGTTGGGGTCGAACCAGCAGTCGTCCACCACGACGTACTGGTATCCGAGGTCGCGCATGCCGGAGTTGACGAGAGCGTCGGCCGTCTGCCGGAGCAGCGTCTCGTTGATGTTGCAGCCGAACGTGTTCCAGGTGTTCCACCCCATCGGCGGCGTACGGCCCACACCGTTGTTCAACGCCTGCGCCGGGACGGCCGAGGTGACCGCCACGGCTCCCGCGGCCAGGGTCAGCATCACGGTGACGGCCGGGGCCAGCAACGCGCGCAATCGTGTGCTTGTCATGGTCATCACTCCTGAGGGGATAGAGGGCCGACCCGGCGGGCTCGGCCTTGCACCGAGCCCGCCGCTCTACGCGGTCCTGATCGTGTGCCTCCCGATTCGGCGTACGCCTTTGCCGTGGTCACGACCACCCGAGCAGGACCCGCGTCACGCCATTACCGCTGCAGTGTCAGCACACCCGGCCGGTACGGCAGCAGGCCGTAGTCGCCGCCGGAGCTGGGGCTACGCCCCTGGTAGAGCAACTGCAGATTGCACGGGTCCACGGTCATGGTCTGATCGGCGCTGGTGCGGATCAGCTCGCCGTGGCTGATGTCGTTGGTCCAGGTGGCGCCGCTGTTGGCCTTGCCGGCGAACGGATTGCTCTCGGTGGCGGCCTGCGGCGTCCACGAACCGTTCAGGCTGGTGGCCGTGAACGAGCGGAAGTAGCGCCCCTGCGAGCCGATCGCCTCGACGATCATCAGGTACCGGTTCTGGCCCTGGAGCTTGTAGACCTGAACGGCCTCGAACAGGTTGTTCGTCGTGTCGCTCATGATCACCGTCGAGCTGGTGCCGAAACTGCCCGGGAAGTTCCCGATCGGCATGCTGGCCCGGTAGATCTTGCCGTTGTCCCCGGCGAAGAACAGGTACATGTTCGTGCTGTCACCGATGAGCGTCTGGTCGATGGGCCCGGTCCCGGAGCCGGAGATGCTCCCGGAGAACAGCACCTGCTGCGCTGACCAGCCATTGGCATTGGTCGGGTCGCTGGAGGTCCGGTAGGAGAAGGCGGTCGAGCCCCACTGGTAGGCCAGCACCCAGATGTTCCTGGGGGCGAAGTAGAACAGCGTGGGCGCGACCGTGGCGGACGACATCGTGTTCTGGCTGGCCGAGGCCATCTCAGACCAGTTGGTGAACAGGCTGAAGTTCATCGAACCCCAGCTCGTCCCGGTGTTGTGCGTGGTCGCGTAGACCAGGTGCCTGCCGTTGTAGGGGGCGACGGTGAAGTCCTTGAGCGAGACCCACCCCGACTTCGGGGTGGCCAGCGAGCCGGTCGAGGTCCACCGGTAGGTCGAGGGAAGATCGCACGGACCACCTGGGGTCGGGGTTGTCGTGGGGGTGGGGCTGGGGTTGCCGCCGCCGACCTGGACCAGCTGCCACTGCTGGTTGTTGCCGCCCCAGTCGTCGTACTGGACGATGTTGGCGTTGTCGGCGGTGGAGGCGCCCTGCACTTCCAGCGCCTTGTTGCTGTGGCGGCTGATGAAGCGGACGTAGCCGCCGGCGGAGTCCGCGAGGCGCCACTGCTGGTTGTTGCCGTTGAGGTCGGCCCATTGGACGATGGCGCCGCCGTTGGCGGTGGAGAAGTTGTAGACGTCCAGCACCTTGCCGGAGTGGCGGGACTTGATCCGGTAGTAGCCGCCGCCGGAGTCGACGAACTGCCACTGCTGCTGATTCTGGTTGTTGCGGGTCCACTGGGTGATCCGCGCGCCGTCGTTGGTGGCCAGGTTGTAGACGTCCAGGGCTTTGCCGCTGTTGCGGTTGACCAGGACGTACCAGGCGTTGGTGTCGACCGTCGCCGCGTTCGCCGATGGTGTTACGACCGTGATCAGCGTGCCGGTGAGCACGGCCGAGGCGAGGATGGCCAGCCAGCCGCGCAGGCGGCTCCGAGTACGTGTTAGCGCTAACATTTTTGTCATGGCGTCACCCGTAATGAGACGTTGATCGGGTTGGAGCGAGGCCCGGGGGAGGCTACCTGCTGGTCGCGGGACTCGAAGGAGGCGAGGGCATGCGCGGGGTTGGCCGCGTACGCCGCCCGAGGACAGCTGAGGACGGGGGATGTGGGGCGGGCGACCGGCGTCAGGACGGTCTTGGCGAACTGCCTGCGACTCAAGGACACATGTGTTCCTTTCTGGGGGGTTGCTGGCGGGCTAGGTCCGAGACAGGGCGGTCGCCAAGATGTTAGCGATAACATTCTGGACCCCGGTTCTCCATGCGATCCTCCGGTGGATAGTTGTCGCGAAGTACATCCGACAGTCAGATTCAGCGTCAACGAGTCAATGACTCTCGCCGACCTGGGCAATACCCCGAACCCGTCTCGCAACCTGGACATACGCCCGGAGAGAGATCACGGCGCAGTGCCTGCGGTAGTGAAAATTTCACAGAAGTTACCAGTTGGCAACCCATAGTTTTCGAAGTGAATCCCGCAAAGTTTCGCCCACGTCGCGGAAGTGCGCTCGTGGCGGGAATGACGTGAAACGATTTAGCAGGCCTTCAAGCGGCTTGCCGGCATCGCGGGCGTACGACCGCACAGCTTGGCGTGGCTGTTGGGCATGGCAGTGGTTGCCTCATGTCCTCTTGTGGGGATGTGCGATGGGGAGCATCCGGAGCTGACATCTGAAAGGCTCGGACGGGCGGAGTGTCTACAGCGTGCGTCTCTTGGTCCATCTTTTGCGCTACTGAGAAATTTCTTGCGTTGGGACGCAGTCCCGTCGCCTCTAGGCACGGTCTGCCTTAGGTTACGCCCCGGCGCGAGTTACGTTACGGAAGCGTTACTCGTCGAATCGTTTCAACGCTTGCGCGGCTACGCAAGAACATCATTTAATTCGGCGCGCCATGCAAATTAATCCGCTCGGAGGGTCGACTTCCTGAGCGGATCCCGCAACCTCAACCCCCCCAGGAGGACGCGCGTGCGGCCGGTTCCCAACGGACTCGCGGACATCCCCGCCGACCAGGCCACAGTCCGCAGGTCCAACCTCTCCCTGGTGCTGCGGCACCTGCGCGAGCACGGGCCACAGT
>NZ_JBDPLV010000090.1:0-41676 GCF_039871605.1 Acrocarpospora sp. B8E8 | reverse complement strand
TGGTCGGACAACTGCCAGGAGTTCTTGCGCGGAACGTCGGCCAGCAGGCCGCGGACCAGATCACCGAAACTCGCCTTGGGTTCGGGCCGGACGAACAGCGGGTCAGCGACCCGTGCGGTCAGCGCGGAGAGTTCTGCATCCCAGGACACGACCAGATCGTAGGAGAAGGGTAAGGACACCCGCAGACCATCCCGCCTTCGACGACGATGCGGAGGTCAAACAGCAAAACGATCTACGGATGTAGTACTGGTGGCCGGGGTCCGGAATCACGGAAGGGCACCCTAACTCAGCTCCCTCCAGCCGATCCACAGATTAATCCATCGCCCCGGCCTGAACATTTCACGCGGATCGCCAAGGTGTCGTCCGCGTCATCGTGCACGGCACGCTCTCCGAGGACGAATCTTTCACGTGGCGCTCGGCACAGGAGTGCAAGTGATCCAATCCGAATGATCGCCAGCGCAGCAAAAAGGGGCAGTGCGGTATTGGCATATCGCAAGAGAGGTGGGTGACGGGCCGAATCCTCAATCTGGCCAATTGTGATGTCACGAGCCTGCTCAACGCGGCATGGGTTCCATGGTATTTCTATTGCTGACGCAAGAACTTTCATCTACCCTGAAGGCGACACTGTGGTCATCGTACTGTTCGGGCATCTGATCTCTGCCGAGTACAGACAGGCGATCCGGGACATTGAGTGACGACGGCACACGCCTTGCTGGAAAACTGTCAATCTGGCTGGCCAGTCTCTTTGCCATCGTTGCTTTGATTGTGGGTTTGATCAACCTGTTTCTGGACGAACCCGTACCAGTGCCTCTTGATCTTGTCGCAGGTTATCTGCTGGGCACGCTTGCCAGCTTCATCGCCTACGTTTACGGGCGATCAGAGTTGATACTGGAACGCCAGGACCGGCTGTTGCATCAGCCGGCGCGGGGCGTTCAGGTGTTCACCACCAGTGAAGAGTTTCTGCGGAAATTGGTGGAGATAACCGTGGGCGCGTCCACCGTCAGCACTCTGAACCTGTCTCCGGCAAAGGGAGAACATCCAGAACTGGACCGGTATTTCGAAGTTGTCCACAGTAGCATCAAGAACCGGAAGAGCCCGCTCCGGAGTTTTCGTAGCATTGCCAGTGTTGACACGGTCCAGAAATCCGCCTGGCTGGTCGAGAGAAGCTGCGAGCTCCATCAAACCGGACGGGTGTCCTTCGCGATCTTCGACCAGGATCGTATTCGCCCATTATTACACCCGTTAAGCCTGCACATCACGTACAAGAACGGAAATATCTACGTGTTCATCTTCCCGCCGGTCAACCTGACGGGCTCGATGGACTCGATTCTCATATCGGATCCGGTGCTGGGAAAGGCGATGCTGGATTACTACAATCTTCTTTGGCACGACTCCCTGAAGATCAATGAGGGTAGGCAGGTCCGATCCCAGGGGCTCGACCGGATTGTCCAGCTAAACCCGGAAATAGACGCCAACCCCTTCTATCAAAGCTTGCGGAAAGGCCTTACCCTGTGATGAATCTGAGAATCAGGCTGAAGTCGGGCGAGCCGCTTCTTGGCACGCTCATCACCCTCGACTCTCCCGAGGTCGCGCTTATTCTGCAGCGCGCGGGATTTGCCTGGTTCTTCCTCGATCTTGAGCATTCCGCACTTTTGGACCTTAAAAGCGCACAGCGCATAATTGAGGTTCTCCAGCCCCAGGGATACGCGGTGATACGGGTGCCCGACAATTCGGAGACCTGGATCAAACACGCGCTGGACACCGGCTGTGACGGAGTGATCATCCCGCATGTAGGGAGCAGAGCGGATGCGGAGCGGGCCATTCTATTCTCGAAGTATCCACCCCTCGGGCGGAGAAGCGTGGGCATCGCACGCGCGCAGGGATATGGCTCATCTTTCCAGGACTATCTGAGCGGCGCGGCGGAAAGAATCGCGGTCATCGCCCAGATCGAAGACGTGGACGGCGTGGAGAACGTCGATGACATCCTTGCCGTTGAGGGCATCGACGCCATTTTCATCGGCCCGTACGACCTTTCCGGAAGCATGGGGATACTCGGCCAGCTGACCGATCCCGCACTGATCGAGAACGTGAATCGCGTCCGCCGCGCATGTCAGGCCGCGGATGTGCCCTTCGGAATATTCTGTCCGAACACCACGGCGATGAACGCCGAACTGGCCCGGAAAACCAGTCTGCTGGCAGTGGGATCCGATACCGGGCACATCTCGGCCGGCGCCGCGAGCATATTCCACGAGTTGCGACCAGAAAGGTAGCGTGATGCTGATCAGGGCCGACTCCCTGGAAACCGCCTACACATCTCTCGCCGAAGATCCAAGCGCGTTGGCGGCGCACGTCCAAGGATATCTTCCTCCCGAAGTCTGTGACCGGGCGCGTGGCCACGTCGTCCCGCTGCTGCTGGAGAACTCCTTTCAGCGAATTTATCGAAGCCAGGTGCGAGCGTTCACGGAGGCGATGTCCCGGGACATCCACGCGGAAGCAGGGTACCTTGATCAGGCGACCGAGGTCCTGCGTGCGATGCGTCTCGCGTTCCTGCCTTTCGCCAGCCCGGCCGACATGTTCCGCGCCGACCTGGACGAGGTCGCCCCGCACGGCGCGACCCTGCTCCGTTTCGGCGGCCGCCCGCTCGTGTTCGGAATGATGCGAAGCTGGGAATCCGACATGGAGGCTCTGCCCCATTTCGACATCATTCAGGAAGCGACTCCCGCGTTCGCCTCCGCATTTCAGTTCAGTGAACAGTTCGGGGTGAATATCTACACCGAGGGTCCGCGTCACGGTGGCGAACTCCTGGTCTGGGACAAGAAGCTTGGAGACCTGGTCGGAGCGGGATACACGGCACAGGATGGAACGTATGGATTCGATCGGGAGAGATTACCGCCACCCGATGTGGTCATTCAGCCCGGAACCGGTGATCTGGTCATCGTGAGATCTACACGTTTACACGCCGTGAACAAGACGATCGCAGGGCGGCGCGTTAGCGTATCCGGGTTCTTGGGAGTGGGCGCGAGCCGGGAAAGTATCAAACTCTGGAGTTAGGACGCATTTCATGTCTATCCCGAGAGTTTCCGTGAGCGAATGGGGCACCGTGGACTCTGATGTTCAATGGGATATGGACGCGTTGCGTCCTGAGAAGATTTTCTCGTTGACGGGAAAGGTCGCTCTGGTAACCGGTTCTGGTGGTGGCGTGGGCGGATGGCTTGCCGCCGGGCTGGCGGCGGCCGGCGCTCGCATCGTGCTGAGTGACCTCACCAAGGAACGGTGCGAGGGGATTTCCAGCCTGCTGTCGGACAATGATGTCGATCACACGGTCGTCCCCGCGGACCTCCGTGAGACCACCGCGCCTCAGCAGATCGTGGCCCACGCGGTAGAACATTTCGGCCGCCTCGACGTGGTGGTCAATGCCGCGGCGATCAACGAGCGCCGTCCCATCTCCGAGGTGAACACCGACCTTTGGGAGCGGATCGGCAGCGTCAACCTGCGAGCTGCCTACTTCCTCGCCCGCGAGGCGATGCTGACCATGAGAGGCAGCGGAGGAGGCTCCATCATCAATATCACCTCGATCAATTCCGAGGTGGGACTCGAACATGTCTCGATCTACGGTGCGCACAAAGCAGCCTTGGCACAGGTGACCAAGACAATGTGCGTAGAGTGGGCGAAATACAACATCAGGGTCAATTGCCTGGCTCCTGGCTTTCTGATGACCTCCCTGTCCCGCCCTCTCTGGGACGACGAAGACCGGGCGAACTGGATCCTCGACCGATGCCCCATGGGGCGGCCGGGAGCGCCCTCCGAACTGATCGGCGCCTGCCTGCTGCTCGCCTCCCAGGCAGGCTCCTTCATCTCCGGAGTCAGCATTTTCGCCGACGGCGGCCTCCTGGCCGGCAGCCCATGGACCAGATGAACCCACCAACCCAAGCCCCAGGGAACTCTGGTCAGGCGTCAGCGGACTTCCGCCCGGCAAGGTGGGCGGCTGGTGGCGGGAGCGTTGCTCCGGGAGCGGTAGCCGGTGAGGAGAGGCGTTTGAGGAGGGTGGGGGTGATGCGGCGGTAGGCGGCTGGGTTGATCGGGTTGAGCCAGTGGGAGGCGCGGACCGGGGCGCTGATGTTGAGGTCGAGGTCGCCGAGGACCTCGTCCACGTTGTGCATGGAGAATGGGATGATCTTCGTGCCGCGGCAGTGATGGGTGCTGGTGGCGATGTCCATGAACGCGAGCTGGTCGACGACCGCCTGCCGCATCGACGCCGGGTCAGGAAGCGGCACCGCGCCCGCGAGGTCGGCGGCGATCCATAAGGCGGCCATCTCGGCGTTGAGCGGGCTGAAGAACGAGGAGTTGTAGCCGTTGAAGTACAGGCCCGGCACGTCGATGGGGCGGATCTGGCGGTAGAGCATGAAGTTGCCGCGCTCGTCGAACAGCCGCTCCTGGACGTCGCGGGGGAGGAACGGGACGCCCTGGGTGAAGCCGGTGGCGCAGATGACGAGGTCGGCGGGGAGCGCCGTGCCGTCGTCGAGTTCGGCGTATGGACTGCCGTCGTTCGCGTAGAGCCTGGCGATGGTGCGGTCGTGGCGCACGGCGATGGCGCCGTCGGCGACGCCTTCGAAGAAGCCCTCGGTGGCCAGGCCGATGGCGCCCTTGACGATGTCCTCCATCTGACCCGGGGGGATCAGGCCGTGCTTGTCCAGGCGGAACTGGCGCACCGACACCGTGCCGATGGAGTTGATCATCCGGGTGCGCATGCCGTTGCCGGGGCCGTGCAGGAACTTCTCGACGCCGCGCAGGCGCAGGTACCGGAACAGCGCCTCGCCCATCCGGGTGAGCAGCAGCAGCTTGAAGTTGAGGACGCCGCCGATCTTGCGGGGCACCTTCCACAGCAGGTGGCGGGCGATCACGTCGGTGCTCGCGGCGACCTGGCTGATCGGCACCGTGATGTCGCACGCCGACTTGCCGTACCCGACGACCAGGACATGCTTGCCGCGGGCCTGCTCGGCGTCGTGCACCTCGGTGCCCGCGCACAGCCGCCCTCCGGCCGCGGTGAACTCGGCCAGGCCGGGGTAACTCGGGATGGCGGGTTCGCAGAACACGCCGTTGGCGACGACCAGCCGGTCGAACGTCTCGGTCGCGTCGCGCGTGGTGATCGTCCACCCGTCGTCGCCCGGTTCGGCCGCGGTCACCTGGGTGTCCAGCCGCAGGAAGGGGAGGAGCCCGAACTGCTCGGCGTAGGCGGCCAGGTAGGCCTGGACCTGCTCGCCGGTGGGCCACTGCGGGTAGTCCTTGGGCATGGGGAAGTCCGACAGCGAGTACTGCGCCTTGGGGCTCTGGGTGGTCAGGCCCGGGTAGCGCCGGGTGCGGCTCCACACGCCGCCCACGTCCGGGGCCTGCTCGAACACCACCACGTCGTGCCCGGCCTGCGTGAGCACCTTGGCCGTGCTGAGGCCGGCCACCCCGGCTCCGATGATCGCGACTCTCATGGCAGCCGCATCTCCAGCCCGAACTCCGCCATGATCTTCTTGATCAGGGTGATGTCCTTCGGCCCGGGCGGCATGTCCGCGAGCGCCTGGTAGTAGCCCTCGAGACCGGCCGGTGAGACCACCGAGATGACCCGGGACTCCTCCTCGTACGGGTTGCGGAACGTGTGCACCACGTTGCGCGGCAGGTACAGGTAATCGCCGTGCTCCAGGGTGAAGTCCTCGCCACCCAGATGGACGTCGAGCCGGCCGGCCAGGCAGATGAACGACTCGTCCTCGCGGGTGTGCAGGTGGGGCGGCGGGCCGTCGGTCTCCGGCGGGACGGCGTACTCGAACAGCGAGTACGCGTCGTGGGTCGACTTGCCGTCGGTCTTCATCGTGATGCCCAGGCCGATCGCCGCGATCTTGTGTCCGTCGCGGGACGGCAGCATGTATCCACCACCGAGTGTCACCGTGGCCTCCTTCGCCGTGTGTCTGATGTCACAGCGTGCGGGGGCTTGGTGTGATCCGCAATTAGATGTCCCACTGACTGGGACTCAGTGTCGGGTGGAGTAGGTCCGGGAGGCGGCCGAGGCGGCCATCCGCACGGCGGGCCCGATCCGGTCGGCCCGGACGAGCTGGCTGGGCCCGGTGACGGACAGCGCCGCGACCACGTCGCCCAGCGGTCCGAAGATCGGCGCGGCGACGCAGCTGACGCCGATGACCCCCTCCTCACGGTCGATCGCCCAGCCGCGCTCGGGGACGGCGGTCAGCTCCCGCATGATGGCGACCGGGCTGGTCAGCGTGCGGGGCGTGCGAGCGGCGAGCGGGGCGCCGAGGACCGCCTCGATGACCGAAGGCTCGGAGTAGGCGAGAATGGCCCGGCCCAGCGCCGAGCAGTACGCCGGGATGATCCCGCCGACCTGCGACAACATCGGCATCGCCCGATGGCCGGTGATCTTCTCCACGACCAGGATCTGGCCGCCCTCCAGCACGCCCAGCTGCGCCGTGATCTTGGTGGCGTGGTGCAGGTCCTGCAGGAACGGCAGCACCGCCTCGCGAAGCTCCATCCGGATCGGGGCGAGGCTGGCGATCTCGAAGAGCCGGTTGCCGATCCGGTAGCGGCTCCTGGGCTTGTCCAGCCAGCCGAGCTGGAGCATCCGGCCGGCGGTGCGATGCGTGGTCGAACGCGGCAGGCCGCTGCGCGCGACCAGGGCGGCGAGGGTGAGCTCGCGGTGGGTCACGTCGAACGCGCCAAGGATGGCGGCCGCCCGGTCGAGCCCGCCCATCGCCGATTCGTCCCGCTCAGCGGGACTCATCGTTGGTTCCAGGTGTGCATACGAGTCAGGCTAAACCTCGACTCGAGCCCTTGGGAGGCCGTCATTCGTACCGCACTCGTCGGCGGCGGAGCCACCGGCATCGGCTATGCGATCGCCGAGCGGCTGGCCCGCTCCGGGCACCGCGTCGTGATCACCGGCCGCCACGGCGACGCCCTCGACGCCGCCGCGCTGCGGCTCAAGGAGAGCACCGGCGCCACGGTCGCGACGCTGGTCAACGACATCTCTCGCGGGGATGCCGCCGTCGGCGAGCTGGACATCCTCATCCTGAACGCCGGGGGTCCCCCGCCCGGCCGGATCCTCGACGTCGGCGACGACGCCTGGCGGGCGGCCACCGAGCTGCTGCTGCTCGGCCCGCTGGGTCTTGCGCGGCGCGCGCTGCCCGCCATGGCCGGGCGCGGCTTCGGCCGGGTGGTCTTCGTGACCTCGGCCGCCGTCCGCCAGCCGCAGCCCGATCTCGCCGTCTCGGTGGTGCTGAGGTCCGCGGTCACGGCCTTCGCCAACCTGCTCGCCCGCGAGCACGCGGCGGACGGCGTCACGGTCAACTGCGTGGCCCCTGGCGCCATCGACACCCAGCGCCGCCGGGAAATCTTGGCCGGGCGGGCAGTCCGTACCGGACTCTCGGAAGCGGAGCTCGACGCGGAGGACGTGAGCGGCATCCCGGCCGGGCGGCCGGGACGGCCGGACGAGATCGCCGCGGCGGTCGAGTTCCTGGTGTCGGCGGACGCGAGTTACCTCAACGGGACCGTGCTGACGGTCGACGGTGGAAGGACGGAAACGATCTGATGGCGGAATTCGAGATGGCCGAGTTCCTCGGCTCGATCAGTGATGTGGTACGGCCCGGCCCGGCCCGGCCCGTGGTCGTCCACGCGGCCGAGCTGGAGACGTTGCCGGCCGATCAGGTGCACAACCCGACGACGCTGTCGATCGCCGGCAAGCTGCCGACCGCGACGTTCGAGATCTTCCGGCAGACGATCCCGCCCGGGCTGAGCTCCGACATGCAGCGGCACCACCACGAGACGGTGCATTTCGTGATCTCCGGGCGCGGGCACAGCGAGATCGAGGACGAGACCGCCGGCTGGGCCGCCGGGGATTTCATCTACACCCCGCCCTGGACGTGGCACCGCCATTACAACGACTCCGCCGAGGAGCCCGTCGAGTTCCTGACCATCGAGAACTCCCGCCTGCTGAACCTGCTGGGCGTCGGACGGCGGCAGAGCGCGGGCCTGCGCACCGTCGCGGAGGCCAGGAGGACCTGCCATGACTGACCACATCAGCGTCTGGGGCGAGCTGTCCGATGTCGATCACGAGCTGCGCCACGTCGACGTCGGCGGCGTGCGCACCCGGGTGCTGCGCGCGGGAGCGGGCCCGGACCTGATCCTGCTGCACGGCACCGGCGGGCACCTGGAGGCGTACGCGCGAGACATCGCCGGGCTGGCCACCGGCTTCCGGGTCACCGCCTACGACATGGTGGGGCACGGGTGGTCGGATCTGCCGGACCGGCCGTACACGATCGATGTGCTGTCCGGCCATCTGCTCGGCCTGATGGACGCGCTGGGCGTCGAGTCCGCCCACCTGTCCGGCGAGTCGCTCGGCGGCTGGGTGGCCGCCTGGACCGCGGCGCACCATCCCGGCCGGGTCCAGCGCATGGTGCTCAACACCCCCGGCAACATCGCCAACAAGCCGGAGGTGATGATCCGGCTGCGGGAGAGCACCATGGCCGCGGTGACCGACCCGAGCGACGCGAACGTGCGCAGGCGCGTCGAGTTCCTGTTCCACCACAAGGAGATGGTGACCGACGAGCTGGTCGGCCTCCGCCGCGCGGTCTACAGCCGTCCGGGCTTCGTCCGGGCCATCACCAACACGCTCGTGCTGCAGGACCCCGAGGTGCGGAAGGACTTCGCCTGGGATCCCTCCTGGGTGGGCAAGATCACCGCGCCGACGCTGCTGCTGTGGACCGACCACGACCCGACCGGTGGCCTCGACGAGGCGGCGATGCTGCTGGACTGGCTGCCCGACGCCCGGCTGCACGTGATCGCCGGCGCGGGGCACTGGCCGCAGTGGGAGAAGCCGGGGGAGTACCTGCGCGTTCACCACGAGTTCCTGCTGGACCAGGCATGAGCGAGATCATCGGCATGGTGGGGATGTCGCACTCCCCGTTCGCGACCCTGCTGCCGCCCGCCGGCCCGGGACAGCCAGGAGGGCGCTTCCTCGCCGACGCCCGCCGCGTCGCCGCGGCCGTGGCCGCGCTCGCGCCCGACGCGCTCGTGGTCATCGGTCCCGACCACTTCCACGCCAACTTCTACGACGCCATGCCCCCGTTCATCCTCGGCGTCGAGCAGGCCGACGGGTTCGGCGACTTCGGCAGCAAGGCGGGCCCGCTGCCGGTCGCCTCGGCGCTGGCCTGGTCGATCCGCGACGCCCTCGCCGACGACGGCTTCGACCTCACCCTGTCGTACGCGCTGACCGTCGACCACGGCATCGCGCAGAGCTACGACATGGTCCGCGGGACGGCCGACCTCCCCCTGGTCCCGCTGGTCGTGAACACCGCCGCGCCGCCGCTGCCCGGCATGCCGCGCTGCGTCCAGCTGGGACGCTCGCTCGGCGCGGCGATCCGCGGTTCGGGGTACGCCGGGCGGGTGCTGCTCGTGGCCAGCGGCGGGCTGTCGCACTGGCTGCCGTCCAACGACCCGCGTGACCCGCTCCTCGCCGCGGACCGCCGCGAGGCGGTGATCCGCGGACGCAAGGACACGCGCGCGTTCGCCGCGGCCCGCGAGCCGCGCGTCCTGGCCATGGCCGGCAACCCGGACGCGCCGGTCAACGCCGAGTGGGACCGGTGGTTCCTCAAGCAGCTCGGCACCGCCGACCTCGCGCCGGTGACCGACCTCGGCGACGAGGGCCTGGAGCAGCGGGCGGGCAGCGGCGGGCACGAGATCCGGACCTGGCTGATCGGGCTGGCCGCGGCAGGCCGGCCGCTCGTGTGGACCAGCTACGAGCCGGTGCCGGAATGGATCACCGGCATGGGCATCGGCACCACGTTCGAGGTGAGCTGAGATGGCGCTCGACCGGCTGCTGGCGGCCCGGGCCAATGGCTGCCCCTGCGCCCCGGTGCGGTCCCTGGTGCCGGACCTCGACGCGGCGTACGCCGTGCAGTCCGCGTGGGTGGCCGCCGAGGTCGCGGCGGGAGCCGTGGTGGTGGGCCGCAAGGTGGGGCTCACCAACCCCGTCGTCCAGGCCCAGCTCGGCGTGGACCAGCCCGACTCCGGGGTGCTGCTCGACACGATGGAGTGCCCGCCGGGTTCTCCCATCGACATCGGCCGGACCCTCCAGCCGAAGATCGAGGCCGAGATCGCGTTCGTGCTCGCGCGCGACCTGACCGGCGGCGACATCGGGCCCGCCGACGTCGCCGCCGCGACCGGCTGGGTCGTCGCGGCGCTGGAGATCGTCGACAGCCGGATCGCCGGCTGGGACATCGACATCCTCGACACCGTCGCGGACAACGCCTCCTCAGGACTGTTCACGCTGGGCTCGCGTCGCCGCCTGGACGGGCTCGACCTGGCCGGCTGCGCGATGAGGATGCGACGGGGCGCGGAGGTCGTGTCGACCGGATCCGGGGCGGCGTGCCTCGGCGATCCGGTCAACGCGGTCGCCTGGCTGGCCAGGTCCGCCCGCGATCGCGGCCGGCCGCTGCGCGCGGGCGACATCGTGCTGTCCGGCGCGCTCGGCCCGATGGTGCCGGTGCTCCCGGGTGACGACTTCCACGCCGAGATCGACGGCATCGGAACGGTCAGCGCCACCTTCACCGGGAGCACATCGTGAAGGTGGGAGCGGCGGTGATCGGGTCCGGCAACATCGGCACCGATCTCATGATGAAGATCCTCCGGGTCGGCAAGAACCTGCGGATGGCGGCCATGGCCGGCATCGACCCGGCCTCCGACGGGCTGGCCCGCGCCGCCCGCCTCGGTGTCGCGACCACGGCCGACGGGGTCGAGGGCCTGATCGCGCTGCCCGGCTTCGACGACATCCGGATCGTGTTCGACGCGACCTCCGCGACCGCGCACCGGGCGAACGCGCGGGCGCTCGCGCCGTACCCGATCCGGATGGTCGACCTGACCCCGGCCGCGGACGGGCCGTTCGTCGTGCCGGCGGTCAACCTCGACCGGCATCTCGGCGCGCCCGAGGTGAACCTGGTCACCTGCGGCGGGCAGGCCACCATCCCGATCGTCGCGGCCATCGCCGCGGTGACACCGGTGCTGTACGCGGAGATCGTCGCCTCCATCGCGTCGCGGTCGGCCGGACCGGGCACCCGCGCGAACATCGACGAGTTCACCGAGACCACCGCGCGGGCGATCGAGTCGGTCGGCGGCGCGCGGCGCGGCAAGGCGGTGATCATCCTCAATCCGGCGGAACCGCCGCTGATCATGCGGGACACGGTGCTCTGCCTGGTCGACGCCCCGGATCAGCGGATCACGAAGGCCGTCGAGCGCGCGGTCGCCGAGGTCGCCGACTACGTCCCCGGCTACCGGCTGAAGCAGCCCGTGCAGATCACCGAAATGCGCGCCTTCGGCGGCACGCACCAGGTGAGCGTCCTGCTCGAGGTCGAGGGCGCCGGACACTACCTGCCCGCCTACGCCGGCAACCTCGACATCATGACCTCCGCCGCGCTCCGCGTCGGCGAACGGCTCGCCTTGGAGACCGCATGACCCTGTTCATCCAGGACGTGACGTTGCGCGACGGCATGCACGCCACCCGCCACCGCCTCCGCCCCGACCAGGCCGCCAGGATCGCCGCCGCACTCGACGCGGCGGGGGTCGACGGGATCGAGGTCGCCCACGGCGACGGGCTCGCCGGTTCGAGCCTGACCTACGGACCCGGCAGCCACACCGACGCCGAGTGGATCGAGGCGGTCGCGGCGAGCATCACCACCGCCCGGCTCACCACGCTGCTGCTGCCCGGCATCGGCACGGTCGCCGACCTCAAGCGCGCCCACGCCCTGGGCGTCCGCTCGGTACGGGTCGCGACCCACTGCACCGAGGCGGACATCGCCGCGCAGCACATCGCCACCGCCCGGGAGCTGGGCATGGACGTGGCCGGGTTCCTGATGATGAGCCACCTGGCCGCACCCGCCGCGCTGGCGGCGCAGGCCGCGCTGATGGAGTCCTACGGCGCGCACTGCGTCTACGTGACCGACTCGGGCGGGCACCTGACCCCACGCGGCGTCCGGGAACGGGTCCGCGCCTACCGTGACGTCCTCGATCCCGGCACCGAGGTCGGCATCCACGCGCACGACAATCTGTCGCTGTCGGTGGCCAACTCGCTGGCCGCCGTCGAGACCGGCGCCACCCGCGTGGACGCCTCGCTGGCCGGGCACGGCGCCGGAGCGGGCAACTGCCCCCTCGAAGCGTTCGCCGCCGCCGCGACGCTGGACGGCTGGTCGCACGGATGCGACCTGTTCGCCCTCCAGGACGCCGCCGACGACCTGGTCCGGCCCCTACAGGACCGGCCCGTGCGCGTCGACCGCGAAACGCTCACCCTGGGCTACGCCGGGGTCTACTCCAGCTTCCTGCGGCACGCGGAAACCGCCGCCGCCCGCTACGAGATCGACGTACGGAGCCTGCTCCTGGAAGCGGGCCGCCGCGGCCTCGTCGGCGGCCAGGAGGACATGCTGGTCGACATCGCCCTCGACCTGCGGTAAACGTTCGTCAGAAGCTGCGGGGGAGTCCCAGGACCTGGGTGGCCAGGTAGTTCAGGAGGAGTTCCTCGGTGACGGGGGCGACTTTGCCGATGCGGGCCTCGTTCAGCAGGCGGGCGACCGGGTACTCCAGCGAGTACGCCATCCCCCCGTGCGTCTGGAACGCCGCGTCCGCCGCCTCCCACGCGGCCTGCGAGGCCGAGAGTTTGGCGATGTTGGCCTCGGTGCCGCACGGCTGGCCCCGGTCGAACAGCCAGGCGGCCTTGTACAGCATCAGCCGGGCGAGTTCGATCTTGGCCTTCACCCGGGCCAGCGGGAACGCGATCGCCTGGTTGGAGCCGATCGGGCGGCCGAAGACCTCGCGCTCCTTGGCGTACGCGACGCCGACCCGGAGGGCGACCTCGGCGCCGCCGAGGGCGGAGGCGGCCAGGAGCACCCGTTCGGGGTTGAGGATGTCCCACAGGACGACGGCGCCGCCGTGCACCTCGCCGATGACCGCGTCGGCGGGGACGCGCAGGTCGTCGAGGAAGACCATGTTGGACGGGGTGGTGTTGGCGCCCATCTTGGGGATCGGGCGGTAGCTCAGCTGCCCGGCGGCGACGGCGTCGGGGACGTTGACCAGGAAGACGGTCAGGCCGCTGGTGCGGGGTTTCGCCTCGGCGGCGGGGATGGTGCGGGTGACCAGGAGCATCCAGGTGGCCCGCTGCACGCCGGTGATCCAGATCTTCTGGCCGTTGATCACATACTCGGAGCCGTCCGCGCGGGCGGAGGTGGAGATCGCCAGCGCGTTGGAGCCCGCGTCGGGCTCGGTGAGCGCGAAACAGGTCTCGATCTCGCCGGTGGCCAGCTTGGGCAGCAGCGCGGCGCGCTGGGCGGGGCTGCCGTGCCGGGCCAGCGTCATCGCCCCGAAGCCGGGCGTGAGCACGTAGGTGAAGGCCGAACCCCCGGCGGATCCGGACGCGGACAGCGTCTCCGTGGCCACGGCCAGTTCGAGCAGCCCCTGGCCGCCCCCGCCGTATTCCTCGGGTACGGCCAAGCCGAGCCAGCCGCCTTTGGCCAGCTCGGCCCAGACCTCCTCAGGCCAGCGCTTCTCGGCTTCGCACCGCTGCCAGTAGTCCATGTCGTATCGCGCGCAGATGGCCGCGATCCCGGCCTGGACGGCTTGGGCGCTCTCGGGAAGCGTGAAGTCCATGGCGAGCAATCCTAGACTCCGGGACGGCGAGGGCGCCTGGCGTGGTAGACGAACGCCGGGGGCAGGTTGCGCCACACCGTGCGGCCGAGCACGACCTCCTCGAAGGATCTCTGCAGGGCCTTCCTGATCCGGACGGCCGGGGGCAGCCGCCGCGCGTGCACGTACGCGAACATGGTGAAAGCCCCGTCCGGCTTCAACGAAGTCAGCACCCCGTTGAGCAGGGCTTCCTGGGTGCTCACCCCGAACGCGGCCCACGGCAGGCCGCTGATGATCACGTCGGCCTGCCCGGCCCGGCGCGCGGCCATCAGGTCGGGGAGTTTGCGGGCGTCGTCCACGATCAGCTCCACGCCGGGATGGCGGGTGGACAGGTGGCTGGCCAGCTGGGGGTTGATCTCCACCGCGAGATGCCGCCCCCGGCCGCCGAGCCGCCGCTGGATCTCGGCGGTGAACGGGCCCGTCCCCGGCCCCAGCTCGACCACGACCGGGTCGCCGTCCTCGGGGATCGGGACGGAGATCGCGGTGGCGAGCCGCCGGGAGCTGGGGGCGATCGCGCCGATCATGGCGGGGGAGCGCATGAACTGCCCGAAGAAGAGCGCTGGTTCGTTAGCCATGGCCCGCACGCTAAGGGGTGAACGGCACCGGTGGCCACGTTCGAGCGGCCAGAGACACCGGCCACTTGAAGGACCCGCCTCCTCCGGACGAAGGAGAAGGCCGTGCTGACCGGGGGATGCGCAGGGGTTTCGAGTGTGAGGGAGAACACGTTACCGACCGGGATGGATACGGAAATCTGAGGATCGGGTCGGGCGTCGGAGAGGCACTCCGTATGACTGGGACGGATACGGAATCTGAAGGATCGGGTCCCATGCCTGCGCGGGAACCCGGTGGTGACCGGGACGGATACGGTTTCTGTCATGCGTTGGCGTGGATTCACCCTGGACTTTCTCTTGGCGGTGGCCGGGGTCGCGCTGTGCGCCCTGACCTACCAGTCCTGGGGCGGTCCTGACATTCCGGGCTGGCTCACGGTCGTGGTCGTGCTGGCCGCCGGGCTGCCGCTCGGCCTGGCCCGCCGGATGCCGGGTCCGGTGGCGATTTTCCTCGCCCTCCTGCTGGTGGCCCTCGACGGCGTGGGCGCGGGAATCCTCGACGGCCTGCAGATCCTGCTCGCCCTCACGGCGGGGGCGCTGGCCAGGACGCGCGACTGGACGTGGACGCTGCCGGTGGCCGCGCTGGCCTGCGCCGCCACCGCGATCCACCTGGCCTCCGGCGCGGCCCCGACCGGCAGCGTGCTCTTCTACACCTTCGGCATCATCGGCGTCCCCGTCGCCATCGGCCGCTACCTGCGCAGCCAGTCGGCCGCCGTACCGGACGGGGAGGAACGCTCGCCCGTCCTGGACATCCTGCTCGCCGGCGGCGGAGTCTCGTTCGCGGTGCTCGGCACCTGGGCGAACTGGCCGGAGGCGGAGCTGCACGCCTGGGGGATCGGCCTGCTCGCGGTGCTGTCCGGCCTCGCGCTCGGCGTGGTCCGCTGGCTGCCGGGGGCGGTGCTGCTGCTGGAGAGCGCCCTGCTGCTCGTCGCGGCCGGTCGCGCCCCCGACGCCGCGGCCAGCCTCCAGGTGCTGCTGTTCATCGCGCTCGGCGTCTTCGCCAGCCAGGTCACCTGGCGATGGCTGCTCGCCGCGTCCGCGCTCACCTGCGTGGTCACCCTGCTCACCGCCGTGGGCGCGGGCGCGGAGGTGACGTTCTGGTGGCTGCTCGTGCTCGCCACGATGGTCGCGGCCCCGGCCGCGATCGGCGCTTTCGTCCGGGTACGGCGCACCGCCACCAGACGCGAAGTCGAGCTGGCCGCGGAACGCGCCAGATCGGACCGCCTGGCCGAGCGGGAGCGCATCGCCCGCGAGGTGCACGACATCGTCGCCCACCACGTCGGCGCCATGGTGCTGCGCGCCGGAGCGGCCGAGTACGCCGGCGCCACCGGCCCCGCCGCCGAAGCCCTGGCCGACATCCGCGCCACCGGCCACCAGGTCCTCGAAGACCTGCGCGGCCTGCTCACCGTGCTGCGCGCCCCCGGCGCCGAACTCCCCGTCGGCGACCCCGAGGACGTGATGCGCGACGCCGCCGCCCGGATGGCGGGAGCGGGCCTGGAGGTGGCGCTGGAGATCGCCCCCGAGGTGGCCGTCGCCCCGCTGGTGGCCCGCGCCTCGGCGGCCAGGATCGTCCAGGAGGGCCTCACCAACGTGCTCAAACACGCGGGACCCGGCGCGCCGGCCCGGGTGCGGGTGGAGGTGCACGACCACGAGCTCCGACGAGAGCTCACCGTGGAGGTGCGCAACGCGGCGGGCGGCGCGGTGCCGATGCTGCCGTCCTCCGGCCAGGGCATCGCGGGCATGCGGGAACGCGCCCACGCCCTCGGCGGGCGGCTGACCGCGGGGCCGCTGCCCGACGGCGGCTGGCGGCTGGCGGCGGCGTTCGCGCTGCCCGAGCAGGGCTCCGACTGGGACTGCGCGGTCACCCGCTTCGCCAAGGGGAGCCTTCGATGATCAGGATCGTGGTCGCCGACGACCAGGCGCTGGTGCGGGCCGGGGTGCGGATGACGCTGGAGGCCGCCGGGGACATGACCGTCTGCGCGGAGGCGGCCGACGGGGCGCAGGCCGTACAGGAGGCGGAACGGCATCGGCCCGACGTGGTGCTGATGGATCTGCGCATGCCGCGGGTGGACGGTCTTGAGGCCACCCGGCGGATCCTGGCGGCGCGGCCGGGCACCCGGATCGTGGTGCTGACCACGTTCGCCGAGGACGAGAACGTCTACGCGGCGCTGCGCGCGGGCGCGCTCGGCTTCCTGGTCAAGGACGACCCGCCGGACCGGATGGTGGAGGCGGTCAGGCGGGCCGCCCAGGGCGAGCCCCTGCTGGCCGCCTCGGTGCTGCGCCGGGTGGCGGCCCGGGCGCTGGCCGCCGAGGACGGGCACCTCCGGGTGCCGCCCTCGCTCACCGAGCGGGAACTCCAGGTGCTCACGCTGGTCGGGATCGGCCTGTCCAACGGCGAGATCGGCGAGCGGCTGCACCTGGGCGTCACCACCGTCAAGACCCACGTGGCCGCCGTGATGGACAAGCTGGACCTGCGCAACCGCACCCAGGCGGCCGTGGTCGCGCACCGGCTCGGGCTGGTGGACGCCGACTTCCGGCCCACCCGGCCCTGACCGGAGCGCCCGCCGGGGCCGCGCGGCGCGCATGTAGGGTCTGGATCGTGGACACCGCCGAGGACCGGATTTGGACCATTCCGAATCTGCTGAGCTTTTTGCGCCTGCTCGGCGTGCCGGTGTTCCTCTGGCTGGTACTCGGCCCCAAAGCCGACGGCTGGGCCGTCGCGCTGCTGATGGTCGCCGGATTCTCCGACTGGCTGGACGGCAAGCTGGCCCGGGCCTGGAACCAGACCAGCAGGCTCGGCCGGCTGATCGACCCGGCCGCCGACCGCCTCTACATCCTGGCCACCCTGGCCGGCCTGCTGCTGCGCGAGATCATCCCCTGGTGGCTGGTCGCCCTGGTCCTCGCCCGCGACCTGCTGCTGCTCTGCATGGTCCCGATCCTGCGCCGCCTCGGCTACGGCCCCGCCCTCCCGGTGCACTTCCTCGGCAAGGCCGCCACCGCCAACCTGATGTACGCGTTCCCCCTGCTGTTCCTGGCCGCGCACCCCGGCTGGTACGCGGAGATATGCGCGATATTCGGGTGGGCCTTCGTCATCTGGGGTACGGGTCTGTACTGGTGGGCGGGGGTGCTGTACGTGGTGCAGGTGCGCAGGCTCGCACGTGCGTCCCGATGAAGGTGGGATTGGCGTGAAGGCCGTGGTGATGGCGGGCGGGGAGGGCACCCGGCTGCGCCCGATGACCGCCAACCAGCCCAAACCCCTGCTGCCGGTGATCAACCGCCCGATCATGGAACACGTGCTCCGCCTGCTCAGGAAGCACGGTTTCACCGAGGTCGTGGTGACCGTGCAGTTCCTGGCCGCGCTGATCCGCAACTACTTCGGCGACGGCGACGAGCTCGGCATGAACCTCCACTACGCCACCGAGGAGACCCCGCTCGGCACCGCCGGCAGCGTCAAGAACGCCGCCGACAAGCTCCGCGAGGACCGCTTCCTGGTCATCTCCGGCGACGCCCTCACCGACATCGACCTGACCGACATGCTCAGGTTCCACCGCGAGAACCGCGCCCTGGTCACCATCGGCCTCAAACGGGTCCCCAACCCGCTCGAATTCGGCATCATCATCGTCGACGACCACGGCAGGATCCAGCGTTTCCTGGAGAAGCCCACCTGGGGGCAGGTCTTCTCGGACACCGTCAACACCGGCATCTACGTCATGGAACCCAGCGTCCTGGACGAGGTCGCCCCCGGCGAGTCGGTGGACTGGTCCGCGCACGTCTTCCCCAAGCTGCTGGCCCGCGGCGCCCGCCTGTTCGGCTACGTCGCCGACGGCTACTGGGAGGACGTCGGCACCCACGAGAGCTACCTCAAGGCCCAGGCCGACGTGCTGGAGGGCCGGGTGAAGGTCGACTTCGACGACGCCTTCGAGCTGTCCCCCGGCGTCTGGGTCTCCGAGGGCGCCTCCGTCGACGCGGACGCGGTGCTCAAGGGCCCGCTGTTCATCGGCGACTACGCCAAGGTCGAAGCCGGGGCGGAACTGCGCGAATACACCGTGCTCGGCAGCAACGCGGTGGTCAAGGAGGGCGCGTTCCTGCACCGGGCGGTGGTGCACGACAACGTGTACGTCGGCCCGGCCGCCCACCTGCGCGGCTGCGTGATCGGCAAGAACACCGACGTGATGACGGGCGCCAGGATCGAGGAGAACGCGGTCGTCGGCGACGAGTGCGTGATCGAGTCGGAGGCGTACGTGTCGTCCGGCGTGAAGATCTACCCGTTCAAGACGGTCGAGGCCGGGGCGGTGGTCAACACCAGCGTCATCTGGGAGTCCCGCGGCCAGCGCAGCCTGTTCGGGCCGCGCGGCGTCTCCGGCCTGGTCAACGTCGAGATCACCCCGGAGCTGTGCGTGCGGCTGGCCAGCGCGTACGCGACGACGCTCAGCAAGGGCGACACGGTGGTGACCTCCAGGGACGCCTCCCGGGCGGCCCGCGCGCTGAAACGCGCCGTGATCAGCGCGCTCAACTCCAGCGCCATCAACGTGCTGGACCTGGAGGCCGCCGCCATGCCGGTGGCCCGCTTCCACACCTCCCGGGAGAACGTGCGCGGCGGCATCACCCTGCGCACCACCGCCGGGGACCCGCAGAGCGTCGACATCGTCTTCCTGGACGACACCGGCGCCGACCTGTCCCCGGGCGCCCAGCGCAAGCTGGAACGCGTCTTCTCCCGCCAGGAGTACCGCCGGGCCTTCCCCGGCGAGATCGCCGAGCTCACCTTCCCGGCCCGCGCCGTGGACACCTACGCCCGCGAGCTGCTCCGCTGCGTGGACATGACCGGCGTCAAGGACGCCGAGATGAAGGTCGTGGTGGACTGCGCCGGCGGCACCTCCTCGCTGGTGCTGCCGAGCCTGCTCGGCCGGGTCGGCGTCGGCGTGCTCACGGTCAACAACCGGCTGGACGACGCCTCCCCGACCGAGACGCTGGCCGAGCGCCGCCGCGACCTGCAGCGCCTGTCGGAGCTGGTCGGCTCGTCCAGGGCCGCCTTCGGGGTCAGGTTCGACCCGGTGGGGGAGCGGGTCTCGCTGGTCGACGAGCTGGGCCACCTGATCAGCGAGGAGCGTGCCCTGCTGGTCGTGCTGGACCTGGTCGCCGCCGAGCGCAGGGGCGGCAGGGTGGCGCTGCCGGTCACCACGACCCGGGTGGCCGAGATGGTGTGCCGCTTCCACGGCGTGCACGTGGACTGGACGGCCACCGGCGTCGACGCGCTCACCAGCGCCGCCACCCACCCGGAGATGATCTTCGCGTGTGACGGCAGGGGCGGCTTCGTGGTGCCCGAGTTCGGGCCCACCGTGGACGGCCTGGCCGTCTTCCTGCGCCTGCTCGGCCTGGTCGCCAGGACCCGGCTCTCGCTCAGCCAGATCGACGCCCGCATCCCCGAGGCCAAACTCCTCAAACGCACCATCCCCACGCCGTGGGCGCACAAGGGCGCGGTCATGCGCTCGGTCGTGGAGGCCGCCGAGGGCCGCCGCCTGGACACCACCGACGGCGTCAGGATCGTCGAGGAGGACGGCAGCTGGGTCATGGTGCTGCCCGACCCGGCCGAGGCCGTCACCCACCTGTGGGCCGAGGGACACGACGTGGACACGGCCCAAACACTGATCGAACGATGGGCTCTAGTCGTCGAGCGGGCCGCCGGATCCGCCTGAAACGATAACCTGAACCCCTGGCGGATGATGATGGTGTGGCGGCATGGACCTTGGACCGTGCCTGACGGTAGCGTTGGGTAGTCAATGTCCAGCGTGCCTGCCTTGACCTTCGTGTCTGATCAGCGTAAGTTTCGGCATTCGCAGTTTTGAGCAAGTCGTGAGAGAGGCCGAGCCGTTCGATGCCCAGCGTCTACTGCACGCAGTGCGGTCACCCCAACCCCGAGGATGCCCGTTTCTGCTCTCGATGCGGTTCGCCGCTGAGCCCGCCCGCGCACCAGGTGGTGCCGGACACGACCTCGACGATCTCCCTTGAGGCCGTGGACGAGGCGACCGGGCAGACGCTGCTGCCGGATCGTTCCGCGGTCGAGCAGCTGCCGCCGGGCACCGCGCTGCTGGTCGTGATGCGCGGGCCGAACGCGGGCAGCCGGTTCCTGCTCGACAGCGACCTCACCACGGCGGGTCGCCACCCGGAGAGCGACATCTTCCTGGACGATGTGACCGTGTCCCGGCGGCACGCCGAGTTCTACCGGCGCGGCGGCCAGTTCACCGCCCGGGACGTGGGCAGCCTCAACGGCACCTACGTCAACAGGGAGCGCATCGAGGAGTTCCCCTTGGCGGGGGGCGACGAGGTGCAGATCGGTAAATTCCGGTTGGTGTTCCTCACCCGCGGCCCGGGAGGACCGTGATCGCTGGGTGAGAAGGGGGTGAGCCCGTATGGCCGCTGAGGCGATCAGGGCGCATATGAGCATCGGGGAGGTGCTCGCCCTGCTGCAGGGGGAGTTCCCCGACGTCACGATCTCCAAGATCCGGTTCCTGGAGGGGGAGGGGCTGATCGAGCCCCAGCGCAGCCCGTCCGGATACCGGAAGTTCACCCACACCGACGTCGAGCGGCTGCGGTTCATCCTGACCGCCCAGCGCGACCAGTACCTGCCGCTGCGGGTGATCAAGGACCAGCTGGCCGGCCCGCCGGGCCCGCGCGCCGTCGGCGCCGAGACGCCGCCGGTCCGGCTCAGCCGGGAGGAGCTGCTGGCGGCGGCCGAGATCGACGAGGAGACCTTGGCCGAGCTGGAGGACTACGGCCTCATCCCGCCCGGCGCGCGGCGCTACGACGCCGACGCGCTCGATGTGGCGCGCAGCGTGGGGCGGCTGGCCAGGTTCGGGCTGCACGCGCGGCATCTGCGCGCGGTAAAAGCCGCCGCCGAGCGCGAGGCCGGGCTGCTGGAGCAGGCCGTGGCGCCGCTGCTGCGCCGCCGCGCGCCCGGATCTCTCGACCACGCCGAGGAATCCGCACGCGAAATCTCCGGACTTCTCCTGCGTTTGCACGCCGCGCTGCTTAATGGCAGTGTTCGTGGCGTTCTCGGCCGCTGACAACGCCTGTCGCTCTCGGGTGTTACGTTGAATGCCTGGTGATATATGCCGCATCCCGGAGAGTGAGTCGCCCGTGTTGCAGATGGAGGTCGTGGGGGTCCGCGTTGAGATGCCCTCGAACCAGCCGATCGTCCTCTTGAAGGAGGCGAACGGTGATCGGTACCTGCCGATCTGGATCGGCATGACCGAGGCGACCGCGATCGCGCTGGCACAGGCAGAGGACCCACCGCCACGGCCGCTCACCCATGATCTGTTCCGGGACGTGCTGGACGCGCTCGACATCCAGTTGCGCACCGTGAACATCGTCGCGCTGCGTGACGGGATCTTCTTCGCCGACCTGGTGTTCTCCAACGGCGTAGAGGTCAGCGCGCGGCCCTCGGACTCGATCGCGCTGGCGCTGCGCACCCACACGCCGATCTTCGCCAGCGAGGACGTGGTCCGCGAGGCGGGGGTCAGCATGCCCGACGACCAGGAGGACGAGGTGGAGAAGTTCCGCGAGTTCCTGGACAACATCACGCCGGAGGACTTCGGCCGTGCCGGTTGAGATCGGTCGATATTTCGGCTTCACGACGCGCCGATCGAGGTCGTTGACTGAGGCTGGCGCCAGTCCTACCGTGCAAGGGAAACCACGGTTGTAGTTCAAGAACCCCCAGATCAGGCCGTGGGATGAGAGAAAGCCGGAGGTCCGCAGTGGCGGTCAGCAGCGGCGAGGGTAAGACGGCCGGGCATGATCCGGCTCAGCGCGAGTCGGCGCGGGAACGCGCCGGTGAGCAGGGCTTGCTGTTCGACGAGCGGCCCGCGGCCGTCGCCGACGACATCGGCTACCGTGGCCCCACGGCGTGTTCGGCGGCCGGGATCACCTACCGCCAGCTCGACTACTGGGCTCGCACCGACCTGGTCCAGCCGACCATAAGAGCCGCGCAGGGCTCCGGCTCCCAGCGGCTGTACAGCTTCCGCGACATCCTCGTGCTCAAGGTCGTCAAACGCCTCCTGGACACCGGGGTGTCGCTCCAGCAGATCCGCACCGCCGTCCACCACCTGCGCGAGCGCGGCGTCAACGACCTGGCCCAGATCACCCTCATGAGCGACGGGGTGAGCGTCTACGAGTGCACCTCGGCCGACGAGGTCATCGACCTGCTGCAGGGCGGGCAGGGCGTGTTCGGGATCGCGCTCGGGCGCGTGTGGCGCGAAGTCGAGGGATCGCTCGCGGAGCTGCCGGGGGAACGCGCGGAGGTCGGCCTTCCGCCTGAGGCCGACCACCCCTCCGACGAACTGGCGCAGCGACGACGCGCCCGCAAGACCGGTTGAGAGCATCCCGGCCGGGTGGCGGTAGTCTGGTACGAGCCGACGACCTTGTGCGGGAGAGTCCCTTCCACATCCAGTAGGAGGGGCGCCGAAGGAGCAACCCTCCCCGGAATCTCTCAGGCAACCGGTACCGCACGGGCGAGGCGACTCTGGAAAGCCGTGCCGTCCAGCCAGGCGGCCGCACCGAAGGGGAAAGCCGGGCGCCTCATCAGGGCTCGGTGAAGCTCTCAGGTCCGATGACAGAGGGGGAGACCCGCAGAGCGACCGGTTTCAGGCCGGGCGCGCTGGTCTCGACGCCGCTGGAGGCCCCTGTCATGACTGTTCACTCCGAGTTCGCCGCTCGTCATATCGGTCCTTCCGCCGCCGACCAGGCGCGCATGCTGGCCGCCGTCGGATACGCCACCACCGAGGACCTGGTCGCCGTGGCCGTCCCGAAGGCCATCAGGACCACCGATCCGCTGAACCTGCCGGCCGCGTCGAGCGAGCTCGAGACCCTGGCCGAGCTGCGGGAGCTCGCCGCCCGCAACCAGGTGCTGACCTCGATGATCGGGCTGGGCTACTTCGACACGATCACGCCGGGCGTGGTGCTGCGGAACGTGCTGGAGAATCCGGGGTGGTATACGGCGTACACGCCGTACCAGCCGGAGATCTCGCAGGGGCGGCTGGAGGCGCTGCTCAACTTCCAGACGGTGATCACCGACCTGACCGGGCTGGACGTGGCCGGGGCCTCGCTGCTCGACGAGGGCACCGCCGCCGCCGAGGCGATGACGCTGGCCCGGCGGGTGTCCAAGGCCAAGAGCGCGGTGTTCGTGGTGGACGCCGACGCGTTGCCGCAGACCAAGGCCGTGCTGGCCACCCGCGCCGAGCCGCTGGGCATCGAACTGGTCGAAGCCGATCTCGATGGGGAGCTGCCCGAGTGTTTCGGGGTGCTGGTGCAGTATCCGGGGGCGAGCGGCCGGGTCGCCGGCTTCCGTGACCTGTCCGAGCGGGCGCACGCGACGGGCGCGCTGGTTGTCGCCGCCGCCGACCTGCTCGCGCTGACGCTGCTCGAAACCCCCGCCGCGCTCGGCGCCGACATCGCGATCGGCTCCTCGCAGCGCTTCGGCGTCCCGTTCGGGTACGGCGGGCCGCACGCCGCCTACCTGGCCGTCCGGGAGGGGCTGCAGCGGCAGCTGCCCGGCCGGCTGGTCGGGGTGTCGCTGGACGCGGACGGGCGGCAGGCCTACCGGCTGGCCCTGCAGACGCGCGAGCAGCACATCCGGCGGGAGAAGGCGACCAGCAACATCTGCACCGCGCAGGTGCTGCTGGCCGTGCTGGCCGCCATGTACGCGGTCTACCACGGCCCCGACGGGCTGCGCCGGATCGCCAGGCGGGTGCACGGGCACGCGGCCCTGCTGGCGGAGGGGCTGCGGGCGGGCGGGGTCGAGCTGGCGCACGCGGAGTTCTTCGACACCGTGCTGGCCCGGGTGCCCGGCCGGGCGGCGGAGGTCGTCGCGGCGGCCCGCGAGCGGGGCGTCAACCTGCGCCTGGCGGACGCGGACCAGGTTGGCGTGTCCTGTGATGAGAAGACCACATACGGGCATCTGGAGGCGGTCTGGGAGGCTTTCGGAGTGCCCGCGGTGGCGGGGAGCCCGGAGGCGCTTCCGGAAGGTCTGGAGCGGACCTCGGACTTCCTGACGCATCCGGTGTTCCACAGCCACCGCTCCGAGACCGCCATGTTGCGCTATCTGCGGAAATTGCAGGACAAGGACATCGCGCTGGACCGGTCGATGATCCCGCTCGGGTCGTGCACGATGAAGCTCAACGCGACCACCGAGATGGAGCCCGTCACCTGGCCGGAGTTCGCCGGGATCCACCCGTACGCGCCGGTCGACCAGGCCGCCGGATACGCCGCCCTGATCGAGACGCTGGAGGGCTGGCTGGCGGAGGTGACCGGCTACGACGCCGTCTCGCTCCAGCCCAACGCCGGGTCGCAGGGCGAGTTCGCCGGGCTGCTGGCGATTCGCGCCTACCATCACGCGCGGGGCGACCTCGGGCGGGACATCTGCCTCATCCCGTCCTCGGCGCACGGCACCAACGCGGCCAGCGCGGTCATGGCGGGGATGCGGGTGGTCGTGGTGGCCTGCGACGAGGACGGCAACGTGGACCTCGCCGACCTGGACGCCAAGATCGGCAAGCACCGGGAGGCGCTGGCGGCGATCATGGTGACCTATCCGTCCACGCACGGCGTGTTCGAGGAGGCCATCGCGGACATCTGCGCCCGGGTGCACGACGCGGGCGGCCAGGTGTACGTGGACGGGGCCAACCTCAACGCGCTGGTCGGGCTGGCCAAGCCCGGCGAGTTCGGGGCGGACGTGTCCCATCTCAACCTGCACAAGACGTTCTGCATCCCGCACGGGGGCGGCGGGCCCGGCGTCGGTCCCGTGGCGGTCAAGGCGCATCTGGCGCCATACCTGCCCGGGCGTGGCGTGGGGGCGGTCAGCGCGGCGCCGTACGGGTCGGCGGGCATCCTGCCGATCTCCTGGGCGTACGTGCGGATGATGGGCGCCGAAGGGCTCAAGGCGGCCACCGAGCAGGCCATCCTGTCGGCCAATTACCTGGCCGTACGGCTCGCGCCGCACTACCCGGTGCTGTACACGGGGCGGGACGGCCTGGTCGCCCACGAGTGCATCGTGGACCTGCGGAAGATCACCAAGGAGACCGGCGTGACCGTGGACGACGTGGCCAAACGGCTGGTCGACTACGGGTTCCACGCGCCGACCATGTCCTTCCCGGTGGCGGGCACGCTGATGATCGAACCCACCGAGAGCGAGGACCTGGCCGAACTCGACCGGTTCGTGACCGCCATGGTCGCGATCAAGGGGGAGATCGACAAGGTCGGGTCAGGGGCGTACGAGCGGGACGACAACCCGCTGCGGAACGCGCCGCACACCGCCGACAGCGTCACCGCCGACACCTGGACGCACGCCTACAGCCGGACCGAGGCGGCCTACCCGGTCGCGTCCCTGCGGGAGCAGAAGTACTGGCCGCCGGTGCGCCGGATCGACCAGGCCTACGGGGACCGGAACCTGGTGTGCGCGTGCCCGCCGCTGGAGGCGTACGAGGACTGAACCGTTTGGCATGTCTGGGGGCGGATCGCCGCCCGGAAGGCTAGGATCCTCGTGATCCTTTTCCGGCTGAGATCGGCAGTGGAGGCCCCCCTCATGACGGCCATCGACCCTCGTGCCGATCAGGTGCGGCAGATCGACCAGGCCCGCCGTCTCTACGAGGCGGGCGAGCTGGACGCCGCCGCCGAGCTCTTCGCGGAGCTGGCGACCACCGAGGGCGCGCACGATCGGGCCCAGGCGGCGCTCGGGCTCGCGGTGGTGGCCGAGCGCATGGCCGAGGATCTGCTGGCGGACAGCCGGCCGGACGAGGCCGCCGATGTGGTGCTCCAGGTGCTGGAGGTGACGGACGCGCCGCGGTTGCGGGTGCTGCTGGGCATCGCCCACCTGGAGATGGCCTGCGCGGAGTTCGCCGCCGCCGTCGAGGCCGGGCCCGACGCCGACACCGCCGCGCTGGCCATCGAGCTGCTGGCGCGCACGCTGCCGCTGCGCGGCCGGGACGGCGACGCGGAAACCGTCTGGCGATACGGGTTCGAGCACGCGGACGACACGCTCGCCGCCCAGGTCAGGCAGCGGTACGACCGCCCCTAGTTCCGGCGGCGGCCCAGCGCGTAGGCCAAGTTGATCAGGACGATGCCACCCCAGGCCAGGAACAGGCCAGGGGTGCCCGCGTTGCCGGCCGCGATCGCCGTCAGCGGGATGGCGATGCCGAGCGAGCCCAGCGCCACCGGGATGTGTGAATTGTCGGGCTTGGGTGGCTTCACGCCCGCTTTGCTCTGGTGAACCGCGACCTCCGCGCGCACCCGCGCGGTGATCTCACTGTCAAGTTTCTCCAAAAACGAGTCGACGAGCGCGTCCTCATACTCAGGACCGAGGTCCCGGCGCGCTTCGAGGGTGGCTCGCAGATCTTCACGTGGCAATGATGTGTCCGGCACGTAGTCAAATCTGGCACACCCGCGCCATGACGTCATCCTCCATTCGGACGACGCCCGTGTAATGCCCGAGGGGGATCGCTCGGCCGCGCCTGTGTCTGGACTGAGGAACGCAGGGAGCGTAGCGACCGGAGAGACGAGGGAAGACACAGGCTGAAAGCGGCCGAGCCGCCGTGCCGAAGGCGCGGCCATGAACACGGTAGCGTCCGGGTATGGAGGTCGAGACGCCGTATGGGCCGGGGCGGCTGGAGATCGACGTGGCGGAGTCGCCCTGGCTGGTGCTGGCGCTCACCCATGGCTCGGCCGGGGGAGTGGACGCGCCCGACTTGCTGGCGGTACGGGATGTGGCGCTGGAAGCGGGCGTGAGTGTGGCCCGGGTGGTCCAGCCGTTCCGGCTGCGCGGGGCGCGGGCGCCAGGACCGGCCGCCAGGCAGGACGAGGCCTGGCTGGCGCTGATCGGCGCTCTGCGCGCGCGGCTACCGGGGTTGCCGCTGGTCCAGGGCGGGCGCAGCAACGGGGCCAGGGTCGCCTGCCGTACGGCGCGGGAGGCCGGAGCGGAGGGGGTGGTGGCGCTGGCCTTCCCGCTGCACCCGCCGGGCAAGCCGGAGCGATCCCGGGCCGATGAGCTGCGCGCGGCCGGGGTGCCGGTGCTGGTGGTGAACGGCGACCGGGATCCGTTCGGGGTGCCCGCCGAGGCGGACGCGGACCGGCTCGTGGTGCTGGCCGGGGAGGGTCACGATCTCAAGAGGGAGCCGGCCCGGGTGGGCGCGGAGGTGGCCCGGTGGCTGGCGGAGCGGGTCAGGCCGCGCTGCTCGCCAGATCGGTCGGCCGGTGCGGGGCGATGACGACGCCGTTCGGAAGCAACTCGCCGGTGTCCTCAAACAGGACGACACCATTGCAAAGCAAGCTCCACCCCTGCTCGGGGTGGGCCGCGACGGTTCTGGCGGCTTCTCGATCCTTCGCTTCCGCGCTCGGACAAGACGGGTCATGAGGGCACATCGCCGGGGCTCCGTGTCTATCTCGGGTCGCTCGTTGGACGGATCCCTCAGCTGGACGGGGGACGAGCGCTTGGTTGGACATGCTGCTGTGGACTACACCAGTGTGCGGTAGGTCACTCGGTCAGGACATAGCCCGTTGGGACGATTTCAACCGGTCCAGTTGGCAAGCCTTGCCGTATGTGATCTGCGGCACAAGACTGCCCGACGGATGATAACAGCCCAAGCGCGACACGCCGTCGTTCCGGTAAATGAGTGGTTACAACCCATTCGACCGGGCTAGACCGGCTAGGACCGCGTCGAGCCCGCGTTCGAAGTCCTCCTCGCCGGACTCCACCCGGGCGTGTTCCACGGTGGCGTCCGGATCCGCCCAGCCCGAGCGCTGCACCTCCACCGCGACACTGCCGAACATGTACGCCCTGAGGGTGCGCACCGCGCCCGACGGGTCGTCCAGACCGGCTTCGCGGAGGCGCTCCACCTGGTTGGCGATCGTCGCCAGGGCCATGCCCTTCGGCGGTTTGGTCAGCGCCAGCGCCAGCACGCCCGGATGTTCGAGCAGGGCAGCCCGGCCCGCCCGCGCCCAGTCCCTGGCGATCTCCTGCCAGGTCTGTCCGCCCGAGTCCACCTCGATCGTGGTGACATGCTCGGCCAGAGCGTCCATCAGGGCCTCCTTGCCGCGGGGGAGGTGATGGTAGATGGCCATCGCCTCCACCTGGAGGGCGTCGCCGAGCCGCCGCATGGTGAGGCGGCGCAGCCCCTGGCCGTCGGCGATGTGCAGGGCCGCGTCGATGATGCGCTCCCGGGAGAGCGGGACGGGCGGGCGTTTGGCGGGCATGCCGATCATCCTGCCACAGGACCTTACTTCGTACAGGCGATCAGATCGCTACGCGCCTTGCCGCTGATCACGTTCCACCCCTTGGACCGGCTTTGGCGGTGAGGCGGGCCGCCTTCGAAGCCCGGCGCTGCGCGCACATCGCCGACGACGCACCGGCCCATGCCGGCGGGCGCGTCCGAATGGGGAAGGTTACCCGGGATCTTGGTGATCGGCTTCAGGGACGCCTTCAGGCGTCTCCGGCGTGACCAGCTCCACCTCGTTCTCCGCCAGCGCGTCCAAAAGATCAGGCGGTGGGGTGGAGTCTGTGACGAGGTAGTCGGCACCCCCAAGCTCGGACACCTGGGCGAAGAGCCGGCGACCGAACTTGGACGAGTCGGCCAGGATCGCCACGCGCGCCGCCCGAGAGATCATCTCTCGCATCATCGCCGCCTCGGCGAGGTTGCTCGTCGTGTACCCGGCGACCGCAGAAACGGCACCGACCCCGATCAACGCCAGATCGCAGCTGATGTCCAGCTCGCTTCCGTCGGAAGCCCGGAAGCTGACAGGGCCGACGGTGGCCAGCGTGAGAGTGCGGACCGCGCCGCCGAAGACGTACATGTCGCGGACGGCCGAGGGCGGCAGCGCCGGGGGTACGAGCAGATTGTTCGTCACTACCGTCAGGTCGCGATGGTTGCGCAGGCTCCGGGCTACGGCAAGAGTGGTCGTTCCACCGTTGATCATGATGATCGACCCGTCCTCGACCAACGACGCGGCGAGTACCGCGATCTTCTCCTTCTCGCGTTCCTCCATGGTGAGCCGCACATCCACGGCCCGGTCGACCCGGGAATGGGTCGACTGACTGACCGCTCCGCCATAGGTGCGGACCAAGACGCCGTCGGCGCTAAGCTGGTCCAAGTCCCGCCGGATCGTATCGATGGAGACGCCGAAGCGCTCCGCGAGAGCACTGACCGTGACCTGACCGGTCTCTGCGACGTATGCCGCCAACTGGGCTTTACGTCCTGCAGGTAGGCGACGCTGCCGGTCCTGTTCGTCTAGGGCCACTGGCCCTCCCATCTCTGCGGTAGTTGTACTACGGACGAACGCAACGAAGACGTTCTGCAGGCTTAGAACAGCAGAATACAGCATGATCTCGCATCTTTCGGGCAGGATGCCGCCAACCCAGAGTCAGATGCCGGGAGTCTCCTGCGCTCAAGCGCATCCTCTGGTCTGTGCTGGCCCCAACTATGCGGTTTCTAGCCGGATTTTGCGTTACTCGGTCTTGTTGAACCACGTCACACGTTGTTAATGTGGCGGAAACCAGCAAAGAGCGGTAACACCTCGGCACGAAGGAGTTCGCGATGATCGGAGACGGCACCCGGTTGCAAGGCCGGACGAGGCGACTACTCGGGGTGATGGCGGCGGCGATGATCGGTGCTGCGGCCGTGGGGTGCGGCTCTGACGCGGGATCAAGCGCGGGATCAAGCGGGGACGGGACCGTCACGCTGGAGTTCGCGCAGTGGTGGGCGCCGGAGCTCCCGGCGGGATCGTTCGACAAGCTCATGTCGGATTTCACGGCACAGAACCCGACCATCAAGGTCAAGCTGTTGAGTGGCCCGTACGCGTCCACGAAGCAGCAGCTGGTGTCCGGAGCGGCGTCGAGGACACTGCCTGATGTCGTGGGCCTCGACGGTGCGTGGGTGAGCGACTTCGCCAAGCAGGGTGCCATCGCTGACCTGTCCGCGCTCATGGCGGACGCGAAGTACGACTCAAGCCAGCTCGCGAGCCAGATACAGGTCAAGGGGAAGACCTACATGATTCCCGTGGTGAACTTCGTCTATCCCCTGTTCGTCAACAACGATCTGCTCTCGAAGGCGGGGGTCACGACGCCTCCGAGCACGCGCACGCAGTTCTTGGCGGCGGCCACGAAGATCAGCGCGCTCGGGGGCAACGTCAAGGGCTGGGCCCTGCCACTCGACACCGCCGTTCCCAACGGCGTCCAGAACGACGTGATGTCATGGCTGTGGGCATCGGGAGGCAGCATGCTCACCCAGGACGGGAAGCCCGATCTGACCGGCCCAGGGGTCAAGAGCACCGTGGAGTACGTCAAGAGCCTGAACGACGCGGGCGTCATCGCGCCCGGAGCCCTCACCATGAAAGAGCAGGACAAGGTCGAGAAGTTCACCACCGGTCAGGTCGGCATGGTGATCGATTCCCTGGCTCACGTCACGCTGATCAAGAAGAACAATCCGGACCTGAACTTCACCGTGGTGCCGATCCCGGCCGAGGACGGCTACACCGGCAAGCGCGGCATCCCGTACGCGTCGTGGGGCATCGGCGTCGCCGAGTCCTCGGCGCACAAGGCCGAGGCGTTCAAGCTGGTCCAGTTCCTGCTGAGCCAGCAGGCGAACGCGCAGCTGAGCACGTTGGCGAACGGTTTCCCGGGCAACAAGACGGCCGAGCCGGACTTCAGCACGAGTGACCCGCTGATCAAGACGGCCTTCGACATCTACAAGGCGGGGTATCCCGCCAACGAGTTCGTGGGGTTGCCGAAGTCCGAAGACCTCATGCGCAGCTTCGATGACCAGCTACAGCTCGTGCTCACCGGCAAGCAGAGTGTCGACGACGCTCTCAGCAACGCGCAACAGTCCTGGGCGCCGGTGCTCTGAGCTTGAAGTACATCGTGGGCCGCGCCGGCCGTGCGGCGTGGCCCCCGAGCCAAGGAGACATCGATGAAGACTGCGAAACTCGACCGCGCGGCCATACCGGGAGCCGCGATGCCGGCGACGGAAACCTCCGCGGGCCGACGGGGAAGGACGCGGCCTTTCCCCGTGCGGCGTGCTGTCCCGTACGGCTATCTCTCGCCGACGATGCTATTGATCTTTGTTCTGATGATCATCCCCATCGCGATGGTGGTGAGCTATTCGTTCAAAGACAACGTGATCGTCGAGCAGAATCCGGTCTTCGCCGGCCTCGCCAACTACACCGCGGTGCTCACCGATCCCGACTTCCTGGCGGCGCTGAAGAACACATTCATCTTCATTACGCTGAGCACCGTCGCGCACCTCGTCCTCGGGCTGGCCTTCGCCACGATGCTCAACACGCCGTTGCTGAGCGGAGTGACGAAAACCATCTTTCGCATCGTCTACATCCTGCCCTGGCTGTTCACGGTCGCCGTGATCGCGGTTATCTGGCGACTCATGCTGGACCCGTCCGGAGTGGTCAACTACCTCCTGACCACGATCGGCGCGATGAAAGAGGAGGTGAGCTGGCTCTCCGACCCGAACGTGGCGCTCTGGGCATTGACATTCATCAACATCTGGGCCGGCTTCCCCTTCTTCATGATCAGCATCCTCGCCGGGTTGCAGGGAATCTCGCCCGATCTGTACGAGGCGGCCTCCGTGGACGGCGCAAGCGCTTTCCGTCAGTTTCGCAACGTGACGATCCCACAGCTGAAACCGGTGCTCCTCAGCATGGCCGTGCTCGATCTCATCTGGACCTCTCAGCAGTTCGCCCTCATCTGGATGACCACCGGTGGTGGCCCGCTGAATGTCACCGAGATGCTCAGCACCTACACCTACAAGCAAGCCTTCAGCAGTTACGAGTTCGCCACCGCGTCCGCCAGCGCCGTCATAGTCCTGCTGCTCACGATGATTCTGGCCGTCTTCTACGTTCGCCTGCAAAAGGAGAGGTGATCACCCGTGCGCACCCGCGAAAGGCGGCGCCTCGGCGCGAAGATCGCCGTGCTCGCCGGCCTGTGCGTCGGCGCGGCCTTCGCCGGCCTTCCGGTCGTGTGGATGCTGTCGACGTCGTTCAAGACCAACGGGGAGGTCTTCCAGGTCCCGCCGCGGCTGATCACCGAGAACTTCTCGTTCGACGCCTACCTGAAGATCCTGGGCGACGGAACCCAGTTGAGGTTTTTCATCAATAGTTACATCGTCGCGCTGTCGGTGACGGCACTGACATTGTTCGTGGCGATCCTCGCGGCGTATGGATTCAGCCGCTACAACTTCCCGCTGAAGCGGTCCATCAACGCCGTGATCGTCAGTGTTCAGGCCGTGCCGCCGATCACACTCGTCGTTCCCTACTTCGGTCTCGTCGTGGCGCTCGGTCTGTACAACACCTATCCGGGGTTGATCCTCACGCACCTGGTGTTCACCTTGCCCTATGCGATCATCATGATGACCGCGTATTTCAACACCCTGCCACGGGAATTGGATGAATCCGTCAAGGTGGACGGTGCGTCGAGCTGGACGGCGCTGTGGCGGATCCTGGTGCCCATTTCGGTTCCCGGACTGGTCGCCGTCGGCGTCTACACCTTCATGATCTCGTGGAACGAGTACCTGTTCGCGCTGACCCTCACCCGTACCGACGACATGCGAACCGTTCCCATCGGCATCCAGCTCCTGATGGGCCAGCACTCCTACGAGTGGAATCAGATGATGGCCATGAGCATCCTGGGATCCATTCCGGTGCTCGTGTTGTTCCTCCTCTTCCAGCGGCGATTCATCGGTGGCCTCACCTCCGGCGCGGTCAAAGCCTGACACATCTCACCAGCGGTAACCCATTACTCAGAAGGAGAAATACAGCAATGCTGACGACCGGCAAGGTGCTCTTGGACGTCGCGAATGAAAGAAACTTCGCCGTGCCCGCCTTCAACATCAGCGACTACGCCATGTTCAACGGCATCGTGGACATCAGCGAGGAGATGAACGCGCCACTCTTCATCGGGATCCATCCCGACGAGGTGCGGCACATCGGAGCGGACGTGATCGCCGCGATGACCCAGCGAGCCCATCGCTCGTCCGTGCCGATCGCGATTCACTGGGACCACGGCGCGACCTATCGGGAGATGCTGACCGCGATCCGGATCGGCTTCACGTCGGTGATGATCGATGCCTCGATGCAGTCCTTCGAGGACAACATCGCGCTCTCCAAGAGGGTCGCCGATACGGCGCACGCGGTTGGCCTGTCGGTGGAGGCGGAGCTGGGAACGATCGGCAAGACCGACAGCGAGGCTGAAGACGGCAGCGACGCCATCATCTACACCGATCCGGTGGACGCCGTGACCTTCGTGCGGGAAACGGGGGTGGACAGCCTCGCCGTGGCCATCGGCACCTATCACGGCATCTACCCGAAAACCCTGAAGCCGGAGCTCAAACTCGGCCTGCTCAAGGAAATCAAGGACAGGGTCAAAATCCCCCTCGTGCTACACGGCGGCTCGGGCAACCCTGACGACGAGATTGCGCAATCGGTGAAGCTTGGCATCAACAAGATTAACATCTCCAGTGACATCAAAGTGGCCTACCACATGAAGATGCGCGAAGTCTTGGCCGATAAGAGCCTACGTGAACCGCTCACCATCCAGCCGCCGTGCATTGATGCGATGAAGGCCGTGGCCGGACATAAGATCGACCTCTTCGACGCGGCCGGCAAGGCATCTCTGTACTGACATGACCAGTCATGTCGTCCTGGGCTTGGGGGGATGCGTCGACTACGAACTCAAGCTGTCCTCGCCGATCTTGGAGCAGCTTGTCGGCGAGTACCGGATCCACAATGCCGAGCTGACTTCATCGTCCACCGTGACCAACGAGCGCGAGCTGGTCATTTCAATTCTCACCTACCTTAAAAGGGGCGGCGGGGGCGAGCACTTCGTCGCCTCCTCCGAATGCCTGAGCGCATTCGCAGAGCGGTTCCCCAGACGAATGGCTCTGGGTGGCACCTCCGTTCGAGCGGCGATGGAGATGAGCCGGCTCGGCGTACCGTCCATCCTGCACCTGGTCAGTCTCAACGACATCGTCCGCCGCCTGCTGCCGGCAAGCTGCGACTACATCTGCAGCGGCGACCAGGACACCCTCTATCCGCACCTGATCGTGCAGTACGACCAGGACATGCGGGTTCGAGCAGGCGACATCGACATCCGTGCGCCGTTTCCGAACAGGCTGATCTACGTCAACGACCCGGCGAACGAGTCCATGCTGCTGAGTGATGAGCTGGGCTCGCTGCTTCGCGACGCACAGGTCTTTCTGATCTCGGGATTCAACGCGGTACGGGACCAGCGAACACTTGACCGGCGACTGGCCACGCTGAGAAGCCACATGCGACAACTTCCAGCTGAGGCAGTCGTGTACTACGAGGATGCCGGATTCCACGAGCCGGGCCTCAGCCAACGGGTCCGCGACGCGCTTCTGGAGGCCATCGACATTTACGGACTGAACGAAGACGAGATGCAGTCGCACCTGGGCTACGCCGTCAATCTGCTTTCCGTGACGGAGGTGGCACGCGCCCTCGAGTCGCTGCGAGCTCTTATCCCCGTAACGACCCTGGTTGTGCATACCAAGTATTGGTCGGCGGCATTCGGCGAGGGAGCCGGCGAGTACGCGGGGCCACTGAGCGAGGGCATCGTGATCGCCAGCACCCGCTATTGCCACGGCGATGAGCGCACTGACCACGACTACGAACTCATGCGGAACCGGCCGAGGCGAACGGAGGCGTCGGCGTTCGCCACGGCACTGGAAGGCCGAATGGGCGGGGTTGTTCGTTGCCTCCCTGGCTTCGATCTTGACGTTGCCGCGCCCACGACCATCGGGCTCGGCGATGCGTTCGTCGGCGGTTTCCTCGCCGCGGTCTCCCGGGGCGGTTCCAAGCAGTGAGCACGTCGCGGCGGCGGCCTCGGTGGCACGGTCGCCGCCAGGACGGCGTACGCTACCGGCAGTAAGCGTTGGACAGAGTTTGAGGGGCTGACGATGGCGTTTTTCCGTCCGCGTGTGAGCCGGGAGGCGGAGGTTCGCTACCACGCCGACCAGGAGGCGGCGAAGGGCTATCCGGCGATGCTGGAGAAGGCGCGTTCGGCGGAGCGGGAGTATCACGCCAAGCGGGCCGCCCACGCGCCGGGCGCGGAGCTGCGGGCCGCCGGGGTGGCGCTGGACCAGGCGATCACGGGGGCGCTGCGGTCGGCCGAGTCGGCGCAGCGGGCCACCTTCGGGGTCAAGGCGTATGACGACCGGATCCGGCGCAGGAAGGGCCGGGCCACGCCGGAGGGCGCCAAGTGGACCGCCGAGGTGAACCGGCTGCGCACCCTCCGCGAGGAGCACCGCCTGACCGGGATCGTCCGGGTCCCCGGATAACACGGATACCTACCCCGCCTTGGCGTCCGCTGTCTCACGATCTTGTCCAGTGGTGCTTGGCCAGGGAGAGGGACCGTATGCACCTTCGGTGCCATGTCGGCCTGTGGAGCCCTTTGCGGCCCCTCCTGTGGGCATCCGCGTTACCGAGAGAAGGTTTATAGCACCCATGAACGGGGTCGGCTCCGCTGTTCTCAGCGCTAGACATGAGTCCCGCCCGGGAAGAAGTAACACCAGAGACTCGCCGGTGCCCTGACAGACCCCCGGCTTCGTCCGGGGTCTTTTCTGCGTTTGAAGCCAAACCAGCCCGGTCCCCGGCCCGGGCCCGGCGCAGCCGGTTACCTCTCCTCCCGACGGCCTCGATGACGAGCGATCGTCTTCTGCCATTCCTGCTCGGAAGGCCACCTCTCCGCCGGGGTGACGAAGCTCCCGGTGTCCGCGACGGTGTACACCCAGCCCTTCTCCCGCAGGACGGCCGTCGCTTCCCCTGCCGTGACCAGGCTGGTCTCGAATCGCCTGGCGAGCAGCCTCCGGCTCGGGATCTGGCGGCCCGCCGGGATGTCACCGGCCCGGATCCGGGTGGCAAGTTCATCGGCGATCACCAGATACGCCGGCATCACCGCAGGGGCGGGTGTGGTGTCCTCCGGTCCGACGAACGTGCCCGCCCCCGGCACCGTGTGCGCCAGCTCCCGCGTCCGCAACGCCTCATGCGCTTTCCGCGAGGTCGTCATCGAGACGTTGTACCGCTTGGCCAGCTCGGTCTCGCTGCCGATCCGATCTCCGGGAACCAGTTTCCCCTGGCGGATCTGTTTCTCGATGTCGTTGGCGATCCGCACGTACAGCGGGTCCTCATCCCCCTGGCTCAGATCGCGCGGCGGGCGTCCCGGACCCCTGCCGGATTCCCGCACCCAGTCCTGGCCGCCCGGGACGGCTTCGTTTCCACCGGTCATCATCTATTCCCGCCCCCAGCAGGACCTGTTTCGTTAAGGCGCGACACCATTGACTTCCGCTGACGTCCGCTGGGCGGGTCGTTCAACGGCCGCGACGGTGGGTGAGCGTGACTTCGATCTCCCCGCTGGGGGTGGTCGGGCCTCCTGTCAGCGGGGCAAAGCGGTCAACTCGGGCATACAGGAGGCCCTCCCACGTCTGAGGACCGCAGGTGAGGCGCGACACCATCGACACCATCGGCGTGTGCGTCAGCGGCGGGAACCGGGCCGGAGGGCCCGCGTCGACCGTAATCCGCGGTCAGAACTACGGCACCGGTTACCGGATGGCGAAACGAGAGAGGAATCTTCATGGTCCGATTCGTCTGGGTGGGGTCGTTCAACGGCCGCGTAGATAGGTGAGTGTGACCTGGATCTCCCGAAAGAGTTTCGTCGCCGGGGGATCGGTGAAGACGGCCAGTGCGGTCAGCGCGTGCTGCCACTGGGTGCGCGCCTGCGGGAGGCGTTGCATCGTGGCCAGGGCCTTGCCCATCCCGACCAGGCTCAGCCCCTGGTGCCAGCGGTCGCCCAGCTCGCGGTGGACGGCTTCGGCGGCCCGGTGCAGGGTGACCGCCTCCTCCGCGCGGCCCTGCTCCCGGTGCAGCTCCGCGGCCGCGTCCAGGGCCACGGCTTCGCCGCCGCGATGGCCGAGCTCGCGGTGCAGGTCGGCGGCACGCTGGTAGGCCTCCAGCGCGTCGGCGCTCTGGCCGGCCGCGCGCTGCACCTGGCCGAGCTCCAGCAGCCAGGAGCCCCGCCATATCGGATTGCCGACGGCGGCGGCGGTCGTGGCGATCGCCAGCGCGGCGTCGATGGAGGCTCGCGCGCTGATCAGGTCCCCTTGCATCCGGTGGGCGCGGGCCAGCAGGAACAGCGCGTTCCCCTGGGAGTGCCGGTCGTGGAAGTAGTCGAAGACCTCCACGGTCTCGCCGAGGAGGTGCGCCGCTTCCGCCGCCCGGTCCAGTTCGATCAGTGCTTCGGCTTCGTTGGTGCCGGTGACGGCCAGCCAGTGGGCCATGTCATCGCCGTCGAGTCCGGCGAAAATGAGCGAGCTGTCCTCAAAGTGCATGCATGCCTCCCGCAGGCGGCGCCGGCGCAGGGCAAGCAGGCCGAGCGCGTTCACCGAACGCGCCTGACCGAAACGGTCGCCCAGGCGGCGGTAGATCTCCAGCGCGTGCCGGTGGTGGGATTCGGCATCTCGGGGGCGGCAGGTCCGGGCGTGGAGGTCGCCGAGGCTTTCGGCGGTCAGCGCCTGACCGGCCAGGTCGCCGTCGGCGACGGCGGAGGCGGCCCCGACGGCGGCCACCTGGCGCCAGTCGGTGACGGCGTCGCGGTGGGCGTAGACGGCGCGCAGCACGGCCGACATCCGCCACGCGAGTCCGTGCAGCCCGGCCTGCGCGGCGAGGCGGACGATGGAGACGATGGTGGCCCGCTCGTCCTCCCACCAGGCCAGGGCTGCCTGCGGCGTGTCGAAGGTCTTGGGCGTGACCCCGGCCGGGACCTCCTCCTCCAGGTCGTAGGCGTCGCACGGGGCGAGGGCGTACTGGAGCCAATCGCAGGCGTGCAGATACCAGCAGACCGGCCGCACCAGCGCATCATCCGCCTGCGTGGCGGATCGCCGGGCCCGCACGGCCGCGTGGGCACGCAACGGCTCATCGATCCGGTACCGTCCGGGCACCACCCGCCTGATCAGACCCACCCCCGCGAATGCCTCCAACAGGCCCAGGACCGGCCCGACCCGCCTGCCGTCCAGCGCGGCAGCCGACTCCACCGAGAAATCAGCCCCGGGATGCAACCCCAGCAGCCCGAACAACCGCACGGCATCATCAGGCAGCGCTAAGAGCCCTTCTTCTCGTTCAGCGCGCGTCTGGACGTCCATTGATCTCCCTACCTCTCGGTTTGGCTGATCCGGAGGAAACTGCCAGGAACGTGCATGGCAAGGAGAGGCCGCGGGGGCAACTCCTGGCGGGGCACCAGAGAAGATGGCGGAGCAAGAGGAGCCCGATGCCCGGGAAGGTCCGGGTCGAGCGACGTCTGCGGGGTGTCGTCGTGCGGGGGCATGCCTCAGACGGTAGGGCGGTCCGCACGTAGCCTCAACGAGTTTGCAGCAGATTGCGTCAGCTACCTTGCAGGGCCCTAAGCACGCGTACGATGATCGCCCGAGCCCCACTCCCAAACGCTGCCAATTCGCTGAGTCTCTGAAACGCCTTGCCATAGAGCGCGATTTCACGGGGTTGTGTGATCATGATCTCGGCGGATATGGCTTCGACATGTACCATTCGGTCGTCAAACATAATGAACTGATTAGTGGGGACCTCGTAGGCGGCACTGGACGGGACGATTCCCAGTCGTATCCTGGAGAGCGACGATACCGCAAGAAGCCGATCTAGTTGGCCAACCATGACATCTGTACCGCCGACTGTGGTTAGTAGCGCCTGCTCGGACATCACGATATGAAAGCGATGGTTTCCCTTGTAGAGGATCTGTTGTCGCTCCATCCTCTTCGCAACGCCAGCATCCAAGTCATCGGGAATCTCGTAGAAGCTTATGACCTTGGCCATAACGGCCGCAGCGTATTCCGCCGTATGCAGGATTCCGGGAACCAATACGGGCTCATACCATCGAAACAACTTGGTTTCGGCCTCAAATCGGATCGAGGCTTCTTGCCTCTTGCGAGTGCCGGTGTAAAGATTTCGTCGCCACTCGACATACATTGTTTCGATATTGCGCACCGTGGCGATTAGATCCGCCACATGGTCTGTGGCGGAACAGTGAAGGCACCAGTCTGCAATATCCCGTTCTGACGGCGATTGCTTGCCATACTCAATTCTGGACACTTTTGAGCTGTGCCAACCGGCAAGAATTGCGAGTTGCTTGCCGGTCAGCCCCACGTCTTTACGCAGCTCACGAAGCCTGCTGCCTAGCGCTTCCTTAGCCTGATGAACTGTACTCGACAAGGAGCACGCTCACCGTACAACGAAGTCGTCATGCGGGACCGCAAGATCCCATGTCGCATCTCTAGCTTGTTTGCAGAGGCCGACGAGATAAGGATACCGTGCTTCGACGCCTCCAATGAAATTCCCGTCAGTCTCAAAGACGGTGAACACGAGTCGGCTATCATCGAATAGCCAGAAGTCGTCAACCGGCAGAGCTATATCACGTACGAGGTGTCGAGGAAGCCATCGAATGTCCTCTCCTGCCGCAATATTTAGCGGCGCGACTGCCATTCCCCAGCGAGTATAATCAGTGTATGGACTTGAGACTATCCTTACCCGCTCAATGCGTCGACCTGAGTCAGAGACTTCGCGTACGAGATCAAGCCATGGTCTATGCCATTCGAAGTCATCCGACTCTCCTTTGAGGAACCGGTCGAATGGGCCTCTTTCGTCGGAGGTGTTGTAGGTGTCCTCTAGCTCCAGATGGAATGCGGTCCGGTGGAATGACCGGAAGAGATTTTCGAATTCATCACCCTTCAGCAGTTCCATAGGGATTGTCCTTCGGTAGGTGAATCATGAGTCTTTTTGGAACCGCGATGACGGTCTCATGGTCGGGGATGTCGAGCTGGGCCAGCGTCTCTGGGTCGGTGATCCTCCAGCCCTGGATGATGTAGATGTCCTTCTCGTACATGGTCTCATCGGTGTCGTACAGGGTCGGCGACCCTCCACCCTGCGTCTCTTTGCCGAGGAACCTCACTCGCATGGCTTGGCCTCCCGATACCGGATTGCAGATGATTGTGCAACGTCATAAGCGATGCTCGGGCAAACATGCGCAAACGTCAAGTGCTAGCTTGTGACCTGCACTTTTGCACGCTCCGTGCGATCACGAGGGTGTGGCCGCGGTGCGCCTCCCTAGTAGCCGACTCCGTAGAGGGAGCCCCAGGAACGTCTGGCCGCTTTGGCGAGGAGCTGTCCGCTGCGCTGATATCCGGCTTCCACTGCCATCGACCATGCGTTAGTGTGTTCGAGTCGTGACGGTGTGTGGCCGGTGTGCGGGAGGAGGGCTCGGGTGAGGCTGCGCTACAACTTCAGGCTCTACCCCGATGCCTTCCAGCGTCAGGCGTTGGCGCGGTTGTTCGGTTGTGTCCGGGTGGTGTGGAATGACGCGCTGGCGATGCGCAAGGCCGCGCGCAAGGCCGGGCTGCCCTACATCAGCGGCGGCGACCTGCAGAAGATCTGCATCACCGCGGCCAAACGGACGCCGGAGCGGGAGTGGCTGCGTGAGGTGTCCCCGGTCCCGCTTCAGCAGTCGCTGCGTGACCTGGACCAGGCGTACCAGAATTTCTTCGACTCGGTGCGGGGGAAGCGTAAGGGTCCGCGGATGGGGTTGCCGGTGTTCAAGTCGCGCCGGGATCGGCGCCAGTCGGCCCGGTTCACCCGCAACGCGTTCAGCTTGGGCGGTGACGGGACGCTGTATCTGGCCAAGATCGGGAGCATCGAGGTGCGCTGGTCGCGGGAGCTGCCCGCAGCACCGTCGTCGGTCACGGTCATCGTGGATGCGGCGGGCCGCTATTTCGCCTCGTTTGTGATCGAGGTCGATGATGCCGGGCAGGTGCTGGCCGAGGCGGAGGCCGGGGTCGGGATCGATCTGGGGTTGACGCATTATGCGGTTCTGTCGGATGGCACGAAGATCGCCAATCCGCGGTGGCTGCGCCGCCGGGCCAGGCGGCTGGCCCGGTTGCAGCGGGCGTTGTCCCGCAAACAGAAGGGCAGCAAGAACCGGGAGAAGGCGCGGATCGCGGTGGCCCGCCAGCACGCCAAGGTGGGCGACGCGCGCCGGGATTTCCTCCACCAGACCAGCACGGCGATCATCCGCGAGAACCAAGTGGTTGTGATCGAGGATCTGGCGGTGTCGGGTCTGGCTCGCGGTCGGCTGGCGAAATCGGTGAACGACGCGTCCTGGGGCGCGTTCCGTACCCTGCTAGGCCCGTTTTCCGTAGGTGGGGATGATTGGGGCATCTTCGGCGCGGCTTGTTGATCGTGGCAGTCCGAGCCGGTAGTTCCTGAGCCTCGTGAGACAACCAGCGCAGTTCGGCGGCCCGAGTGT
>NZ_JBDPLV010000009.1:0-211349 GCF_039871605.1 Acrocarpospora sp. B8E8 | reverse complement strand
CTACGCTGCCTGGACGCCAGCGGCCGATGGCACGAACTCTGGCCGAAGATCCACAACCAGACACGAACCGCCTGACCCGCCAGAACCAGCCGACCCTGATCGTCACCTACAAATCTGTCGTGCACCCATCGACCTACGGAATGCCGTGATCCGTCAGAGACAGCTGGTACGGTACCGGCGATCCGTGACGGGCCATCATTCTATGGCTGTGATCAACAGCAGCTGCGAAACTTCTTGAAGATCATGACCTTAGATTCGGAGCAGCCGCTGCTCCCTAGCAGGTCGAGTGCCGCAGCACGCCGTGCCGTGAACGCCCTTCGCGAATCCCCCCACGGTGATCGTCCGCTCCCTCAAGTCGGCGACCGTCGCGACGGACACGTGGAGCGTGTCTTCGTAGACGACTTCCAGCCGGTGGCGGTCATGTTCAAGACCGACAAGGAGTCCTGCGCCACCGGGCTGGACATCGCCGGTTCCTACGTCGAGATCTGCGGCCAGACCATCGAAGTCCGGCTGGCCAACGACTGGATCAAGTCCAAGAGCGACGTGAAGGCGTTCGCGGCCGTCATGCGGGCGTGGAGTGGCGTGGTCCAGGGACAGACGGGCATCGGCCGGGCGTGGTGGGCACTGCCCAACGACCGGACCGGAGAAGACATGGAGGAGCAGAATCGCCGCTTCTACCTGCAGGCCGACTGCCTGGCCGGGGTGTCCGCCAAGAGCCTGGGCCGGAAGATCAAGGACTTCAAACCGGTGATCGCCGGGATGGAGCCCCGCGAGTACGCCGGCTACAAGTGGAACGGCAAACCCGCCAACCGCCTGTACTGGATCAAGAAGGGCTACCAGGCCGGTAAGCCCGGCGCCTGCAACACGTGGACGGCGAGTTCACCGAAGGTCGCCTAGCAGCGCTTTCACGAGGGTACGGCGGACTGCCACGGCAGAAGCGGAGCCCCGGGCTCCACGCGGGGCCAAGGCCGAGACCACCACGGCTTGCATGTCGGCACTCTTTGATCAAGGCGACTCCTGCCTCATTTGTCCCCTGCCATGGCGGAATCGACGGCTTTGTTTAGAAAAGGTTGAGGATCAGGTCATACGGGGTTATCTGTCCAGGCGGCAGCCCCGTCCACCATCGGAGCAAGGTGCCCGTTCCGATGCCCGGATGGACCATGAGGATCGTAAGACTGGCCAACTTCGTCACGCCTCGCTCGGGGGGCCTCCGGACCGCCCTTGAAGAGCTGGGCGCCGGTTACACGGCCGCGGGGCACGACGTGGTCCTGGTCGTTCCAGGCGATCGTCCCGGACACCGGGAGACCCGAGCCGGGCTGGTCATCACCGTGCCTGGGCCGGTCGTGCCGGCCACCGGTGGATACCGCGTCATCACCGCCCGCCGAGCGCTCGTCCGCCTGCTCGACGATCTGAAGCCCGACCGGCTGGAGGTGTCGGACCGTACGACCCTCCGCTGGACGGGCGACTGGGCGCGCTCCCGCGGCGTCCGTTCCGCCATGGTGTCGCATGAGAGCCTTGACGGCCTGTTGCGGTTGTTCACTCCCCGTGCCGTACGCGACCCGGGCGGCCCGCCGACCCCGTTCACCCGGACCCTGGCGGACCGGCTCAACCTGGCCACCGCCCGCTCGTTCGACATGGTGATCTGCACCACCGATTGGGCGTCCGCCGAGTTCCGGCGGCTGGGTGTGCCCAACCTTGTTCGCGTGCCGCTCGGCGTCGACCTGACCCGTTTCGCCCCCAGCCGACGCGATCCGGCGCTGCGGCGAACACTGGCAGGCCCCGGCGAGCACCTGCTCGTGCACTGCAGCCGGCTCTCCGCGGAGAAACGGCCGGACCAGCCGATCCTGGCGCTGCGGGAGCTGCGCCGCCGGGGCGTGCCGGCGGTGCTCGTGGTCGCCGGGGACGGCCCCCGACGGCGCGCCCTGGAAAAGCTGGCCGGCGGGCTGCCGGTCCGGTTCCTCGGGCACGTCGCCGACCGTGACGAGGTCGCACGCCTGCTGGCCGGGGCGGATGTCGCCATCGCACCCGGGCCCGTCGAGACGTTCGGCCTCGCGGCGCTGGAGGCCCTGGCCGCCGGAACGCCCGTCGTCGTGTCCGCGCACAGCGCCCTTCCCGAGGTGATCGGTGACGGGGGGATCGCCGTCCACGGTGGTCCTGAGGCGTACGCCGACGCGATCCAGCGGCTGCTGGTCCGCGACGAGGAGGACCGTCGCACCGCGGCCCGCCGCCAGGCGACACGGTTCGGCTGGCCCTCCTCCGCGGCCGGGTTCCTGCAGGCCCACGGGTTGCCCGCGCCCCCGGTGCGCAGCGGAGATCGACAGTGACCACGACGGCGATGGCAGAGCTGACGATGACGACGACGCGACTGGTCGCGCTTGGCGATTCGGTGACCGAGGGGCTGGGCGACCCGCTGCCCGGCGGCGGCTGGCGGGGCTACGCCCGGCTGCTGGCGGACGCGCTCGGCCCTCGCGAGCAGGTGGCCTTCGAAAACCTCGCGCACAGCGGGGCGACCTGCCGGGATCTCGCCACCGGCCAGCTTCCCCGGGCCCTGTCCCTGCGGCCGACGCTGGCCGCTGTGCTGGCCGGAGTCAACGACACCCTGCGGGGCGACTTCTCGCTGCCCGCGATCGCCCACGACCTGGAGACGGTGGTGGGCGGACTGCGCCGTACGGGCGCCACCGTCCTCACCGCCCGCCTGCCCGACCCCGGCCTGATGCTCGGCGTCCCCGACCTCGTACGACGACCGCTGACCCGACGGATGCGCGCGATCAACATGATCCTCGATGGGCTGGCGGAGACGCACGGGACGGTCCACGTCGACCTGGCCGCCCACCCCGCCCTGTACGAACGCCGGATGTGGAGCGTCGACCGCCTGCATCCCAGCGTGCGCGGCCACCATCTGCTGGCCCGGCTGTTCGCCGCCGAGCTGGCCGCTCGCGGGGTCCCCGTCCGTGCGATGCCGGAGGAGGAACCATCCGGGGCGAGCGCCACGGCGTGGGCGAGCGCCCGCTGGATGGCGGTCGAGGGCACCGGCTGGGTCGTACGACGGGCGCGGGACTTCCTGCCCCGGCTCGGCGCGCTCGTCCTCAGTGAGGCCTGGCACGCCGCGCGAGGGCGGACGACCGTGCTGGACGACCGGTTCCAGGCGGAACTGGAGCCCGTCCTGCGCCGCATCTGCCTACCCCCGGCATGAGCACCCACCCTTCGCCGAACGGCGCGACCAAGGGAGACCCCGCATGAGAGTCGCCATCGTCTCCGAATCCTTTCTCCCTCAGGTCAACGGGGTGACGAACTCGGTCTGCCGGGTTCTGGAGCATCTCGCGGACCGGGGCCACCAGGCGACCGTGATCGCCCCGTGCCGTGAACCGGGCACCTACGCCGGGTTCCCCGTCCACGCCACCCCGGCATTCCAACCGCCGTTCTACCGGTCGTTCCGGGTGGGGCTGCCAAGCCGGCGGATCAGCACGGTGCTGACGGATTTCAAGCCCGACATCATCCATCTGGCCTCTCCCACGGTCGTGGGAGCGGCGGGCGTGACCGCCGCCGTCCAGCTCGGCGTCCCCGCCGTCGCCGTCTTCCAGACCGACCTGGCCGGCTTCGCCCGGCAGTACGGCGTGCGCGGGATGGACGCGATGATCTGGTCCTGGCTGCGACATATCCACACCAGGGCGGCCCGCACGCTCGCCCCCTCCACCGCGACGATGGCCGAGCTGGTCGAGCGCCGGATTCCCCGGCTGCGGCTGTGGGGCCGCGGCGTGGATCTCGACCGGTTCAACCCGGCCCACCGCTCGGAGCGGCTGCGGCGGGAGCTGGCACCGAACGGCGAGGTGATCGTCGGTTACGTCGGCCGCCTCTCTCCGGACAAGCGCGTGCACCTGCTCACCGAGCTGGCGGGCCTGCGGGGCGTCAGGCTGGTCGTCGTGGGGGACGGCCCGGCCGCGCCGGCGCTGCGCCGCCGGCTCCCCGACGCGGTGTTCTGCGGGTTACGCACCGGCGAGGACCTCTCGCGGATCCTCGCCTCGTTCGATGTGTTCGTGCACACGGGCGCCAACGAGACCTTCTGCCAGGCCGTGCAGGAAGCGCTGGCGGCTGGAGTCCCGGTCGTCGCGGCGGCCGCGGGCGGCCCGCTGGACCTCGTACGGCCGGGGCACAACGGTCTGCTCTACCCGCCGGAATCGCCCGCTCTGATGCGGGAGGCGGTGGAGCACCTGGTGGCGGATCCCGCCGCGCGATCCCGGATGAGCGCGCAAACCCGGAAGTCCGTGCTGGCCAGCACGTGGACCGCGCTCTGCGAGCGGCTCGTCGAGCACTACGAGATGGTCCTCGAAGGGGATGAGAGTCCTTCGGAGGCGCCGGCGCCGGGCCGGCTGCGGCCTCACCAGAGCCTGATGTCGTAGATCTGATGCCCAGGAGGCCCTGATCCTGTCGCGCCGCCCAGCGCGGCTCACCCACCCATGGAAAAGATGATCGGTTCTGCGGCCACTGGGCTGCGTGCCGCCACCGCGATCAACGCCGACCTGGCAGAGGCGCTCCGCTGATCGGCCGGCTTCGGTTGCGAGCGCTTGCGAAGGTGCGGCTCGTGCGGTTATCGCCGTGATCTCAGGGTCCATCTCAGGGTCCATCTCAGGGTTCTGGCCGAAGCGACGGGCGCGGGGACGCGCATATATAGGGAGCATGACCCAAACACACGCTCGTCTGCGGTGGTCGCGATGAGCGAGTTACAGGAGTTCATCGCAACGCTGTTGCTGGCGCTGGATCGGGAAAGCCCCGCCATAGTCGGGTTAACCCTGTTGTTTCTGCTCGCCATGGAAGGGACGCTGCTGGTCGGCCTGCTGGTGCCCGGCGACGCCGCGCTCCTCGTCGCCGGCATGGCGCTGCATGGCCCGTGGGAGATCGCCGGAGTGGCCGTGGCGGGGATCGTGGGGTGCTTTCTCAGCGCATCCGGGGGTTATCTGATCGGCTCCCGGTTTGGCCCGCAGCTGCGCGTGGGTCGTGTTGGCGGCTGGGTGGGGCGGGAACGCTGGGGGCGTGCCGAGCGGGCGATGGCGGACCTGGCGGTCGGCGGCACCGCTCTCGCGGTCGCCTACTTCATGCCGGTGGTGCATGCCCTGACCCCGATCTTGGCGGGCGCGTTTGGTGTCTCCTACCGGAAGTTCATGTTACGGGCCATGATCGGGGGGACTGCCTGGGTGACCAGCTACCTGATTTTGGGCTCGGTCGCCGGCGGGGTGATTCGCCGGAACCTGGATCTTGTCGTGCCGCTGGTCGCCCTGGTCGCTCTGGTCGCGGCGGCGATCCCGGTGGTGCGCCGACTACGTCGGCGGCGGCACGAGCGGCGTCAGTCGGTGGGCACACGCGGGCCCTAGGAGCGATCGAGTGCACTGACAGGGAACAGCCGATTCCCTGGCGCTTCCGGGTTCAGACCATGGCGAGGGCTTCGCGGAGTTCGGCGGCGGTGAGGCGGGGACCGAGAAATGTCGGTGCTGACCCGGCCACCCGAACCTGCGCTGACCTGCGGAAACTGGGTTATGGCCGACGACCCTCCAGATCGTGGAGGGCACGAACCAGATCCAGCGTCTGGTGACCAGCCGTGCGCTCACTAAGGATCAGTAGTGCGGTATTTCCGCTGTTCAGCGGGCTTCTATCCGATCTTTCCTCCAGCTTTGCGGTCACCTGCAAGATCGTCAATGTGATCGTGTTCGCAGGGGCGAATGCCGGTTATTTCCCGTTTATCCCCATCGATTACGCGGCCGGTGCTGACCCCCCGAGCGGTTATCGATCATGCGCCGATGGCGGCCAGGCGGGGAATGACGCGCTCTCCCAGCTGCGCGGCGAACGCGATCGGGTCCGGGGTGTTAGGCACGAGTTGCACGTGGTCGATGCCGATCGCGGCGTAGCGTTCCATCTCGGCCAGGAACGCGTCGGTGTCGGCGAGGGGGTCGGGGCCGCCGAGGATGGTCTTCTGGATGGTCGCGTAGTCGCGACCCTCGTTCTCGCAGTGTCGGGCGAGGACGTCGAGCTTGCTCTTCACGACGTCGGGTCCCATCGCGAAGATGTTGCATGCGTCGGCGTACTTGGCGACCAGCCGGAGGGTCTTCTTCTCGCCGGCGCCGCCGATGAGGATTGGGGGCGCCGGCTGCTGTAGCGGCTGGGGGACGTTGATGGTCTCGGCGAGCCGGTAGTGGGCGCCGTCGTAGGGGCCGTCGTCGTCGCTCCACATCTGCCGCACGACCTGGAGCGTCTCCTCCAGTCGTTCGAACCGGTCGGCCAGCGGCGGGAAGGGCACGCCGAGTCCTTCGTGTTCGCGGTCGTACCAGGCTGCTCCGATGCCGAGCATCGCGCGGCCTCCGGAGAGCACATCGAGGGTGGTGACGATCTTGGCCAGCAGGCCGGGATGACGGTAGGTGACGCCGGTGACCAGCAGGCCGAGCCGGAGGTTGCGGGTCTGTCCCGCGACGAAGCCGAGGCAGGTGTAGCCCTCCAGCATCGGCGCGGCGGCACCGCCGAGCTGCTCCATCTGGAAGTAGTGGTCCATGAAGGTGAACCACGCCGCGCCGGCCTCATCGGCGGTCTTGGCCGCGTCGGCGATGGTCGTCGCCAGTTGCGGTGTTCCGGCGGGGAAGGCGAAGTTCATGAAGTGGATGCCGAGTTGCATGTGTTCTTCTGTTCCTCTCATCTGCTTCTGCATGTCCCCATGCGCGGGGGACGGGACCAAGGAGCGTGAATCCATCGGACAAGACGGATCGCCGCGCGCTCTCGAGAGCGGCGGCCGGCGATCCGTTCTCTGGGGGTCAGGCGGGGAATCGCACGCCGACCAGCCCCTCGGAGACCTCCCAGAGCCTGCGGGCGTCGTCCATGCTGCGCAGCGGAGGCCACAGGTCTCGCCGGGCAGGAGCGCCGCCGAGGTTGCTCCGGCCCTTGGGGCCGTAGAACTCGCTGCCCTTCGCGTCAGGACCGGTCGCGGCCAGCAGCGCCGGCAGGGCTGCGGTCTCGACGGTGCCCACGAGGATGCCCATGCGGGAGAGCGCGCGGATCGCGCGGACCGGGCCGGTGTCCTTCGGCCGCCCCATGCCGGGCTGCGCGGCGAGCAGGTTCGTCGGAGAGACCCCGGGGTGCGACAGGTTGCTGGTGATGCCCCACCCCGCCGCGGCGCTGCGCTCGTCCAGCTCGCGGGCGAACAGGCCGACGGCGATCTTCGACTGGCTGTAGGCCTTTCTGACGTCGTAGCTGCGCTCCCAGTTCAGGTCGCCCCAGTTGATCGCGCCGCTTCGGGCAGCGATGCTCGTCTGATGCGTGACCCGGGCCTTGCCCTCACGCAGCAGCGGCAACAGCCCCAGGGTGAGGGCGTAGTGACCGAGGTGGTTGGTACCGAACTGCAGCTCGAAACCGTCCTTGGTGACCTGCTGGCTGGGCGGCGTCATCACGCCGGCGTTGTTGACGAGGATGTCGATCGGACGGCCTTCACCCACGAGCTGGTCCGCGAGGGCGGCCACCGAGTCCAGCGAGGACAGGTCAAGGGCCCGGGTGGCGATCCTCGCACCCGGGACGAGACTGCGGATGCGATCGGCGGCCTTCTCGCCCTTGGCGGGATTGCGGACCGGCGTGATCACCTCCGCCCCCGCCCCGGCCAGGCGGCGGGCGATGACGAACCCGATCCCGTCGCTCGCACCGGTGACGACAGCGAGCTTTCCGGACAGGTCGGGGATGGCGATGTCGATGTTCCGAGCCATGAATGGTCTCCTTCGTTCTGCGGCGAATCCGCCGCGGGTCGGCGTGTGAGTCCATGCTCGAACCTCGCCGTCTGCGGATTCAGGGCTGCCCTATCCACGGATCGCTGATCCGCCTCTCGGCGGCGTCGGCGCGTTCGGACGCGACGACGAATGCCACGGTGGGAGCGGCGGCGACGGCGATCCCGATCGGCCCCCCGAGTTCTTCAGGGCCTGGCGGGCGTCCCCCGCGATGCCCGCCGGCTCGTCGTCGACGGGGAGTTGTCGCGAGGGCGACGCGGCCGTTTCGTTCTTCATGTACCGCTCCTGCGATGGCTGGGCGTGAACCATCGAGATTTCCTCATCGCCGGGAGGGCATCCACGGCCTCCCGATCCGTGGATAACCGAGCCACCGCAACGCCGGAAGGGGCGGGCCGACGATCCCTCGCTGACCGCACCCACCGGTGGCAGGAACATGTTCCGGCTCACCGGGCCTGGACGACCTGAACCTGGGATCGACAGGTCCTGGTAGTCGTCGACTTCGGTGATCAGCCTGGAAGCAGCACCTGGGCCGGTCGACCGTGCCGGTGGTTCTGGTGCTGTCCTATCCGATGCCCACCCTCCGGGAGATTCGATGAACCCAGACGACGACGCGGGCAACAGCCGGTCGGCGGTGTCCCGGCGAGGCTTCTTGGGCGGGAGCGTCGCCGCGGCAGCCGCGCCGCTGCTGGCAACGGCGGTGCACGCCACCCCGGCCGAGGCCGCAGCGGACAACGATCTCGTGACGGTACGGGCCACGATCAACGGTCGTCCGGTCACGACCCAGGTCGACCCCCGGGCCACCCTGCTCGACACGCTCCGCGAAGGGCTGGAGCTCTGCGGGACGAAGAAGGGCTGTGACCGTGGGCAGTGCGGGGCGTGCACCGTGCATGTCGACGGGCGACGCGTGCTCTCCTGCCTGACGCTTGCGGCCACGGCCAACGGCCGTGAGGTCACCACGATCGAGGGTCTCGCCCAAGGCGACCGGCTCCATCCGATGCAGCAGGCCTTCATCGAACGCGACGGTTTTCAGTGTGGCTTCTGCACGCCCGGGCAGATCATGTCGGCGGTCGCCATGGTCGATGAGGGCCGCGCAAGCTCCGACGACGAGATCCGCGAACGCATGTCGGGCAACATCTGCGGGTGCAGTGCCTATCCGTTCATCGTCGACGCGATCCGAGACGCCCAGAAGGTGATGCGCTGATGCGGCCCTACGCCTATACGCAGGTTCGCTCGGTACGCCAGGCCCTCATGCACGCGGGGACGGGTACCGCCTTTCTGGCCGGCGGTACGACCCTGGTCGACCTGATGAAGCTCGAGGTGATGACCCCGGACCATGTCGTGGACATCAACCGGCTTCCGTTGCGCGGCGTCACCTTCGACCGCAACGGGCTGCACATCGGCGCGCTCGAGCGGATGAGCGACGTCGCCGCCAACCGCACCGTGCGCCAGCACTATCCGATGATTGCTGAAGCGCTGGAGCTGAGCGCATCCGCTCAGCTGCGCAACATGGCGAGCATCGGAGGCAACCTGCTGCAGCGCACCCGATGCGGCTACTTCCGTGACCTCTCGACCGCGTGCAACAAGCGGGAACCCGGCAGCGGCTGCTCGGCGCTGACCGGAGTGAACCGCATCCATGCGATTCTCGGCACCAGCGACGCCTGCGCGGCGACGCACGCCAGCGATCTGGCCGTCGCGCTGGTGGCCCTCGGCGCCGAGGTGCATCTGGCCGGGGCGCGGGACACCCGTACCGTGCTGCTTGACGAGTTCTACACACCTCCCGGCACCACGCCCCACATCGAGAACGTTCTGCAACCGCGTGAGCTCATCACCGGCATTTCCATCCCGCGCTCGACATGGGCGGCACACTCCACCTATCTGAAGATCCGCGACCGGCAGTCGTACGAGTTCGCCCTCGCCTCCGCGGCCGTCGCGCTCGAGATGGACGGCCGTACCATCCGGAACGCCAGGATCGCCGCCGGCGGGGTGGGGACCAAACCGTGGCGGCTGACGACAGTCGAACAAGCACTGAACGGCAGGCCGGCCACTGCCGACACGTTCGAGGCGGCGGTCGCCAACGCCGCGGACGGTGCCCGGCCCCTGACGCACAACGCGTTCAAACCGGCGCTCCTGCGGCGCACGCTGGTCCGGGCCCTCACCGTCCTGCAAGAACGCCGATGAACGACCAGGACGACACCGCCAGCGCGCCATTCACCACGATCCCGCCCCGTCGTCACGCACCTACTGGAGCCGCCGGGACTGCGGTGCCAGAACTGGAAGCCATCTCCAGCAGTCAGGAGTCACGATGACCGTCTCCCAGTCGGACGCGACATCGATCGCGTCGACGGCCGGTTGAAAGTCACCGGAGCCGCTCGGTACTCAGCCGACTACCAGGTCCCCGACAAGGCCTACGCCTACCTGGTCACCAGCACGATCGCGCTGGGCCGGATCCGCAGCATGGACACCGCCGCCGCGCTGGACGCTGCCGGCGTCATCGCCGTGTACAGCCCGTTCAATCCGCTGAGGCTGTATGTGCAGCCCGGCGTGGGCGAGAACTACGCACCCCTGCAAGACTTTGACGTCCGCTTCCATGGACAGGTCATCGCCATGGTCGTCGCCGAGACCTTCGAGCAGGCACGCGACGCCGCGGGCCTGGTCACCACGACCTACGACGTGCGGCCGCCGCGCACCTCGCTCACCGGCAACTCGCCCGGCGCACCGGCCGTTGGGCCGCCCGGCACGCACCCTCCTGCCTCCACGGTCCTCGCCCCCGGCGTCGAGTCGATCGACGCGGCGCTCGCAGCCAGCGACATCGTCCGTCGGTCTTCCGGGCGTCGACGCCACCGTCGTGGCCCAGCCAGGCGCTGAAGCCACCCAGTACCAGTTCCACAGCTTCGGTGCCCACTTCTGCGAGGTCAGAGTCAACCGGTTCACCGGTGAACCGCGCGTCACGCGTTTCACCACAGTCGTGGACATCGGGCGCGTCGTGAACGCCCAAGCCACCCGGAGCCAACTCGTCGGCGGCGTCATCTTCGGCATCGGTCACGCCCTGCTGGAAGACAACCCTCCCGAGCTCGACACCGGGCGATTGGCCGGCAGCAACCTGGCCGACTACCTGGTGCCCGTCAACGCCGACATCCCCGCCATCGACGTGCACTGGCTCGGCAAGCCCGACCCCGTCATCAGCGACTTCGGGGCTCGGGGTGTCGGAGAGGTCGGCACCGTCGGCTCGGCCGCCGCAGTCGGCAACGCCATCTTCAACGCCACCGGCACCCGGGTACGCGACGTTCCCATCACCCTCGACAAGCTGCTATAGACCCGCAGACCATCCAGACGTACAGAAGCCCAGGCACAGCGAACGGCGGCAACGCCCGGTCACAGTTCCGCTCGGGATGGGGGGATCGGCGGTCCGTGGCTACCGCCACCCGCAGGCGGTAGAAACGAAGCAGCACCGCGAGATGAGGGGAGTGCCATGATCGATCGCGCCGGGCTGGCGGAGTTCCTCCGGAGTCGTCGGGGGGCACTGCAACCCGAAGATGTCGGCCTTCCGCGCGGTCCCCGTCGCAGGACCGACGGGCTACGACGCGAGGAAGTCGCGTCGCTGTGCCACATGTCAACCGACTATTACTCCCGGCTCGAGCGGGAGCGCGGGCCGCAGCCGTCGAGCCAGATGCTCGGTTCGATCGCGCAGGGGCTGCACCTTTCGCTCGACGAGCGGGACCATCTGTTCCGACTCGCGGGACACAATCCGCCCGCCCGCGGCGGAGTCAGCGAGCACATCAGCCCCGGCCTGCTGCGCATTCTCGATCGCCTGAACGACACCCCTGCGGAGATCGTCACCGAGCTCGGCGAGACCTTGCGACAGACCCCGATGGGCGTCGCGCTCACCGGCGACACGACGCAGTACACCGGGCCCGCCCGCAGCGCGGGGTACCGGTGGTTCACCGATCCGGCCGTCCGACAGCTCTACGCGCCCGAGGAGCGTCCGTTCCTCACCCGCATGTACGCCTCGGGGCTGCGCGAGATCGTCACCCTCCGCGGCCCGGACTCCCGAGCCGCGGATCTTGCCGACCTGATCCTCGCCCGCAGCGAGGAGTTCCGGCGGGTGTGGGACGAGCACGAGATCGGGATACGCCCCCACGACGTCAAGCACTTCATCCACCCCGAGGTCGGCGCCTTGGAGCTGACGTGCCAGCGGCTGGTCGACCCTGGCCAGGCTCACTCGCTGCTCGTCTACACCGCCATCCCTGGCAGCGAGAGCTACGAGAAGCTGCACCTGCTGTCCGTCATCGGGACGCAGGCGCTTCGCTGAACAACTCGAACATGTAGGCACGTTCGCCGTTGTCGAGCCGGAGAACGCGCGCAAGGGTGTCCAGCACCGGTTCCCACGCATTCTTCTGAGTCTCCACATATCGGTGGGCTGCGAGGTGGGCGCGGCCCACATTGCACCGGTCAGTCGCGAGGAAGAAGGTGACATCACGATCGGCTGACGGGAGATGTGATGATTCTCAGGCGAATCGCTGCAGCCACGACCTTGGTGGCGGGCCTGCTGGTGCCGGCGTTACCCGCGGACGCCTCCGCTTCGGTGACGCTGGAGGCGAGCTACACGACCTCGCTGGAGAACGGCTGGGCGCGCGTGGAGCGCTACCGCGACAACTCCTCCGGGTTCCAGGCCGAGACTTATCCTCCCGACGGTCGGGGCGATCACACTGGTCAGACCAGGCGGTTGTTCGGCGACGTCGCCCGGCCGCATTCCTCCAGGTTCCTGCTCTACCACGCGCCCGGCTGGCAGAGCGGCACCAAGGCCACCCCGGTGCTGCTGGTCCACGGCGCCAACCAGACGGCCGACCTGGCCTGGGCCAACCCCAACGCCCGCGGGGCCTACGGCTGCGGCCAGGCCAGCTGTCCCACCACGGGGCTCATGCAGTATCTGGACGCGCGCGGCTACAAGGTCTTCGCGATCGGGTTTCCGCACGTCACGGGCGATGGCCACTACTGGGCCGAGCAGATAGCCGACGCGGTGGCCAAGATCAGGGCCAAGACCGGTGCGGCGCAGGTGGATGTGATCGGCTGGTCGAAGGGGGCCTTCAACGCGCGCATGTACGTCTCCTCGCTGCGGCAGCCGTGGGGCACGCCGTACGCGGGCGATGTCCGCAAGCTGCTGCTGGTGGGCGGGCCGAACAAGGGCTTCGACTGGGGCTACCGGCACGGCTGGACCCACGATTTCGCGATATTTCCCGAATGCGGGGGAACGTTGAACGCGCCCGCCCCGCACTCGAAGATGATCTGCTACGGCCTGTGGCGCAACCACCCCGAGCTGAGCTACGAGGGCAACGCCTACCCGGGCTCGGACGACATGCTCTACCGCTGGGACGACGTCTACCCGCTGCCCGTCACCGAGCAGGACTGGTACACCACCTACTACGGCGGCACCGGTTTCTACACCTACGGCCGCGGCATCCAGTGGGCCATCGACCGTGGCTCCCTGGTCGCCCCGCTGATCGCCGCGGGTACCCCGGCGAGCGTGGCCGTCTACCAGCTGTGCGGCAACTCTCCGGACATGGCGCTGCTGCACAATGAGCACACCGGCCCCTCCGACGGCGCGGTCTTCGTCGCCAGCTGCACCGCCCCCGACGGCATCACCACCCGAGCCGGTACGGCCACGCTCAGCCTCAACCACCTCAAACTCGGCTGGTCCGCCACCGCGATGACCCAGCTCGCCACCTGGCTCGGCTGACGGACCCGAAGGCCAACCGCGGCACCTGCCCGCGGTTGGCATCGAGCCGATCGAACAGGTCCCGATAGACGTCCGTTCGTGTCGAGAGGCCGCCTGCGGCCAGCGCACGATCGGTCGTTCGCTTGAACCGAACCCGCCGGGTGTGTCGATGAGCGCGTTCATCTCCTCCGGCAGGTTGTCGTCGCCGACGAGTCGTTGGAGGATGCCGGTCGATTCCATCGGGAACTTACCCGGCGACTCTCGGCTATCGTCCCAAGATCGTCGCGGCTGGAGACGGCAAGGGATTGGGTCTGTCAGGGCCGGTGGCCTGCTCCTGGTGGAGACACTGAGAGTGACGGGCCTCGATCAGGACATGTCACAGGCATTGGGGCGTGGCGGACTCCCCGAGCGGTGCATGATCCCGGAAAGATCGTGACGGACCTGGCGGTGGCGCTCGCGCTCGGCGGAGACTGCCTGGCTGGCATCTCGATCCCTGCGGAAGTTGTTCGGCCCCATCGCCTCCGATCCGACGGTCTCGCGGCTGGTCAAAACCCTCGCCGATGCCGCGCAGGATGATCGGCAGTTCGCGGCGGCATCCGGGGCCGGAGATCCGCGGCGCCTCTTCGATGCCATTGACAACTTTGGGGTGGCACGTTAATTTCAGGTTACTGAATAAACCACCAGGCATGAATAAAAATTCACGACTGTCCTCCGGTTTCCGTTAGCCGCCCAGATCGACGGGAACCGGAGAACGCTGCCGACTTTCCGCAGCCTTCCTCCGCTCACGAATTACAGCAAACTCATTCTCAGTAACAGCACCCTGTCAAAGAAAGACGCACAAATGAAGAAAGCCGCATCAGCGCTGCGCGCCCCCCTGAGGCGGGCGGCGATTCCCGCCCTGGCCGCCGCCGTTCTGTGCAGCCTGACACCCGCCGCTCCCGCCTCGGCGGACGGTGCCGGAAGGCCGGTCAACGACAAGCCGCGCGTCATCCTTATGCACGACCCCGAACTGGATGACCAGAACACGCTTATCCGCTACCTGCTCTACAGCAACGAGTTCAGCACCGAAGCGCTGATATATTCCAGCAGCGGCGTGCACTGGGCTGGCGACGGCAATGGCACGAAATGGTTCGTGCCGGGGCGGGAGTACACCAGGTTCGGACTGAACCTCTGCCCGTGCACTTCGTGGCGCTGGAGTCCCGGCGAACGCTTCATTCACGATGCGGTCGACATCTACCAGCAGGTGTACCCGAATCTGCGGAAGCACGCCGACGGATACCCCGACCCGCGAGAGCTGACGTCGAGAATCCTCAACGGCAACATCCAGTTCGACGGCGACATCTCCACGGATTCCCCCGGATCCGACCTGGTCAGGCGAGCGCTGCTGGACAACCGGCCCGGGCCCGTCTACCTGCTCACCGGCGCCGGCCAGAGCACGATCGCCCGGGCACTGAAGTCCATCAAGGACCAGTACGAGAACACGCCCCAGTGGCCCGCCATTTACCACAAGGTGTCGCAGAAGGCGATCATCCAGTCGTTCGGCGACCAGGACAACACCTACGCCAACTACATCAAGCCCAACTGGCCGGACATCGAGTTCCGCCAGATGTCCACCAGGATCTGGGGCTACGGCGCGCGCAATGTCGTCCGGCCCGAGGACGGCAAGTATCTGTCCTCGGCATGGACGAAAACCAACGTGTCGGATGTGGGACCGTTCGGCGCGTTCTACCGCGTCTGGGGCGACGGAAAGCAGATGGTGCCCGGCGACATCTTCGACTACTTCGGCTTCTCCGGCCTGACGACCGAGCAACTCCGGGCGATGGGATACATCGTGTGGACTCCGCCACAGGAGAAGGGATCGTGGATCTCCGAAGGAGACACATCGATCTTCATGAACCTGCTCGACAACGGACTGCGCGGCTACGTCGATGCGAGCTACGGCGGCTGGGGCGGCCGGAGCGGGCCCGACGTCGACCCCAGCGGAACCTCTTCAGCCGACTACGCCTCGACCCGTTGGTTCGGCGCGGCTCAGGAGGACTTCGCCGCCCGGATGAAGTGGACCGTCACCCCGAGATATTCCGCCGCGAACCACCGGCCCAGCGTCAAGGTGAGCGGGCAGCCAGACCGTAACGTCCGCCGGGGCCAGGTGGTCACACTCGTCGGCCACACCACGGATCCCGATCGAGACGACGTCACCAGTAAGTGGTGGCAGTACACCGACGCGGACACCTACCCCGGCACCGTCTCGCTCACCCAGAGCTCGCCCGGCCGGGACCTCGCCAAGGTACAGTTCCGCGTCCCCGACGACGCGGCACCCGGCCAGAGCATCCACCTGGTCCTGCAGAGCACGGACGACGGTTCTCCCGCCCTCACCTCCTACCAGCGTGTCGTACTGACCGTAAAGGACTGAGCACCCGATGCCCCTGGGCGGCGGAGGAAGCGTATCTCGCGACCTCCGCCGCCCGCCGGGCGTAGTACCGCCGTCGGCCTCATCCTCAGGGTGATGACGCCGATGATGAGAATCGCGGACGCGATGATGAACGAGCTGGTGGCCATGCTCACCCGCTACCTCACGGCCGGTTGACGGCGCCCGCTTCACGGAAGCTTCACGGTCGACGTCGTACGCGCCACATGATGCCCCGGTTCGCTGTCGGGGCATGGACAGCTTTCCCCTCACCCGAAAACTCGTGGTCGCGGCGCACGCCGGGCTGGCCGGGTCGCTGGTCGGCGCCGCCGCCCTGCACCTCGGCTGGGCGAAGCAGGTGGACACGGTCCGGCACGTGTTCAGCGACTACGCGCTGAACGAGGGCGCGGACCAGGTCTTCGCCGGGACCGTGGCCTGTCTCTCGATGGGGTCGACGGCGCTGGTCGCCGGACTCGCACGGTCCAGGCTGCCGGTCGGCGCGCCGGCGATCGCGCTGCTGGGCGCGTGGTGCGGCGGGCTGGCCCTCGCGGCGGTCTTCCGGACCGATCCGCCGGGCGTCCCCTCCATAGGCGGGCTGGTGCACCGGTACGCGGCGGGCGGAGCCGTGGCGGCACTCCCGGCCGCCGGACTTCTGATCGCCCGGCGGCTGGGGCAACGGCCCGGCTGGGAGACGACGGCGCGGTCACTGCGCCGTACCTCCTGGGCGAGTGTGGCGGGCTGCCTCGCTTTCATGTGCGCGCATCTGTGCGCCACGGCCCCGGCCCCGACCCCGGCGGTACAGGAGATCGGCGGCTGGCTGGGGCTGGCCGAGCGGGTCACCCTCGCCCTGGAGATGAGCCTGCTGTTCATGCTGGCCGGTGTGGTGCCGGCGAGCCGGGAGGGCAGGTGACCTGGCTCGCCATCGGCCTGGCGGTCCTGAACGCCTGCTGCTTCACGGCCGGGACCTGGCTGCAGCACAGCGCGTCGGCGGGTGGCGCGTCCTTGGCGGCCGCGGTGCGGCGGCCCCGCTGGCTGGCGGGGCTGGCGCTGCTGGCGGCGGGGGCGGTATTGCAGGTCAACGCGCTGCGGCTGGCTCCGGTGACCGTGATCGAACCGGCCGGGGTGCTCGGGATCGTGATCAGCGTGGTGTGGGCGCTGCGGGTGCGGCGCGCCCCGCTGCGGTGGGACACCGGCCGTGCGCTGGCGGCGATCCTCGTCGGGACGGGCGCCTTCGCGGTGCTCGCCGCGTTGAACACCGTCCCCCGCCCGGTCTCCACGGCGGCGCAGATTCAGGCCGGTGCGCTGGTCTTCGCCGTGGTGGCCGCCTGCCTGCTGATCGCCCATCCGCTCAGGGGCCGGGCCCGGTGCCTGGTCCTGGGCATAGGCGGGGGTACCGCCTACGGCTGCACCTCTGTGCTGATCCGGGCCGCGACGGAGCAGTTCGCCTCGTACGGCATCAGCGCGCCCCTGCTCGGCACGCTCGCCGGTCTGGCGGCGACGGTCCTGGCCGGATTCTGGCTCGTGCAGCGCGCCTACGCCGACGGTCCGCCCGAGAGCACGGTGGCGACGCTCACCGTCGTGGACCCGCTGGTCGCCGTCACCATCGGCATCGGCCTGCTCGGCGAGGCCCCCGGCCTGACCCTGCCGATCGCCGCTCTGGGGCTGGCCTTCGCCGCCGTCGCGGTCGGCGGGGTCGTCCGCCTCTCCGGCGCCGTCCTCCCCCTATCCCTTTCCGCACGACAGGAGCACTCATGTCCGGCAGTCCCATCCGGCGTATCGTCATCGGCGCCGACACCTATCCGCCCGACGTCAACGGCGCCGCGAACTTCGCCCACCGCCTGGCCACCGGACTCGCCGGCCGAGGCCACGACGTGCACGTGATCTGCCCCGCCACGGGCGCCGGTCCCGAGCGCGGCACACCCGACGGCCCGGCCGTGCACCGGCTCGCCTCCCACGGCACCCCGTTCCATCCCGCCTTCCGTGTCTGCCTGCCCTGGCAGATCCGCGGCTCGGCCGCCCGGCTGCTGGACCGGATCGCACCCGACGTCGTCCACGTGCAGTCCCACTTCGCCGTGGGCCGGACACTGATCAGTGCCGCGCGGCGCGCGGCCGTCGCGGTGGTGGCGACCAATCACTTCATGCCGGAGAACCTCGTCGGCCACACCTCCCTTCCCGACCGGCTCGCCGCCGCCGCGTGCCGGCTGGCCTGGCGCGATTTCGTACGGGTCTTCCACCGCGCCCAGATCGTCACCGCCCCCACCCCCCGCGCCGTACGGCTGATGCGCGAGCACGGCCTCGTCGGCGGCGCCGTCTTCCCGGTGTCCTGCGGCCTGGACCTGCGCCGCTTCGCACAGCCCACGGCGAAGAACCGGGGCGAGGGACTACGCGTCCTGTTCGTGGGCCGGCTGGACGCGGAGAAGAACGTGGGCGAACTCCTGCGCGCCCTGCCGCTGCTGCCCGCGCGGCTCCCGGTCACGGCCGAGATCGTGGGCGACGGCTCCCGCCGCCGTGACCTGGAGGATCTGGCCCGCGCACTCGGCGTCGCCGACCGCGTCACCTTCCACGGCCTGGTCGGCGACCAGGAGCTCCTGGACGCCTACGCCCGCTGCGACGTGTTCTGCATGCCCGGCACCGCCGAACTGCAGAGCCTGGCTACCATGGAGGCCATGGCCGCCGGAAAGCCCGTCGTCGCCGCTGACGCCACGGCGCTGCCCCATCTGGTGCACCAAGGACGCAACGGACTGCTCTTCCCGCCTGGCGACGTCCCGGCCCTGGCCGCGGCCCTCGGCTCGATCCTGGGCGACCCCGAAGGCCGGGCGCGCATGGGCGAAGCCAGCCGTGAGATCGTCGCCCGCCACGACATCGGGCTCACCCTGGACGCCTTCGAAACCCTCTATCAGGAAGCGGCCAAGCTCACGACGGCCCGTGGCAGGGAGAACCATGAGCACACAGCGCATTCTGGTCGTTGACGACGAACCCAAGATCCGGATGACGCTGCGTGGCTACCTGGAGGCGGACGGCTTCGAGGTCCTGGAGGCGGCGGACGGCCCTTCCGGTCTCGCCGCGGCCATCCGCGAGCGGCCTGACCTGATCGTGCTGGATGTGATGCTGCCCGGCCTGGACGGTTTCGAGGTGCTGCGCCGGATCCGGGTGACCCACCAGGTTCCGGTGATCCTGCTCACCGCCCGGACGGAGGAGGTGGACCGGGTCATCGGCTTCACCGCGGGCAGCGACGACTACGTCACCAAGCCGTTCAGCGCCCGTGAACTCGCCCTGCGGGCGCGGGCCATCCTGCGCCGCGCGGAAGCCCCGGCCCAGGCCGCGGCGGAACGGACGCTGCGCTTCGACGGCCTGGTCATCGACCCCGGCACGCGTACGGTCACCTGCGACGCCGGCCGTACGGTGGAGCTGTCCGCGCTCGACTTCGACCTGCTGGTGGCCCTGGCCCGCGCGCCGGGCCGGGTGTTCACCCGCCGCGGGCTGATCGAGCACGTATGGGGCCGCGACTTCTTCGGCGACGAACGCGTGGTGGACGTCCACATCCGCACGCTGCGGCGCGCGCTCGGCGACGACGCGAGCGCGCCCCGGTTCGTGGGCACGGTGCGCGCCATCGGCTACCGCTTCCTCGCCCGCCCCGCCGGATGACCCGCCCGCCCCGTCACCGGAGGAGCGCCTGGGCCGCGGTACGGCGGCTGCTGGCGCTGCCGCTGACCATCCGCCTGACGCTGTCCCACCTGACGGTCCTGGTCGTGTCGCTCCTGGTGATGAACTCCACCTCCGACATGTTCTGGCGCCAGGCGCCCGCCACCGGGCGTACCGACCTCGAAGCGCTGGTGGCCGCGCTGGTCGGCCCGGGCGAAGGAGACATCGTTTTTGAGATGGTCCTGCCCGCGCTGGCCGTCGGCATGATCGCGGCGCTCGGCCTGTCCCTCGTGTTCTCCCGGTTCCTGCTACGGCCGCTGCGCCAGGTCAGCGCGGCGACCCACCGCCTCGCCGACGGGCACTACGACGATGTCCTCAACGTCCCTCGCGAGCCGGGACTCGCCGCGCTGGTCGAGGACGTCAACCGGCTGGCCGCCGCACTCGCCGACATCGAGCGGCGCCGCGCCCGCCTGGTCTCGGAGATCGCCCACGAGATGCGCACCCCGATCACCATCCTCAACGGCCAGATCGAGGGAATGGCCGACGGCATCTTCACCCCCGACGACGCCATGTTCGCCTCCCTCACCGACGATCTCGCCCGGCTGCGGCGCCTCACGGACGACCTGTCCAACCTCTCCCGGGTCGAGGAGGGCGCGTTCACCCTGCGACACTCGCGCACCGACGTGACGGCACTGACGCGGACCACCGTCGAAAAGCTGCGTCCCCAGTTCGACGACGGCCAGGTCACGCTCGCCATGACCCCCTCCCCGCCGGTCAGGGCCCTGCTTGATTCAGGCCGCATCGCCCAGGTGCTGGTCAACCTCCTCGGCAACGCCCTGCGCGCCTGCGATCCCGGCGGCCGGGTGTCGGTCACCGTGCGCACCGGCGCCAGCCCGGCCCCGCATGTGGAGATCACCGTCCAGGACGACGGGGTCGGCATCGCCGCCCACGACCTCACCCGGATCTTCACCCGGTTCGAACGCGTCGAGCACCCCGGCCGCCCGGCCCCTGCGGGCGGCAGCGGCATCGGCCTGACCATCGCGCGCGGCATCACCCGCGCTCACGGCGGCGGCATCACGGCCACTTCCGACGGCCTGGGCCAAGGGGCGACTTTCACCGTCCGCCTGCCGCTGGCACCGCCAGGCGCCTCGGGCTGACGGGCATCGTCTACGGACACACCATACGGAACTCCACGCCGCGTGCGTACTGCGCCCACTCGCCCCGGGTCAACGGATCCCCGGGGAACGCGCACATGGTGGTGGGAAGATCGGACGGTGGACCCGCCACCAGCCGTACCCAGCCCTCCGCGCTGTTGAGGTCACCGCTCCTGCTGCCGCTCGCCAAGGTACGGCCGTCCGGGCTGAAGGCCACCGAGACCGCATAGCCGTCGGAGTCGGCAGGGCGGGGCCGATCTGCCTTCCGGTGGCACGGTCCCACAACCGCACCCAACCGCCCGATGCGCCGCGCGCATCAACTCCGACGGATCGTCCGGCGGCTGGATGCCCACACGTCTCTATCGCCGGACACAGACGGAACGTTCCAGGTCATACCGCGCCGGTAAGCGGTGGACGCGGCAGGGCTTCCGTCGAGCTCACGCCCCGATGATCACCGATGTCGATGAATCTAGCGAATCTCAAAGTCAGCTTCCCGACTGCATGGCCAACGGCCTTGCCCGGCTGCCCGGACAGTGCGGCCCTGAAAACATTTCGCCCGTGCTGGCCTCGTTTGGTACGGTCGCGGGATTGTTTTCGCTGCTGGGAGCCATGAGGTTCGCGTGTGGCCTTCCCCGCGGTTCCCAGGCTGAGAGTAGGTTTCGTTCATGGCATGTCGTATCAGCGAGCTCGTGCTCGGTTGCCGCGATCCTGAGGTGCTGGCACGGTTCTGGTGCGAGGTCCTGGACTTCGTCGTGCTCGATCGCGAGGACGACGGCTCGGTGGAGATCGGGCCGCGCGAAGGGTTCGGCGGTCCGCAGCCGACGATCATCCTCAGTCCCAGGGATGAGCCGGAGGAGGGGAAATCCCGGCTGCACATCGATGTCAACGCCACCGACCGCGATCAGGACGCCGAGCTCGAACGCCTTCTGCAGCTCGGTGCTCGCCCGGCCGACATCGGTCAGACAGGGCAGGAGCCGTGGCATGTCCTGGTCGACCCAGAAGGCAATGAGTTCTGCCTGCTCAGGGCCCGCCTCGACCCGCTTTGATGCTTATCGGTCACGCCTCGACATCGACCAAGAAGAACCTGAACACCGGAGACCGTGCTAGCTCCAGTACTGCGGGTCGACCAGGTCGCGGAACTCTTCGTCGGACATGCCGAGTTCGGCCAGTTGCGCACGGGCGGCGTCCCAGACCGGGCGGGCCTTGCCGGTGCCGTTCTCGCGCCGCAGTGCGTTGCCCAGCGCGATCAGGGTCCGGGCGGCGCCGGGGCGGTGGCCGGTCTGCTCGTGGAGGGCGATGGCGTCCGATGCCCGGCTGAGGGCCAGCGCGGTCTCGCCCCGCGTGAGGTGGATCTCGGAGGCGGCGGTCATCGCCTGAGCCGCGAGGACGCGGTGGCCGGTGCCGCGCGCCAGCGCGAGGGCCGCGGTGGCGTAGTCCAGGGACTGGTCGTCCATGCCGCCCAGCCGGTGCCGTGCCCGGGCGAGGCCGATCAACGCGGTGATCTCGGGGACGCGCTCTCCTGCGTCGCGGGCGATCCGCAACGTTTCGAGGTCGGTGTAGAACGCCTGCCGGTGGTCACCCAGGTGGAACTGCACGGTCCCGAGGACGGTCCTGGCCCGGACCTGGAGGCGTAGGTGGCCGATCTCCTGGGCGACGGAGATGGCCTCCTGCGCGAGCTCGTGCGCGCGAGGCAGCCGGCCGGTGTCGCAGTGGACCGCGGCGAGCCGATGGAGCGACTCCGACTCACCGAGCCGGTCGCCGACCTCCCGCTCCAGGGCGCACGCCTGGTCGAGGTGGCTCTCGGCCAGGCGGAAGTCGCCCGCGACGCGGTACACCGCGCCCAGGTCCGAGAGCGCGTGCGACTCGCCGGATCGGGAGCCGATCCGCCGATAGAGCTCCAGCGCGCGGGCGAGGTGGTGCGCCGCCTCGGCGGTCCGGCCCAGCTCGTAGCAGACCTGGCCGAGGTTGCTCGACTGGACCGCCTGGCCGCCGACGTTGCCGGCCTCCTCGTTGGCCCGTAACGACCGCGCGTAGCCGTCGGCGGCCTGGTCCAGCCGCCCGGAGTAGAAGTGCACGGAAGCGAGCGCGCCCAGGGTGGCGGCCTGGCAGTCCACCCATCCGGCTTCTTCGGCGAACTCCAGCGCCTTCGTGTAGTGGTCGATCGCCTCCTTCTCCCGGCTGTGCCGTACGTGCAGCCAGGCCAGGCCGAGTTCGAGTACGGCGGCGGGCCGGCACTCGCCGGACGCAAGGGCTGCGGCCAGGGCGGCCTCGGCGCAGGCCGACCAGTCGACGGCGAGCATCCGCATGGAGAAGTAGCCGCGCAGCGCGGCGGTGAGGGTCCAGGCGACATGCGGGGGGCCGTCCACCGCGGCCCGGATGACGGCGGCGACGAGGTTCTCCCGTTCCGCCTCCAGCCAGTCGGCGGCGGCCTTGCCGTCCTCGAAGCCGTCCTCGAACTCGTGGCGGGAGCCCGAGGCCGGTCGCGGCAGCCGGAGCACCTCGGGGTAGAGCATGTCGGCGGCGGCGTCGGCCAGGCCGAGGAGGTGGTCGTAGAGCCGGGTCAGGGCCGCCCGCGTGCCGGCCGCGCCGTCCTCGCGCGCCGCGCGCTCCACGGCGTACGCGCGCAGCAGGTCGTGCATGGCGGAGCGGCCGGTGGGAGAGCGGTCGACGAGATGCGCGCCCGCCAGCAGCGTGGTCGCCTCGGCCGCCTCGCCGGTCGAGATCCCGGCCAGCGCCGCGAGGGCGGGAATCGAGATGTCGCCGCCGGGGGCCGTGCCCATCAGGCGGAAGACCCGCTGGACGGGCGGCGGCTGGGCGTCGAGGGAGAGGTCGAAGCTGACGCGGACCGCCGCCGAGGGGTCTCCCGCGATCTCCAGGTGGTTCAGGCGGTCCGCGGCCAGGCGGCTCACGGCCGTACGGATGGTGAGCTCGGGGTGGGTGGTCAGGTCGGCGGCGGCGATGCGGAGCGCCAGCGGGAGGTGGGCGCAGAGCCCGGCCAGCTCACCGGCGGCGCCCGGGTCGGCCTCGACCCTGTCCCGCCCGAGGACGCGGCCAAGCAGGACGAGCGACTCGGCCGCCGGGAGCGGAGCCAGCACGACCGGATGCGCGCCGTTGAGCGCGACCAGCCCGCGGAGCTCGTCCCGGCTGGTGATCAGGGCCAGGCCGCTCGCGGGCAGGAGCGGGCGCACCTGGCCGGGCGTCCCGGCGTCGTCCAGCAGGACCAGAATGCGCCGCCCGGAAGTCAATGAACGGTACATCGCCGCCAGTTCGTCGAGGTCGCGCGGGATCTGCTCGGCCGGAACCTCGAGCGAGCGGAGGAAGCCCGCGAGCGCGTACTCGGGTGCCACGGACGATTCGGCGGAGTGCCCGCGCAGGTTGGCGTAGAGCTGCCCGTCGGGGAAGTGCGCGGCGGCCCGGTGCGCCCAGTGCACGGCGAGGGCCGTCTTGCCCACCCCGGCGGCGCCCACGATCGTGGCGGTGACGGGTGCCGGAAGGCGCCGCCCCGCGGGCCGCAGGGCGTCCAGCCGGGCGAGCTGCTCGGCCCGGCCCACGAAGACGCCTGCCGGCGGCGGCAGCTGCGCCACCCGCGGCCACGGGCGCTCACCTGCGGGCTCGCGTGTCGGCGCGGGAGCGGGCACGCGGGCGGAGCCGACGAAGAGGTCGCGGTCGTCGTCCGCGAGCCCGAAGGCGTCCGCGAGCAGGCGGAGCGTGGTCGGCCGCGGGCTGCCCACGCGGCCGGACTCGATGTCGCGTATCGCCCGTACGCTCAGGCCGGACCTGTCCGCGAGTTCTTCCTGGGTCAGGCCGAGCCGACGCCGGTGCGTGATCACTAGCGCAGCGGTCATCCTGGTCATCCTGCTGGATTCGGGGCGCGAAGCCGCATTATGACATCGGCCCGCCCCGTCAGGCACGAATCAACTGCCGGTCAACTGCCTGTCCGCGGCATCCTCGACAGATCCACCATAATCTGATGACCACGGACTTCGGCGTTCTTGGCACAGTGCAGGTGCGCCATGGGGAAGCGCCCATCGTGATCGGCGCCACGATGGTGCGCCGGCTGCTGGCCGTCCTGCTGTGCCGGCCGGGCCGTGCCGTCGCGGTGCCCACGCTGATCGAGGCGTTGTGGGGCGACGCACCGCCGCCGGGCTCGCACAAGACCGTCCAGGTGTACGTGCGGCGCCTCCGGCAGCTGATCGGCGAACAGGGGCGCATCGCGTACGGCCCGGGCGGCTACGCCGTGGTCGTCGCGCCCGGCGAGCTGGACGCGCTGCGCTTCGCCGAGCTGACCGCAGACGCGCGTGCCGCCGTCGAACGGGGATCCCTGGAGGCGGCCCGCACGCTCTTCCGCCAAGGGCTCGCCCTCTGGCGCGGCCCCGCGTTCGCCGACATCGAGGAGCCGCTGCTGGTCGCCGCCGAGGCTCGGCGGCTGGAGGAGGAGCACCTGCGCGTCCACGAGGACTGCGCCGCCGTCACGCTCGCCCTCGGCCGGCATGACGAGGTGTCGGCCGAACTCGCCCCGCTGGCCGCGCTCCACCCGTACCGTGAGCGGCTCAGCGCCCTTCTCATGCTCGCCTTGTGCCACACCGGGCGGCGGGCCGAGGCGCTGGAGATCTATCACCGCACGAGTACGGCGCTGCGCGAGGAGCTCGGGGTGGCGCCCGGCCGGCTACTCAGGAGCGTGCACGAAGCCGTCCTCGACGACGGAGCGGTGACGCTGCCGAGCGAGGCGCTTCCGGCCGTCCGGCACACCTTCGGGGCGGACCCGGTTTCACCCCATTTCCTGCCGCCCGATCTTGCCGACTTCGCCGGGCGGCAGGAGCAGGCCGAGGCGCTGCGCCGCACGCTGGCCGCCGGCGCATCCATGGCGGTGGTGGTCGGCGGGGCGGGGACCGGCAAGACCGCGCTGGCCGTCCACGTGGCCCATCGGCTGCGCGAGCAGTTCCCCGATGGCCAGCTCTATGCCGAACTGGGTGGGTCCGGCGACCGGCCGGTCGCCCCCGGCCGTCTGCTCGGCCGTTTCCTCGTGCCGCTGGGGGCGGACTGCCGCACGCTCCCGGTCACGCCGGAGGAGCGGCAGGAGGCGTATCGGGCGCTGACCGCGGCCCGGCGGGTGCTCGTGATCCTGGACGACGCCGCGAGCGAGGCGCAGGTCCGGCCGTTGATCCCGAGCGGCCCGCACTGCGCGGTGCTGGTCACGAGCCGCCGCAGGCTGTCCGCGCTGAGCGCCCGGACGACGATGCGGCTGTCCGTGCTCGACCCTGCGGCGGCGCAGGAGCTGTTCGCGAGAGTGGCGGGCGAGCCTGGCGCGGACGAATGGGCGGCCGCCGAGATCGTCCGGCTCTGCGACCGGCTTCCCCTGGCGCTGCGGATCGCGGGCGCCAGGGTGGCCGGGGACGAGCATCTGAGCCTGACCCGGCTCGCGTCCCGGCTGCGGGCGGAGCCGTCCCGCCTCGACGAGCTCACCGCGGGGGACCTGTCCGTACGGGACCGCCTCAGGTCGAGCTACGCCGCGCTCGCCGAGCCGACCCGGCGGGCGTACCGGCTGCTCGGCCTGCTCGACGTCCCCGACTTCGCGTCCTGGGTCCCGGCCGCGCTGCTCGACGTCTCTCTGGAGGAGGCGGAGGCGCTGATCGAGGAGTTGCTCGACGTCCATCTGCTGGACTGCACCGGTGCCGACGCGTGCGGCCGGCCGCGCTATCGCCTGTCCGATCTCCTGCGGCTGCACGCCCGCGAACGCGCCGCCGCGGAAGAACCGCCCGAGCTGCGGGCGGGGGCGGTGCGGCGGGCGATCGGCGGCTGGCTCGCGCTCGCCGAGGCCGCGGACCGTTCCCTCCCCGAACGCCTCACCTGGGACATCGGCGGCGTGGCCGCCCGGTGGTACATGAAGCCGGCGCGGGCCAGGGGGCTCGTCCTGGACGCCCTCGACTGGTTCGACGTCGAACGCGCCGCCATCAGGGCGTGCGTCGCGCAAGCCGCCGCGTCCGGGCAGCACGAGCTGGCCTGGGAGCTCGCGGCCCGCTCGGTCAACTACTACGCCGCGCGAGGGCTGCACGAGGACTGGGCGGACACCCATGAGCGCGCCCTGCGCGCCTGCCGGCACGCGGACAACCTGTGGGGCGAAGAGATCATGGCGCGCAACCTGGCCACGTTGCGTACGGCCCGGCTGACCGCCGAGCTATGAGTGAATCCGGCGGACCACCACGCCGAGCACCCGGTCGAACGGCACGTACCCCCACGCACGGGAGTCACGGCTGGCCGGGTTGTCGCCGAGGACGACGAGCCGCCGGGCGGGGACCAGGCTCCCCGGCGGCGCGTCGACCCGCGCCGCGACCGAGTCCGGCACGCTGTCACCGGGGAGCGCGGCGACCCGTTTGATGAACCAGTCGGTGGCGCCGAGCCGGGACGGCCGCGCCAGCCCCCACGTGTGGGCGGACTGGAACACCACCACCTGGCCGCGCCGCAGCCTGCCGCCCGCGACCCGCCGGACGAGGACGCGGTCGCCCGGATGGTACGCAGGCGTCATGCTCGTCCCCGCGACCTGGACGACGACCAGGAGCCGCCGCGCCACGAGCACCGCGGCGACCAGCATGCCGGCGATCAGGTATCCCATCGGCCCAGCGTCGGCGAGCCCGGTGTCGCGCCGGTTACGCGGGCTCGCGCGTCACCCGTCACCGCCGCGCAGCCGGCACCGTCCATCGTGTGGGGCGGCCCGACAGGGCCGGTCACCATCCGAAAGGAGCGATGCATGACCCGGACAATCACGCGAATGGGGGACAGGCTCCTCAGCGCGTTCCTGCCGAAGACCGAGGCCCAGGCGGACCTGTGCTACGAGTCTTCCCCCAGCGGCGGCTGTAACCACTACAAGCAGTGCTACCCCAACCCCACGGGCAACATCTGCCTGGCCTACGCCCGGGCGACGTGCGGCAGCAGCTGGACCTACCTCGGCCGGTGCTGACGGTCTGAACCCACGGCTCCGGACCCATGGCGGCTCCGGAGCCGCCACCACGATCGGAAGGGGAAACACTCATGACCATCGGTCTGTCCGCCGTGCTCGTCCTGTGCGGGCTCGTCGCCGTCAACCTGGTGCTGACCGCCGGGATCATCAGGAAGCTGCGCGAATATGAGCGGGAGAGGGCCGGGCACACCGGCGGCTCGTGGCAGCCGGGTCTGGCCGACGGGACGAAGGTCCCCTCGTTCACCGCCGCCACGACCACGGGCGAGACGGTCGACGAGGAGATCCTGCGCGACGGCGTCACCTTGGTGGGGTTCTTCTCCACCGACTGCGGGTCGTGCCTGCCCAAGGCCCCCGCCTTCGCCGACACCGCCGCCTCCACCCCGGCGCTCGCCGTCGTCTCGACGGGGCGTACGGCCGCGGACGACCTGCTGCAGGCGCTGGACGCGGTCGGCCGGGTGGTCGTCGAAGCGGAGGGCGGTCCCGTGGCCACGGCCTTCGCGGTCGCCGCCTATCCGTTGTTCTTCCTGGTCGGGCCGGACGGCGCGGTCCTGGCCTCCGGCCACGAACTCGACCCGCTGCGGCGCCTCGCGCGGGCATGAGGGCACCGGGGACGGGCGCCGCGCTGCTCGCCGTCGGATCGCTTGTCTGGCAGGCTGGGCCGGTCCTCGCCATCGCCCAGCTCGCCGGGGCGATCATCGGCGGCGCGGCGCCCGTCGCGCTCGCCTGGCTGACCAAGCTGCTGATCGACCGGCTCACCACGGGGTCCGGGCCGAGCCCGCTCGTGCTGGCACTGCTGCTCGCGGTCGCCGGGGGCGTGCTGGCCCTGCTGCCGCACCTCACCGGCTTCGTCCAGGCTGAGCAGCAGCGCCGGATCGTTCGCCGGACCAGCGACGAGCTGTTCTCGGCCGTGTCCCGGATCACGGGGCTCGCGCGGCTGGAGGACCCCGAGTTCCGCGACCGCCTCCAGCTGGCTCAGCAGTCCGGCCAGGCGACCCCGCAGATCGTGGTGAACGCGCTGCTCAGCCTGCTTAGCGGGGCCGTGACCCTGGTGGGGTTCGCCGGGGCCGTCAGCACCTTCAGCCTGTGGCTCACGCTGGTCGTGGCCGCCGCCGCCGTGCCCGACGTGATCGTCCAGCTCCGGCTCAGCAGGGAGCGTACGCGGATGATGTGGGAGATCGCGCCCCTCGAACGCCGCAGGATCTTCTACCAGCTGCTCCTGCTGGACCTCCAGGCGGCCAAGGAAATCCGGCTGTTCGGGGTCAGCGGCTTCCTGCGCGGCCGGATGCTCGCCGAACTCGACGCCGGACAGCGCGCCGAGCGCCGCGTCGACACCGTCACGGTCCGCCGGAACGGCGCGCTCACCCTGCTCGCCGCTGTCGTCGCGGGCGGCGCGCTGATCTCGATGGTGGCGCAGATCGGGGCCGGCCGGGCCGGCGTCGGCGACCTGGCGGTCCTCACCGCCGCCGTGGCGGGCGTACTGTCCTGCCTGTCGTCGATGACGGTCCAACTCGGCCAGCTCCAGCAGGCGCTCACCCTCGTGAACCACTACGAGCATGTCGTACGCGCGCAAACTGACCTGCCGGAACCGGCTGCCGCGGCGGGGGCTGTCGCCACGCTGCGGCGCGCCATCGAGGTGCGCGACGTCTGGTTCCGTTACGGCTCCGGTCTTCCGTGGGTGCTCAGCGGCCTGAGCCTGACCATTCCGTACGGGAAGACCGTCGCCCTGGTGGGGCTCAACGGCGCGGGCAAGAGCACGCTCGTCAAGTTGTTGTGCCGGTTGTACGACCCCGACCGCGGCGGCATCCACTGGGACGGCGCCGACGTGCGCGACCTGCCCGTCGACGGTCTCCGCCGCCGGATCGGCGCGGTCTTCCAGGACTTCGTCGCGTACGACCTGACCGCCGCCGAGAACATCGCCATCGGCGACCTGACCGCGCTGGACTCGTCCGATTCTTTTGGGCGGATCCAGGTCGCGGCGAGCCAGGCGGGCGTCCACGAGGCACTCGCCGGACTGCCGCTCGGATACGAGACCGTCCTGTCCCGTTTCTTCGCCGCGGGACCGGGAGACGAGGCCGGTCAGGGCGTGCTCTTGTCCGGCGGGCAGTGGCAGCGGGTGGCCATCGCCCGGGCCCTGCTCCGCGCCGGATCGGCGGACCTGCTCATCCTGGACGAGCCGAGCTCCGGCCTGGATCCTGACGCCGAATACGCGATCGCCGAGCAACTGCGCGCCGGCCGCGCCGGTCGTACCAGCCTGCTGATCTCCCACCGGCTCAACACCGTACGCCAAGCTGATCACATCATCGTGCTCGCCGAGGGCAAGGTCGCCGAGGAGGGCACGCACGACCAGCTGATGGCGTTGGGCGGTGAGTACGCACGGCTGTTCACCCGCCAGGCCGCAGGCTTCCAGGAGCCCGCAGCGCTTCACTGAGGCGGGAGGCAGCCCAGACCACAGGCCACCGGCGGCGGTTGCGTTCACGACGCGGGGAGGCCACTATGACAGCCATGACCCACAGGAAGGGCGGCCACCGCCCCTGCGGATGAGCGCCGCTATCTGGAAGCTGGGCGACGACCCTATCGGGGATCGCCCCACCTTCCTCGCTCACGCACTCACCATGTCCCTCCGTTACGGCCCCGGGCCCTGGCCTGCGGAAGCCTGGGAGCTCCCCGACGAGCCGCCCCGCCCGGCGAATGGGAAACCGTACTTCCCCAGCGTCGTCAGAGACGGCGTGGAAAGCCACCATTTCGGCAGGCAGGACGACCCGGATGCCCTGGCGGACGTCGTCGCCCTGCTCAGTCGGCTGGTCACCGGACCGCCGGACCATGCAGACCTGGTCCGGCTGCACGAACGCCTCGCCGCCACCTCGGCGCTCGGCATCGCCGACGAGCTGATCGAACAGATCCGGCGCAGCGAACTGCCCCGCGACCGGCTTCACGTCGTCGCCCGGCATCTGGCCGAGTACGGCACCCGGCGCGAGGCCGTGAAAATCGGCCTGGTGCTCATCGGTGCCTGCGGCGAGGAATCCGACCGGGAACTCCTGCTCCTGCTCGGCGCGCTGGAAGAGCTCACCCTGTACGCGGTGCTCGCCCTGGTCCGCACCCAGACCGAAGGGCAGCGGGCCGTGTTCGAGCTGGCCCGACGGGTTCAGGACTGGGGCCGCATCCACGCCGTGGAACGCCTCAAGAACTGCGGCGATCCCGACATCAAAGCCTGGCTGCTGCGAGACGGCTTCCGTAACGGGATCATGAACGAGTACCTGGCGCACCTGGCCGCCACGACCGGCGAACTCTATCCGGCCCTGCTGGAACCGGACGTCGACGCCGGGCTGCTGGACAGCGCCGGGGAGATCCTGGAAGCGCTGGCCGAGGGCGGCCCCGCCGAGGACATGAACGACTACCCCGACGCCGTGCCCGCGATGAGCCGGTGGGCCACCCTTCTTGCCGGCCGGGAGGCCACGCTCGGCAGGCTGAACAGCCTGCTCACCATCCATGGTTTCCTTCAGGACAATCAGGACGAGCCCAGGTGGCCCGCAAGCCTGCGCCGCCAGTACGAGGAACTCGTCTCCGAATCGCGCTGGCCGGAACTGACGCTCGCGCACCTGGCCGACCCGGACGACCCCCGGTTCGGCAGCGCCCTCTGGGCGGCAGGCCGCCTGCGCTTGCCCGTCCTCCCTCAGATCACGACCCGCCTCGAACGCCGGCCACTCGACGATTTCGTCTGGTTGCATGCCATGAACATGGCCGGTCCAGCCGAAGCCGCCGAACTCACCGCCCTGGCCGCCCGCCTGCTCCCACTCGCGGACCTCGCCAACGGCCCCGGCGACCACTTCGGCTTCGGGGACAAGTTCACCGCCGACCGTGTCCTCGACTTCGTCGTCTCCGGGCTGAAGCCGTTCCCCGGCACCGGACTTCCCTTGATCGAGGTCGCGTTGCGCAACCGCGTCACCCGGGTCAGGAACATGGCCTTACGAACCCTCTCCGCCTGGCCGCTCGTCCCCGATCAGGCCCTCGACTGGGTACGCCAGGCCGCCGCCGTCGAACCCAACGAGCGCACGCGAACGAACATGGAGACCTTCCTAGCCGGAGGCGACCTCTCATGATGATCACCCAGCTTTCCGATGCCCTACACCTGATGAAAGGTCAGTCGTGATGGATATCGTCACCCACCATGAGTACCGCGTACGCGTGGTCTTGTGATCGGTCGCTCCTGGTTATTGGCATCCTCTTCTGCTGCAAGAGGTGCCGCGCGAAAGGCTCGGCTTCGCTGCTACTCCCCGTCGCGCAACCATTGCCACATCAAGTCGCGAGCCTTCATGGTCGCCGCCTCTGCCTCTTCCGCCGCGCCAGGTTCATCGAGCCATCCCAGAACATCCGGCAGCGAGGCACTCCACGAGACGTCCGCAGGAAGCTGGTCCGGAAGTGGGCTGCTCAATGGCTGGCCATGCGGTGAGGGCGCCCAAGCAGCGCCGCGGCGGGCTGCCATGAGAACGTCGAGCCAAAGACGCTCCCCGCCGGGAGCGAGGGAGATGCTGATCATCCACTGGCCACGGTCGCGAGTGATCTCCACCTCTCGGCGACCGGTGAAGACCAGATGCGCATCTCCGAACGACTCAGTCGGCCCGCCCTGGCTCGAAGTGACCCGGTAGCCGGCCTCGTCAAGCCACCGCAACGTGTCGCGGACATCGTCGTTGGCGACGGCGTCGACATACTCCCGCACTGGGTCCATGACGAAATTGTGCCGTGGCGGTCGGTTGAACGGATCCGCCCGAGGCACTGCCGGTCGCCCTCACCTGACGACCAGCGACTCCGCCCACCCAGGGCGAGAGCGGTCGCCAGTGTCAGTGCGGGGCGCAGCCGCTTGCCTCCGGCGCCGGTGATCCTCCCGGCCGCCGTGTTGATGAGCGGCAACCGGGAGGAGGTGCTCAGCCGTTGGATGCGGTTCTCCACCCGCAGCAGCCCGGCCGAGACGGCAGGGCTGCTGCGGATCTCTGCTGGACACGCGACATGGGCAAGCACGGCATTCCTCCTCGGGCCACCTGAATTGACCGTCCTCCACGCTGCCCGATCATCGCTGAGGCGCCGCTGAGCGCCGCTGAGATTCGTCTCAGCCCATCAGGTCTCAGCGGTCCGTCTGGGAGTCAGGAGGGCCGCGATGACCGCCGCGAGCAGGGGCAGTCCGATGGCCAGCGCGGCGATGACCGGCCAGGGGACGGGAAAAGGCGGTCGCTTGATCGGATCCCAGTCGGCCGACGTGGTCAGCGGCCACCTCAGCAGCAGGCCGATGGCACAGCCGGCGGCGGCGCCCAGGATCGTGCCGCAGGCGGTACTGACTCCCGCACGGCAGGCGGCCAGCCACCGCAGGGCCGCGGATGAGCCGCCCCTCACCCTCAGCAGGACGCGCGTGGACCGGGACTCGGCGGACGTCCAGCCGGTCGCGAGCAGCGCGCTGCCGAGGGCGAGCACGGCCATGACCGCGACGAACGCCTGCCAACCGGTCGCGGGCTGGAATCCCCGTTCGACGTACACGGTCGCGGTCCTGCCCAGACGTTCTTCGAGCCGCTCCTGCTCAAGCGGCGAGATCCGATGGACGCCGGGGTCGACGATCAGCTGTCTCGGCACCAGATGGAAGCCGAGGTCCTGGATGACCTTCGACGGGATGAAGATCGCCTCGACTTGAGGGTCGGCGGGGCGGGCGATGACGGCCGGGATGGTCTTGCGCGGGTAGGCGTCGTAGTCGCCGTGGTCGCCGGAGAGGTTGTGCACGATCGGCACCGAGCTGATCGCGACGTCCTCCGCCGTGACGACCACCGCCGTGTCCTCGCGGAAGGGCGCGGACGGGTCCCCGGTGAGGTAGCGCAGCAGTGCCAGGTCACCGACATGGACAGGGTCGAGCAGCAGCCCGCCGGTGACGTCGGGGATGAAATATCCGGCATTGTTCTCACCGCTGCACGCCGCGATGGACACGGTGGGCATCTCGCGCTGGACGGCCGCCTGAACGATGGCCGCCTGGTCGTTCTTGAACTCGTCCACCACGAGGGCTCCCGGACGGGCTCGCGGCTGGTATTCCAATTCGTCCATGGCCGTCCTGGCGGCCGAGACGATCAGTGCGGCGACCGTGACGGCTGTGATCATCATGGTCATCGCGACCGCGGCCGCCGTGAGGACAGGACGCTCGCCCGTGTCGCGGGCCGCCAGCCGGAACGGCACCGGCAGCCGTACGGCGAGGCGCTCGAACATGCGCAACAGCCACGGGATGAAGGGACCGAGCCCGAGGAGGAAGAATCCCGCGCCCAGGAACCCCAAGAGGACGGTCCCCAACGATCCGAAGTCGTCGTGGTGCTGGTCCTCATAGGTGGCCGACGCGATGTTTGCCATGACGGCATAGCCGATCGCCGCCAAGATGGCACCCCAGAGCAGATAGCCGGGGCGTACGAGCGGAGAAGTCGATCGCGCCGCGAGGAACACGGACCCGCACATGAGCGCGGCGGGAATGCCCGGAACGACGATGAATACCACGATCGTCACGATCACGAGGGCATGATACGGCGTGGAGAGATCATCCTCCGCGGCTTGGCGCGCCGCCTCCCGCCCGAGCGCTCCCGATTCCCCCGGAGGGCCGGTTGTTCCACCAGAGCGAGAGCGCGACGGCGGCCGCGATGAGGAGGCCGCCGGCGCCGGCGAACCAGGCGGCGACGTCGACGTGCTCGTGGACGACGGTGAACGTGCCCGGCAGCTTGCCCAGGGCCTCTTGGAGCTGGTCGGCGTTCTGCGCGCGGTAGTACGACCCCCCGGTGGCGTCGGCGACCTGCCGGAGCGCGTCTTCGTCGATGGTTCGCCAGCCGCGCCCCCTGTCGAAGCCGCCGCGGCCGGGAGCGCCGAAGCCGCCGTCGAACTGCGAGCTGTCGCACACCATGGGCCCGGGTGTGGAGGTGCCGAACCCGATGGTGAAGACGCGTACGCGGCGGAGAGCGGCTTCCTGGGCGGCTGTCTGCGGGTCCACGCCTTGGGTGTTCGCGCCGTCGGTGAGCACGACGATCGCACTGCTCGCATAACCCGGTCCGCGGTCCGCGGGCTCGGCACCGATGGGGGCGACCGAGGGGTCGACCTCCGCGATGGCGTCGAGCGAGGCGAGGATGGCCTGGCCGATCGCGGTGCCACGGAAGGTGATCAGGTTCTCGAGCGCGTCGAGCAGCGTCTGCGTGTCATCGGTCGGGGGGACGACGAGGCCCGCGGTGCCCGCGAAGGTGACCAGGCCGATGCGCGGTCCGCCTTGCTGAGACCGGATGAAGTCCGCGGCGGCTTCCTTGGCGGCGGTGATGCGGTTCGGATCGACGTCGGTGGAGCACATGGAGCCCGAGATGTCGAGGGAGAGCAGGATCGTCGCCGAGGTCATCGGGACCGGTACGGTCGCCTGCGGACGCGCGGCGCCGAGACCGAGCACGGCGAGCCCTGCCGCGAGCAGCGCCGCCGGGATCCAGCGCCGCCAGCGGACGCGTCCGGGCAGCGCCACCCGGACCAGCGCGACGGAGGTGACCCGGATCGCGGCGCGCCGGCGTCGCCGCCGCGTCAGCCACCAGATCGCGAACACCAGCGGGATGGCCAGAAGGGCGAGCAACGCCCAGGGCCATGTGAAGGACATTCAGACCACCCGCCCTGTCCGGAAGACGGTGAGCGCCGACCCCGCGGTGAGCAGGGCGAGGGCGACCGCGATGAACGCGCCGGCGAGGGGAAGCGGCTCGTCGCTGACGGTGAGCCGCAGATCGATCGTCGAGGCGACCCCGTCGAGCCGGCCGGTGTCGGTGCCGGGATGGTACGTGCCGCGGGTGGCCTGCGCGATCGATTCGAGCGCGTCCTCGTCGAGCGCGGTCTGCAGGCTGAATCCGTCGACCTTCACCGCGGTCCCGGCGGTGGTGCCGATGCCGACGGTGTGGATGCGCACACCCGCCTGCTCGGCCACCGCGACGGCGTCGTCGACGTTCCCGCCCAGGTCCTGGCCGTCGGAGAACATCACGATGGTCGCCGAGGGCCAATACCCGATGTCGGGGGCGGCGCCGTCGCGTCCGACGGCGACCCGCTCGCCGGTGATCGCGGAGAGCGAGGCGATGATGGCGCTCCCCAGCGAGGTGCCGCCGGTGACCTTCAGCCGATCGATCGCCGCCAGGGCGGCGGCGTGGTCGGCGTCCGGACGCGCGGTGGTGAGCGCACCCCGTTCGAACGCGACGACGCCGATGTCGACGCTGTCCGGCTGCGCCTGGATGAACGACCGGGCCGCCTGCTGCGCGGCCGCGAGCCGGGTGGGGGCGATGTCGTCGGCGCCCATGCTCGCGGAGACGTCAATGGCCAGGATGACCGTACCCGAGGCCCGGGGCACGGGCACGGACGCGGTCGGACCGGCGACGGCGATCGCGAGGACCGCGAGGCCGCCGATGGTGAACCCGGTGCCCAGTTGCGTACGGCGGCGGTTCGGCGCGGTGATCCCGGCGGCGGCCCATGCGGCCGACCGGCGGCGCGCGAAGACGACGGCCGCGGCGGCGAGCGCCGCGGTGACGAGCAGGCCGAGGGCGAGAAGATAGAGGTTCACGTGCGCCGGTCCCGGGTTCGGGCGACGACCTCGACGAGCGCCTCGGCAAGATCGCGATCGGTGTCGACGCGGTGGACCGGCACCCCTGCCTCGCGCATGCCGTCCGCCAGCCGGGCGTCGCGTGCGTCGACGGCCGCACGGAAGCGGACCCGGAACAGCGGATCGCCGGAATCGACGATGAGCTGCTCACCGGTCTCCGCGTCCTCCACCACGATGAGCCCGGCCTCCGGCAGCTCGTCGTCCGCGGTGTCCACGATGCGCAGGGCGACGACCTCGTGCCGGCGCGCCAGGCGCAGCAGCGAGCGTTCCCAGTCGCCGTCGCCGATGAAGTCGGAGACGACGACGATCAGGCTGCGGCGCCGGGCGAGGCGCGCGACCGCGTCGAGCATCGCGGCCAGATCGGTCGTCTGGCCGCTGCTCGCGGCGGCGGTGCGGTCCAGTTCGGCGCCGATGCGCAGCACGTGCCTGCGGTCCGTGCCGGGTGGCACGACCCGCAGCACGCCCGTGTCGAAGAGCAGGGCGCCCACGCGGTTCCCGCCGCGGCTGAACAGCCGGGCGAGGACGAGCGCGAGCTCCGCGAGGACCTCGTGCTTCCCGCGTCCCGGCCGGCCCGCCGCCATCGACGCCGACCGGTCGAGCACGAGCCAGACCGTCATCTCGCGATCCTCGTTGAACTGCCTGAGGTGCGGCTCGTTCAGCCGGGCGGTGACGTTCCAGTCGATGTGCCGCGCGTCGTCGCCCTCCACGTAGGCGCGCAGCCCGGCGAAGTCGGTCCCCGCCCCTCGGTGCACCGTACGGTGGCCGCCCTGAAGCCGCCCGTCGAGACGGCGGACGACCCGCCATTCCAGGCGGAGCAGGAGTTTCTCGGGGGCGCGCATCGGATCAGCGGTCCTGGAGGACGGCATCGGGCACGCGTACGGCCCCGAGCACGCTCGTCACGATCGTGTCGGCGTCGACGTCGTCGGCGAGGGCCTCGTAGGAGAGCACGATCCGATGGCGCAGCACGTCGAGGGCGAGTTCGGTGACGTCGTGGGGGAGCACGTAGCCGCGGCCGCGGAGGAACGCGAGGGCGCGTGCGCCGATCACGAGCGCGATCGAGGCGCGCGGACTGGCGCCGTAGTTGACGTACCGTTCCAGCTGGCCGAGCCCGGCGTTGCCCAGGGCGCGGGTCACGGTGACCAGGCGCACGGCGTAGTCGACGATGGAGGGGTCGACGTACACCTCCTGCACGCGTGCCTGCATCCCGATCAGATCGTCGGTGGTGAGCATCGCCTGCGTCGGCTCCGGCGGCCTGAGCGCACGGTCGACGATCGCGTGCTCCTCGGCGCCGCCGGGGTAGTCGACGACGACCTTCATCATGAACCGGTCCACCTGCGCCTCGGGCAGCGGATAGGTGCCCTCCGACTCGATCGGGTTCTCGGTCGCCATGACCAGGAACGGCTCAGGCACCCGGAACGTCTGGCGGCCGATGGTGACCTGGTGCTCCTGCATCACCTCGAGCAGCGCGCTCTGCACCTTGGCCGGAGCGCGGTTGATCTCATCGGCCAGCAGCAGGTTGGCGAAGACCGGCCCCAGCTCGGTCCGGAACTCGCCGGAGTGCTGGTGGTAGATCCGCGTGCCGATGAGGTCGGCGGGGACGAGGTCGGGAGTGAACTGGATCCGCTGGAACTGCCCGGCCATCGCGGCGGCGAGCGACTTGACGGCGAGTGTCTTGGCCAGGCCGGGCACGCCCTCGACGAGCAGGTGACCGCCGGAGAGCAGGGCGACGGCCATGCGTTCCAGCAGCACATCCTGGCCGACGATCGTGCGCTTGACCTCGAACAGCATGCGTTCGAGCGGGTTGGTGGACTTCGCGGGAGAGGTCATCGGGGGTTCCTTCGTCGCTCAGATCTGGGGTCCGTTTCCGTCGCCGTCTCCGTCTCCTCCGGACAGAGCCGTACCGATGGGCACCGCGAAGGCGATACCGGCGAAGGCCTCGTCCTTGCCCGGGTCGGCGATCGAGACGACGATGCCGATGACGAGCCCTCGCGCGTCGAGAAGCGGGCCGCCGGAGCTGCCCGGGTTGACGGATGCGTCGAACTGGATGAGTCCCTCCAGATCGCCACCGTCGGATTTCGATGCCCGGTTCAAGCCCGAGACGACGCCGGAGGAGACGCTGAAGGTCAGCCCCAGCGGGTTGCCGATGGCGACGACCGGGGCGCCCACCTCCGCACCGCCGCCGAGGACCGCGGGAACGAGGATTTCCGGCAGCGACGCCGGCATGAGCAGCGCGATGTCCTGACCCGGATCGGCCGACGCGACACGTGCCCGCGCCTTGGTGCCGTCCGAGAAGGTGACGGTGATGGTCTCGGCGCCGTCGATGACGTGGTTCGCGGTCACGATGGTCCCGTTGTCCGCTGCGATCACGCCCGTGCCGATCGCGTCGTCCGTGCGTATGACGACCACGGAGGGCCCGACCCGCTGGAAGATCTCCGGCACCGTGGGACTGGTGGTCGCCGTCGGGGTGGGACTCCGGGAGGGTGACGGCGCGCTCTGCGTGCTCGTCGTCCTGCCGAGCAGGAATGCGAGCACCACCATTAAGGCGACGGCACTTACCCCACCACCGATCAGCAGGCGACCTGGGACTCCGGCCATGACCCGCCGCGACCCATCAGCGTTCACCCTCTCGGGCCCGCGTTCCACCGCTTCACCGTACAAGGCCAAGCTGAAAAGGAGATTAAATAGATCGTGTCTGGCAATTCTCCCGATGCAGGCCGCTAGCCCGGCGCTCGGAGCGGCTCGGATGCCGGAGGCCGTACCGTGATCTCGTGGGCGGCGGTGGGCTGGGCTGCGGGGAGGCGTCCGTGGCGGAGGGCCGCGAGGACAGGTCCTGGATCGACGCTGAATGACACCCGTTGCGGAAGTCCGGCCAGGACGGCTTGGAGCGCGGCCAGTTCGAAATCCGCCACCTCGCGGAGGTACGGCACCTCCAGCGGCATGCCGGTGACGTGAGCGGCGAACAGTCGCGCCTCATCGGAGGCCATCTGCTCCGACGGCGTGGCGTGCCAGAAGCGGGCGAAGAGATCGTCGACGGCCTCTCCGCCGAGCGTCAGCAGGAGCAGCCGTGTCGTGAGAGGCAGCGTGTCGGCCACCTTTCCGGCGCGCGCCGATCCGATGAGTTTGCGCAGCACGGTGATTCCGGGGTCCGCGGCAGGCTCCTCGCTCAGCAGGGCCGCGGCGAGGCCGTCCTCCCAGGCTCGGGGTGCGGGCGGCGGGGGAGCGGCGGCGGTGCCGCGCAGTTCCCACAGGTCGCGCAGTTCGAGAATCTGGTCCATCGGCAGGTTCGTGTCCGTGACGGTCTCCGGCATCACCTCGTAGACGACGGCCTTGAGATTCGGCAGTCGCGGGATCACCTGGCGGGCGATGCCCAGCACCTCCGGCGGGACCGGGCCGGAGTGGGCATCCACCCAGTAACCGGCGTACTCCTGCCCGCCGGCCAGATGCACCTCCACCACACGCTCCAGCGGCAGTTCGGCCACCACGTCGAGGGCGGCCTGGCGTCCGTTGCGTTCGTTGGCCCACAGGTTGTGCAGATCGAGCAGGATTCCACAGTCCGCCGCGCGGGCGATCGCGGCGAAGAACGTCCCGTCGGACAGTTCGCCTGGCCGAGGTCGCAGGTAGCTGACTCCTGTCTCGAACGCGAACGGCACAGGCAGGCGTTCGCGCAGCGCGCGGATGTTCTCGACGGCGAGGGCGATGCCTTCCTCGCTCTGCACGGGTGGCAGCAGGAAACCGAGGTCTGTCCCGTGGAGCCGGTTGAAGCTGAGATGCTCGCTCGCCCAGGGCGCCCGGAGCAGCGCGACGGATTCGGCGAAAGGCTGGAGGTGACGCTCGTCCGCCTCCGTGCCGCCCACCGGATGGCCTACGCCGTGCACCAGCTTCGGCTTCCGGATCCGCGAGAGCCGTTCGAACGCGCGATGGTCCAGCCGGAACGGCTCGCCGTCCGCGTCCGGGGCGAACCAGAAGACCTGCGGTTCCACCTCGACCACGTCCACCTGGTCGAGCAGGCTCTCGAACCCGGGCCAGTAGACGAGCCCGACACCCAGCTCCGGCAGTTCCCGCAGGTCCTGGACGCCGCTCATCCCAGTTCGCGGATCTCGAGCTCGCGTGAGACCACGAACCTGCGCTGGATGTCGTAGCGGATGTCCCATCCCGAGCAGCAGGCCTGGCAGCCGAGGCGGCCGAGGATATCCCGCTGCACCGCCTGGAGCCGGTCGAGATCAAAGGCGACGTCCGCGGGGATGGTGACGTTCACCACTCGGTCGCCCGGCTGGAACACGTTCTCTGTTGCCATGGTTTCTCCCTTTCGAGGTGGAGTGAGGTGGAGCCGGGCTTAGCCCGGGACACATCCCTGCGTGACCTGCTGCGCTTCCACAGCGCTGATCTGCCTGCGCGAGGTTGCTGGTCGGCCGTCAATCGGCCCATGAACGATTCCCTTCGGAGTCCCCTCATTGAAGACAGAACCGACGGGACCCCACCCCGGGGGCGCTCTCCGGGAAATCCCTAGTCCTGCGGCGGAGACAGCACGATATTTGGTCACGCCCGGTTCGGGACGGATCGGCCTCCCGTGCTGCGACAGAATCCATCGTGAAACAGCACGGGAGGCAGTGCGTGCTCAGGGGATCGGGAGGGCCAGGCGTTCGTTGACGGGTTCGACCAAGACCTGCCGGTTGGTGAAGACGACCCAGGTCTGGCCGCCGCCCGAACCGACGAGCCCCGGTCTGACGATCAGGGACGCGGAGAAGCCGGGGCCGGCGCCGGGATGCCCGGCGACGTCCTTGGGCAACACGAGCCCCCAGCCGAGGCCCGCCTGGCCACCTGGGCTGTCGTCCCGCTCGGCCTGCGGCCGCAGCGCTTCGCGGGCGAGCGCCACGGGCAGCAGCGAGGACCAGGCGTGGCCGAAGCGGACGAGATCGGCCGCCGTGGTCCACAGACCGCTCGCGGCCGGCACGATGGAGATCTGTGCCGGCGCGCGCTCGAACACGCCCTCGTCGGTGAGGCGGTGCCCGGTAACCACCCTGGTGGCCGGACGGCTGCGCGGGAACCACGAATCGCTCATCCCGAGGGGTTGGAGCACCATGCGGGTGGCCGCCTCCTCGTAAGGCGATGTGGTGACGTCGGCGATCAGCTGCCCGAGCAGCGCGTACCCGCCGTGGCCGTAGGCGAACGTGCCGCGTGGACCGCCGCACGCCGCGACCGGCCCGGTGACCGAGACCAGGTCGGGGACGCGGTCGGCGAACATCGACGCGGGGTTGTCGACGCCGCCGGTGTGGGACAGCAGCTCCCGCACGGTGACGGCGTCGTCGGCGAGCCGGATGGTGCGCAGGTAGGCGTTCGCGGGCTCGTCGAGCCGTACACGCCCGTCCGCGACCAGCCGCAGGACGGCGATCGCGGTGATCAGCTTGGTGATCGAGTACGCGGGAAACCGGTGTCCGGGCTGCAGCACCTCATCCTGGTCGAGGCTCGCCCAGCCCCGTGCGGTCACCCACACCGAGCCGTCCCCGCTCGCGCCGGCCACGATGAGGCCGACCAGGCCCAGCTCGGCGAACGACTCCGCGGCCACCGCGGCCGCCTCCTCCGGCACCGCACCGGAGGTACGGCTCGCCGGTGCCGCCACGCGCGGGTCCTTGACCTTCGTCTCCAGCGGATACAACCGCAACGTGCTCAGCCGGTACGGCGGGTCGGCCTCGGTCGCCGCCTCGACCCGCAGGTCGGCCACCCGCGCGCGCAGGCGCAGCGGCTCGGCCCGCACGTCGACGAGGTCCTCGCGCAGCTGCTGCGCCACCGAGCTGGCCATGCCGGTCAGCGTGTCCGGCGGCACGAGGCTCAGGTAGTGGTCATCGAAGTGCCGGCGCAGTTCCTCCTCGTCGGGGGGTGTCCAGTCCGGGGTGTCGGCCGCCGCGAAGCGGGACATGACCCACCGCACCTGCGTGAGGGCGTGGCTCGCCGGGCCCGCGGCCTCGATGTGTTCCTTGAGCGCGGTCCAGCTCGACAGCCCGTGCTCGCGGGCGATGGCCAGCTGGGCCTGGTGAAGTGTGGCGAACTCCCCGGCGGAGAGGCGGCGTTTCGCCTCGAGCTTCAGATACCGGAGACTCGGCCGGTCGGGGAGCGCACGCGACTGATCGGACAAGGCAGTCCTTCCCTCAGCGCCCGCGGGTCCGCGGCATCGGGCGGGGAAAAGACATGCCGTTACTTGCTTGGCGAACCGGTGAGCTTGCAGCTCTGCCCGCGGACCCAGAGGCGGCCGGAAACCGCCTCCGACGACCATACCTCTGGCCGCGGTCATCGCCAATCTGATTTTCCGGCGTAGGGGGATGGCCACCCGGGCGCGTCAGGCTGGTTCAGGTGGTCGAGAGGGGGTGGCGTCGCGGTCCAGGCTGCGGTACACGGCAGGCGTTCGGCTAACGTGTTCAATGCCACCAGGAGCGAGAGCCGGAAGGATGGGCTCTGATCGAGTTGGGTCATTTCGACTTCGATTGGCTGGACGAGCACCCCGCTCTCGGGGAGGCGTGGAGTCTCACCGAATCGCATTCGGATCGTGCTTTCGCGTCGAATGCCATTCGGTCGCGCTGCTTCGATGTCCCCGCCGAAACCTTAGGCGGCTCGGGGATGGCCGGCGAAGAAGGACCAGATGGTCGCGGTGGCGTCGAACGCGTCCGAGGGCTTGTCGAGGAGCACCCGGTCGCCGGCGCCGCCCGGCCATTGGTGGCCTGCTCCGGCCACCGTGATCAGTTCGATGGCGCGGCCGTTCGCGCAGGTGGCGGTGGAGATCGTGCTCGGACCCTCGGTGCGTACGGTGGCCGCGCCGCAGCCTCCGGCCGTACGCCAGCGGGTGATCAGGTCGGGTACGGGCGGACCGTCGATCGCGGACTGACCGATGCCGCGGCTGCCGTCGTACGGGACACGCTGGTCGGCGGTGCCGTGGATGTGGAGCAGCGAGACTGGTCTCGGCCGTGGGCACGGCCCGAGCAGGGTGCCGGCGACCGGGGCGATCGCGGCGAACAGGTCGGTGTCGCAGGCCAGGCGGTAGGCGAGCATGGCGCCGTTGGACATGCCGGCGGCGTACACGCGTGAGGGGTCGACGGGCAGGTCGCGCCGGATCCGGGTGACGACCGCGGCGACGAACGCGACGTCGTCCACGTCCTGGGTGCCGGGCCGGCCGCAGCAGCCCGCGCCGGCGTTCCAGGCGCGGCCGAACCCGTCGGGGTAGGCGACCACGAAACCCCCGGTGTCGGCCATCGTGTCCCAGCCGTAGTCCCGCTCGGCTTGCGCACCGCTGCCGAACCCGCCGTGCAGCATCACCACCAGGGGCACCGCGGCGGGCAGGCTGTCGGGGCGGTACAGGTGGAACGTGCGGGTCAAGCCGCCGACCACGATCGTGTGGTCCGACCGGCCGGCGGGGATGGCCTCTCCGGCCTCGGCGCGTACGCAGGCCGCCGCGCCGGCCAAGAGGACGAGCGCACCCAGCGTCCGCGCTAACCGGGGCATCGCATCGGGTCCCTTCGCCTGCGGTCCGCCGGAGTCACGGCGGACCTGGACACCATGATGCGCCAGGCCAACGATCCTCGCGGCATGCTGCTCCTATCCGATCCTGACGCTCGTCTGAGTCCGGCCGCGTGACATTGGTAATAAACTGTCGACACTATGTTGGGATACGCCCCATCATCAGGTCGGTCTTGCAGTCGAGGCCCGGCATAGCTCGGGCTGCGCGCTGCCATTCGCGGCCCACGTTTCGTCGCCGCTCCGACGCGGCTCATTCGGTGGACGTAACCATGGATGACGCCACGCCGACGATCTGGTCCATATCGTCGAGTACGGCTTCTGGCGGTCCCGACATCCGTGCGATCTGCAGCGCGATCTCGTCGACGCCCGCCGCGGCCAGCCGTTGCGCCAGGCCGGCCAGGCGAGCGGCGGCCTCCTCCGGAGTGCCGGTCACACTCAGGTGATCGACCAGATCCTCGGGAATGAGGCGGCCGGCCGCGGCCCATCCGGAGGCAACGGCGACGGCTTGGACGTCGCCGAGCATCGACTCCCACCTCGAACCGGCGAGCACCGCGGCGAACGACGGCAAGCTGAGATACTGCGCGAGCCTGGTTCGCGCCTCCTGAACCGCCTGTCCACGATGTTCACTGATCGACGTGACGCACCAGGCCACCGTCGCGGGGCGGCTGCCGTCCTGGCGCGTGATGGCCGGCACGACGGCAGAACGGAAGTACGGTTCGTAGACCGCGAGCGGATGCAGGGCGATGCCGTCCGCGACGGGGGCGATGGCCCGCAGCGCGTTCTTCCCGGCACCGGAACCGTAAATCTTCGGCGGCGCCACGGCGGCCGTTCGCGTCGTGAAGGTCGGCAGCTGTGACCGGTAATACGCACCCTCGAACGAGAACCCGGCATCGGCTCGGACCGCGGTCCGTACGTAGTGGATGTATTCGGCCAGGCGGTCGGCCGGGTGGTCGAACGAGGCCCCGACCCCCGACCGGATCGGCGCGGGGCCGGCGCCGATCGCGATCGTGATGCGATCGGCCGAGGCCGCGTTCGCCTCAAGCGCCGCCGATGCCATCGCGATCGGATGCCGCGTGAAGGCGTAGGCGATGCCGGTGCCAACGGCGATCCGGTCGGTGTGCGCCGCGACGTGTACCGCGCGGATGAGCGCGTCTCGTCCCGGGGTCTCGGTCAGCCAGACGCGGTCCAGACCCCCGGTCTCGGCCCGGCGCGCCGCCTCGGCCAGGGGAGCGAATGCCGGGACGGACAGGACCACTCCGATTTTCACGCGTGACCCTCCGCCGGCATGGGAGCAGTGGGCGCGCCTGCCGCCCGGCACAGGTCCTTGACTTGAGCGTCGGTGAGCAGGCTACCCTGCTTTTCGATCTCGCTCTTGATCATGCCGAGCGCGGTCTCGACGGTCTGGTGGGTGGGTGCCAAGCCGAGCCGAATCATCTTGTCCCACAAGGTGAACGGCCCGCTGACCTCGGTGATCGGAATGTCGACGGTGCTGCCCGACCAGCCTGGTGCGATGGCGTTGTGCAACAAGTCGTCGATCCCGAGTTCCTGGGTTATGAAGTCCATGCCGCCCCAGTTGTAGACGCGATCGCCGGTCACCGGGTGGTTGTACGCGGTGCGATACCCCGTCAGCCGCTCTCCGGCCTGGGCCAGGGCCTTCAGCCGCTCGGGCCTGATTCCCGTTTCGACACCGTAGAGCGCCTCGAAGGCCGCGGTCGCCACGGACAGGTCCGCGTTGCCCGGTCCGCCGCAGTAGCCGTTGACCGATACCTCGACCACATCAACTCCGTTGCGGGCGGCGGCGATCGCGGCGGCGACCGCCAGGCCGAAGGTGTTGTGCGGGTGGATCCCGACCCGGACGTCGGGGAAATGCGCCTTGGTCTGGGCGACCAGGTGTCCATACGCCTCAGGTGACATGGCACCGGGTCCGTCGAACAGCCCGATCTCGTTGGCGCCGGCGTGCACGAGTACCGAGCACGTCTCAAGCAATTCCTCGATCGACAGGAACGACACCATGAGCAGGGGGGCGGTGACCTCGAGGCCGAGGTCTCGTGCCCGCGTCACCAGGTCGGCCGCGCGGGCGACGAACCCGGCCCGGTCGGATGGCAGGCCCAGGTCCCGCCAGTCGTCGCCCCGCCATGCCGCGGCGTGCACGCCCGCCTCGTACAGGCGCGACGCCGTGCCCCACGGCGGGACCCAGATCTGGACTGCGTCGTAGCCCGCGCGTGCGGGTGCCGCGAGGTCGCGTGCGGAGAACACCAGCGGGCAGGTGACCCGCCGGTCAGGGTCTATCGACTTGACCATCTCTATGTCGCGCCGCAGCTCGTCGTCACCGCGATCGCGGACGCCGGCGGTCACGATCTCGGGGACGCCTGCCTCGACCAGTTGCCGGAGGTACTCGGACTTGGCCCGCGTGGAAACCACGACTCCGGGCAATGCCTCGATCGCCCGCAGCGTGATGTCGCGAAAGCGCACCGACGTCGGCATCCGTCCGGCGACCTCGGGGTCGCGATTGAGCGGGCTTACCGACCAGCGGCCGGACTCGTACGCTCCGGGCCGCCGCGCTCGATCGATGTCTTCCTTGATTTCCCGCAGCTCAGTCTCGGTGAACACCTGCGGTTTGCGCTCAGTCATGCTCGTCGGGCCTTCTCTCTTTGATGATCTATCGCGCTGGGCGCAACGGGACGACCGGCGGAGCCGGAAGCAATGCGCAGTCGATCGCTCCGAGGCGGTCCGCCTCCAAGCGCACGCGGTCGCCCGGCCGAAGCCACGGATAGCTGTCGAGTCCGTGGCGGGCGGACAGGTCGGCGATGCAACCCGTACCCACGGTGCCGGAGCCGATGATGTCGCCGGGGCGCAACTCGGTGCCGCGGGAGGCGTAGGCGATCATTTCCCCGAACGTCCAGTAGAGCTCGCTGAGGTTGCCCGCGGAATACGGGCGGCCGTTCACACTGGCGCGGAGGGGGAGATCCGGCCGAGCCTGCCCGTCGACCATCGGGAACTCGTCTGCCGTGACGAAGAACGGGCCGAAGCTGGTCGCCCAGTCCTTGCCTTTGGTCGGGCCGAGGCCGATGCCCCGCTCGCGTCGTTGCAGGTCGCGCGCGCTCCAGTCGTTCATGAGGATATAACCGGCGATCAGGTGCTGCGCCGCGTCAACGTCCAGGTCGCTGCCTGGTCGCCCGACAACCGCGGCGACCTCGAGCTCGAAGTCGAGTTCGACGGCCCCGGGTGCCGCGCGAACGTCCTCGAACGGGCCTTTGGCCGCGGCGGGATTGGTGAAGTAGAAGGCGGGAATCTCGTACCAGGCAGGGTCGATCGACGCTCCCCGTGCCGCCAGGATCGGCTTGAGGTGGTCCTCGAAGGCCATGAAGTCGCGGATGCTGGGGGGCAGGGGTATCGGCGCCGTCAGCGTCGCCTCGTCGATCCCCAGTACCTCGAGCGGGTCGGCCAGGATGGCCTCCGCGGCGGCGGCCAGGTCCACTCCATCGCGGAGGAGCGTCACGAGATCGGTGTGGGTTCGGCTGCCGAACAGCCGGCCGTCGTCGGTGGCGACCGCCAGGCGCAACCCTGACTCCGATGCCCGATAGCTTGACCAGCGCATGACTCTCCTAACTGTGTCGGCCGGCGGCGCGGGGGCCTAGCAGGCGAAGGGCGTTGTCCACCGCGATCGCATGTCGCTGTTCGGCGGTGAGGTGGCGCACCGCACCGATGGCGCTCGCGGGATCCGTCTCGCCCATGTCGAAGGGGTAGTCGGTGCCGACCACCACCCGGTCCGGCCCCATCGTTCGCAGGAGATTGGTCAACACCTCGGCGGAGTGCACAAGGGAGTCGACGTAGATACCGCGCAGGTACCACCTGGGCGGGTGGGCCATTGTCCGGCTGTCGGGCCGTACGCCCCAGGCGTGGTCGCCGCGGCCCAGGTAGTGCGGCAGGTAGCCACCGCCGTGCGCCGCGCAGATGCGCAAGCCGGGGTGGCGATCCAGCACGCCGGAGAAGATCAGCAGGGACAGCGCGATCGTGGTCTCCAGCGGCTGCCCGACGACGTTGTTCAAGTAGGACGGGGCGAGCCGGTCGGTGAGCTGCGGGCAGCCGAGCGGGTGGACGAAGACAGCCACGTCCAGCCGTTCGGCCGCCGACCACAAACCGTCGAACGCCGGGTCGGCCAGGTCGCGCCCACCGGCAGATGTCGAGATCTGCACGCCGACGAGGCCGTCGCGCTCGACCGCTCGCTCCAGTTGGGTGGCCGCGAGCTCAGGATGCTGCAACGACACGGTGGCGAGCCCGAGCAGCCGGTTCGGCGGTGCGGACTCGACGATGCGGGCGAGTTGGGCGTTGACGCGGCCGACCAGCTCAGCGGAATCGGCTTCCCCCATCCAGTAGTGATACTGGCCGGGATTGACCGAGACGATCTGAGTGGAGATGCCCGCGTCGTCCATGAACCGGATCCGCTCCTCCGGGTCGGTCAGCCGTCGGTCCCACTCGCTCGCCACGGACGCCATGTGCGCCGCCGTCGCGGGATCGCGGTATCGACGGGCGAGCGCCGCCTGGTTGCCCTCCCATCCGGGGCTGTTCCGAGCGATCTCTTCGGCTTCCGGGATGCCGACGTGCGCGTGGAAGTCGATCATCCGGCCGATGGCTCGTCTACTACGCCGGTGCGTTGGACACCGAGACCACTGATGCGGCCCTCCATGACGTCGCCCGCTCGCAGGAATCGGCCGTGATGCACACCGTTGCCGGCCGGTGAACCGGTAAGCAGGAGATCACCTGGCCGCATCAACGCGTAGCGCGAGGTGTGCTCGATCAGGCGCGGCAGGTCGTAGATCATGTCGGTGCTCGATTCGTCCTGCATGATCTGCCCGTTGAGCCGCAGGGTGATGGTGACATCGCCAGGTGCGACGAATGCGGCGGGCACGAGCAGCGGACCGACGGGAAGATGCGTCGGCGCGGACTTGCTCGCGAGCCAGTCTGCCCCGCGACTGCTGTCTCCGCTCGGATAGATCTGGTCGCGCATGGTGATGTCATTGGCGATGGTGTAGCCGGCGACGTAGTCCAGCGCGTCTTCCTTGCTCACGTAGCGAGCCGGAGCCTTGATCACCGCAGCGAGTTCGAGCTCCCAGTCGCATTGCTCAGTGATGTGCGGGATCACCACGTCGTCGTAGGGACCGCACAGGCTCGAGACCGCCCCGGAGAAGACCGTCGGAACGCCGGAGGCCACCCGCTCGTCCATGAGCTTCACGGCCACCGCGCGCCGGTCCGCCGACCCGAGGTCCCGGTGCTCCGGTCGTGGCGACGCGACCATCAGATCGATGACGTGGCGGCGATAGTTCGCCGCCGCCTGGTAGATATGCCCGGGACAGACAGGAGCGAGCACCTCCACCGCCTCCCGGTCGGAGCCGTCGGCGTCCGGCGACGCCGATGGGAGCCACGACGAGATCGTCCGCACGTGCGTGTCCCAGTCGGGCAGGAGCTGGTTGACGGTCGTCACATCAGACCATCGCGCGCCGAGCGCGAGCGAAACCGGGTACACCCCGCGTGCGGAGACGACTCGCAGCCGGCGTTGTCCGCTGGGCAACCGCACCGCGGCCAAGCCGAACCCGCGGTCGGAAACGTTGTCGGTCAGGTCCGGGCCGGCCGGGAATGCCGACTTCACGAGGTGCTCCGCACGGTAGGGCCGGCGGGTCGGTCGGGGGACCGAACTCGGGCGGCCGATTCCGGGCGGGCCTTGTTCGCGATCGAGGCAAGCTCGCCGGAGTCGGCGGCCAGCTGCTCCCATCCGCTGGCGTAGCGAGCCAGCAGGGACCGCAGCGTCGCGACCTCTCCGGCGGTCATGTCGCTGATAGCGCGGTCCTCGATGAGGTGCATGCGCTCGCGCAGCGTTTCGGCCAGCGCGCGGCCCTCATCGGTGAGTGCGACTGGCCGGGTGTGCGCGTTCGCGTTGACCGGCGGCCGATCCACGAACCCGCGTCGTTGCAGTTCGTTGAGGGGGTCGGTCAGCGCCTGACGCGTGACCAGCGTGCGCCGTGCGATCTCGGCAGCGCTGACCGGCCCGGTTTCGTCGAGCGTCTCCACGATCAGCGCGAGCGTTCCATTCAGGCCCAGATCGGCCAGCATCGTGCTGACCGCTTCGCCGGTGGCGATGCGGATCCGGTGGATGAAGTTCATGGTCCGATCCGAGATCTTGTCGGATCGCCGAGATGAACGGTTGGGCATTGGCCTGCTCCTTTGGGCGCCAGACGACGCGTAACGGACTCTAGGTCCGGCGAGCCTGGGCGTCAACTAGTTGACGTCAAGTGGTTGACATCATGCGCGGGATGGTGGATCGTCCTCAACGCCCGCTTCAAACTTCGGAGTCACGCCATGTCAGGATCCGTCCCCACGTCCATCGACGTTGAGCCACCACCGTTCCAGCCGCGACCGATGCCGCCGCCCGCGCCAGCCGGCCAGATCCGCGCATCCGAACTGGCCGCCCGCTCGCCGATCGCCGGCCTGCGGCACGTCGGTCTCGGAGTTCCGGATCTGCGGCAGGCGTGCGCGTTCTACGAGGGGGTCTGGGGTCTGTACCGAGTCGCCGACGACCGCGATGTCGTCTTCCTCGGCTCTGTCGGCTCACCTGAGCCGTACATCGTCCGGTTGCGTCAGGCGCACGCGAAGCGGGTCGACATCATCGCCTTCGCCGGCCGTAGCCGGGCCGCCGTCGACGCGCTCGCGGCCGACCTGGCCGTATCCGGTGTCCGCCTGGTTCGCGAGCCTGGCGAACAGGACACTCCGGGCGGGGGGTACGGTGTCCGATTCTTCGATCTGGACGGGCGCCTGATCGAGGTATCGGTGGATGTGAGGGCCAAACCGTTCCGCAGCCTGGAGGCGGGCGAATCCGTTCCCCAGAAGCTGAGTCACGTCGTGGTGAACAGCACCGACATCGCCGCGACGATGGCCTTTTACGAGCGGTTTCTCGGATTCCGCCTGTCGGACTGGCTGACCAATCGGATGGCGTTCCTGCGGTGTTCCACAGATCACCACAGCCTGGCCATCGCCCAGCGCACCAGGGTCTCGCTCAACCACGTCTCCTTCGAGATGCGCGGGATCGACGAATACCTGCGGGGAACGGGCCGGCTCATCCGGCACGGCCATGCCCCGGCGTGGGGGCCGGGCCGGCACTCGGCCGGGGACAACACCTTCTCCTACTTCGCCGATCCGCACGGCAACGTCGTCGAATACACCACCGAACTGGAGAAGATCGTCGACGAGGACGCGTGGACCCCTCGCGTCTGGCCGGGCACCCCGGACTACTACGACCAGTGGGGTACCGCGGGTGGGCTCGAGGACCTGTACGCCCTCGATTCCCAGTCCGAAGCCGACAGCGGGTTGTGGACACCCGCACCGATCTGAGGATCTGGCCATGACGCACATCGTCGACATCGCGCCATCGCGGACCGAACAGGTCGCACCGGGCGTCTATGCCCACGTGCAACCCGACGGGGGCTGGTTCCTCAACAACAGCGGGATCATCGTCGGCGCCGACACGGTGACCGTCATCGATTCGGCGGCAACTGCCTCCCGTACCCAAGACCTGCGAGCCGCGGTGGCGGAGACCACGTCGCTGCCGATCGCGACGCTGGTGAACACCCATTGGCACACCGACCACACCAACGGCAACTACCAGTTCCGGGGGGCGACCATTGTCGCGCACGAGCGGACCCGGGCCATGATGCTCGAACACGCTCCGACGATCCCGGATCCGAACGGGCCTTTCCCGGACGTCGACTGGGGGCCACTGGAGCCTGCTCCGCCCTTCCTCACCTATGCGCAAGGGCTCGCGCTGTGGGCCGGCGAAACCCGCTGCGACATCAGCTGGGTGGGTACGCCGGCGCACACCGTCGACGACTCGATCGTGTGGATCGAGGAGCATTCGGTGCTGTTCGCCGGCGACCTCGCGTTCAACGGCAGCGCTCCGCTGATGTCCGCGGGGTCGGTCGCGGGCGCGATCAAGGTCCTGACCGAACTGAGCCAACTCGGCGCGGAGCGGGTTGTGCCCGGGCACGGCGACGTATGCGGCTCGGAGATCTTCCTCCTTGAGATCGACTACCTCAAATTCGTCCAGGATGTGGCCGCAGTCGGCCATCGACTCGGACGCACTCCCCTGGAGACGGCCCGCGACGCCGCCGACAACCCGTTCGCCGGCCTGCTCGACTCGGAGCGGTTGGTCGCCAACCTCCACCGCTCCTTCGCCGAGCTCGATGGCGCCGCTCCCGGCGACCCGATCGATCTCATCGCGACCCGGCGAGACATGATCGCATTCAACGGCGGGCCGCTCCGGTGCATGGCATGACCGGCCGATCCGCGCTCGTGTCCGGCGCTGGAATCGCCGGCCTCGCCGCTGCCATCGCGCTTGGCGAGATCGGCTGGGACGTCACCGTCATCGAGATAAAGACCGAGAACACCACGGTCGGGGTCGGGCTCAACCACCCGGCCAACGCTCTCCGCGCGCTGAAGGCTCTCGGCGTCTACGACCAGGTCGTGGAACGCGGATACGTCTACCGCGGGATAAAGCGGTACACCCAAGCCGGCGACCTGATCGCCACCTTCGAACCGGCCAATCCCGATGACGTGCCCTTCCAGATCTCCATGACCCGGGCTGACCTGCACGAGATCCTGACTGACCGAGCCGTCGAGGTGGGGGCCAGAATCGAGCTGGGGCAGACCTGGGCCGCGATCGAGCAGAACGATGCCGCCGTGACCGTCACCCTCGGCGACGGCAGCACGCGGACCTACGACCTCGTCATCGGCGCTGAGGGCATTCGTTCGCCGCTACGCCGAGTCCTCTTCGGCAACGCGTACGAACCTCGCAGCACCGGGTACGTCTGCTGGCGGATGCCGGTACGACGGCCCGCGGACGTGACGCACAGCCTCTACTACAACGGCGAGCAGGTCAAAGCCACGGTCATCAACCTCAACGCGGAATCCATGTACCTGCTGGTCGTACAGCAGGCGCCGCCGGCGGCCGCGCTCGACCGCACGCGACTGGCCGACGAACTCAGCGGCCTGCTCGCGGGATTCCCGGGAATCATCAGCGACATCCGCGCGAGCATCACGCCACAGACCGACATCCACCGCGGGCCCTTGGAAGTGGTCGAACTTCCCACGACCTGGAACGACGGTCGGATAGTGCTCGTCGGCGACGCGGCGCACGCGGTCATCCCCCACCTCGCGCAAGGCGCTGGGATGGCGATGGAGGACGCCATCGTCCTTGCCGACGAACTGCGCCGCCACGAGGACGACGTGCCCAAAGCGCTCGCCGCGTTCATGCGCCGCCGGCTTCCCCGGGTGCGCTACGTCCAGGAGGAGGCGCACGCCATCCTGCTCAACGAGATGGAAGCCGACGCGGCGAAAAAGGCGATCTTCGCGGCCGGGCTAGGTGCTCGCCAGGAACGCATCACCAGGCGACTGGCCGAGCCGGCGTAGTGATTGGGACACCGACGACCATGACCAGGTTTCTCACCGAAGCCGACATACGGGCTGTCTTCGATTGGCACGGCGCGATCGCAGCCCTGCGCGCGGCATACTCCGCTCCTACCGACGACAGCCGGCTACCACCCCGGTCGATGGCACGGACGCCGGGTGGGTGGCTTCGGACACTCACCGGCGTACTGCCCGGCGGCGAAATCATGGGGGCGAAGTTGATCGCCGCCTCGACCGTGGGGCGGCGCGCCACCTATTTGATCCCGCTCTTCGATCAGCGATCCACCGAACTCCTGGCACTGCTGGACGGAAGTCTCATCACCGGTTTTCGTACCGCGGCGACGTCCGCGCTCGCGATCGACGCCATGAGCCCGGCCGGCGCTTTGCGTGCCGCGGTCATCGGGTCGGGATTCGAGGCGCAACAGCACGTCCGAGCCCTGGCGGCGGCCCGGGAGCTGGCGGCTGTCACGGTATTCAGTCCCAATCCCGCGAGCCGGCTGCGGTTCGTGGAGAGTCTCTCCGATCTCGACGTACCGATCGGTACGGCATCCGGCGCCGAGGCCGCGGTCGCCGGCGCCGATGTCGTCGTCTGCGCCGCCCGATCTCGTGACGAGCGGCCCACCCTGCACGGTGCGTGGCTGGAAGCCGGGATGACCGTGGTCTCGATCGGGTCCACGCTGCCCGAACAGCGCGAGCTCGATGAAGAGGCCATCGGACGCGCCGATCTCATCGTCGCCGACCAACCCGACGAAGTCGCGCACCAAACCGGTGACCTGATCGCCGCCCGGAATGCGGGCGCATCGATCGAGGGCAAGCTGTTCCCACTCCACGACGTGCTCAGCGGCCGCGCTCCCGGCCGGCCGTCGCCGGAGGCGATCGTCCTTTACAAGTCGGTCGGTTCGGCCCTCCAGGATCTCGCGGTCGCCGCCATGTGCCTGCAGCGCGCCCAGGAGCGGGAGCTCGGCACGATACTTCCCGTCCGCCTGAGCACAGTCGTCAAGTGATCCCGGAGAACGTGGCATGAAACGAGAGCTGACCGATCCGGCGCTGCTGCGGAACAGTGCCTACATAGACGGACGCTGGGTCGCCTCCGGTGCCGACGGCACGTTCGACGTGCGCGATCCCGCCACCGGCCGGTTGCTGGCCACGCTGCCGAAGATCAGCCGAAGCGAGACCGCCGAGGCGATCCGGGCCGCCCACCGGGCCTGGCCGCAATGGCGCGCGCTTACCGGCAAACAGCGAAGCGGTGTCCTGCGGCGCTGGTTCGAGCTGGTGCGCGCGGCTACCGATGATCTCGCCCGCCTGATCGTCCACGAAGAGGGCAAACCGTTCGCCGAGGCGGTGGGGGAGGTCCACTACGCCGCGTCCTTCCTGGAGTGGTTCGCCGAGGAAGCCAAACGGGTGACAGGCGACGTCATCGCGGCGCCGGAAGCAGGCCGTCGCATCGTGGTGCTGAAAGAACCGGTGGGCGTCTGCGCCGCCATCACGCCGTGGAACTTCCCGGCCGCGATGATCACCCGCAAGGCCGGTCCGGCCCTCGCGGCCGGCTGCACGATGGTGCTCAAGCCGGCCGAGCAGACTCCGCTCACCGCGCTCGCCCTGGCTGACCTGGCCGATCGGGCGGGGGTGCCGCCCGGCGTGTTCAACGTCGTCGTCGGCGACCCGATCGAGATCGGCGCCGAGCTCACCGGCAACCCCCTGGTGCGCAAGCTGACCTTTACCGGCTCCACCGCGGTCGGCCGGCTACTGCTGGCCCAGTCGGCCACCACAGTCAAGAAGACCTCCATGGAGCTGGGCGGCAACGCCCCGTTTCTCGTCTTCGACGATGCGGACGTCGACGCCGCCGTCGACGGCCTGATCGCCACCAAGTACCGGAACACAGGACAGGCGTGCATCAGCGCGAACCGCGTCTACGTCCAAGACGGCGCCTATGACGCCTTCGCGCGGCGGCTGGCGCGCCGAGTCGCCGATCTCGTAGTCGGTGCCGGTTTCGACGAGGGCGTACAGCAGGGTCCACTCATCGACGCCGATGCCATCGCCAAGGTCGAATCGCATGTGGCCGACGCGGTCGCCAAGGGCGCGACCGTGCTCCAGGGTGGCGCCCGTCATCCGCGTGGCGAACTGTTCTACCAACCCACGGTGCTCACCGGAGTCACCGACGACATGGTGGTGACCAAGGAGGAGACGTTCGGTCCTGTCGCCCCGCTGGTGCGATTCACCGACGAGCGGGAGGCGATCCGCCAGGCCAACGAAACCGAGTTCGGCCTGGCCGCGTACCTCTACACCCGGGATCCGGAGCGCATCTGGCGGGTGAGTGCCGCGCTCGAAACCGGCATGGTCGGCATCAACACCGGCTTGATCTCCAACGAGGTGGCTCCCTTCGGGGGTGTCAAGCAATCCGGCATCGGGCGAGAGGGATCGATCTACGGCATCGATGAGTACCTCGAACTGAAATACCTCGCCTGGCATGGCGCCGGGCCTTCCTGAATCACATCTCGAAAGGTTGCGACATGGCTCGATACAACAGAGACGAGGCCCGCGAATGGGGACGTCAGCACCTGATCGGAGTAGTCAACTGCACCATCCCGTCCTTCACCGCGGACCTGCGGAACATCAACGAAAAGGCGATTCGCCATGACACAAGACTGGCCATCGAGCACGGGTTCGTCGGCACGCTCGGCGTTTCCGAGGTGGCGATCTCTCTAACCGAGTACCACGATTTCCTGCGCGTCATCAAGGATGAGGCAGGCGACCGGCTGATCGTCGTCCACCACGCGAGCTTCGGAAACCTCGAGCAGAACATCGAGGCGTTGAAGGGAGCCGAGGACGCCGGAGCCGAACTCGTGCTGCTGTCGTATCCACCGAATTTCTACCCCGAGACCGAGCAGGAGATCTTCGACTACACCAAAGCGGTGTGCGACGCTACGAACCTCGCGGTGATGCTGTTCCCCATGTATCTGTGGGGCTTCGGCTCTCGCATCCATCCGTCCGACATTCCGGTCGCCCTCATCCGCCGGCTGCTCGATGCCTGCCCGAACATTGCGGCGATCAAGGCTGAGGGTGGCTTTCCGGGTGTGCAGAGCGTCATCGAGTGTCATCGCCACTTCGGCGACGAAGTCGTGGTCTCGATGCCGATCGAAGGCGATCTCCTTCCACTGTCGCAGATCATGCCGATCCAGCTGTCGGCGACGAGCAATCACGAGTTCTACGGCCCGACGATCCCGCACGTGTTCGATCTGCTGCGCGCCGGCGAATACGACGACGCCGCGAAGATCTACTGGCAGCTGCATCCGGCCCGCCAAGTCGCCCGCGCGCTCTCGCCCACGATTCACGGCGGCTACTTCATCAACCGCCAGGCGTGGAAGTTTCAGGGTTGGCTACAGGGCTACAACGGCGGACCCCTTCGCCAGCCCACGCAGCGCATCCACGACCAGCAAATGACCGCGTTCCGCAAGGGACTCATCGATGCCGGTCTGAACCCCAGCATGGAACCGCTGCGCGAGTTCTTCATCGGCCGCAACCCGCTCTGAGCCGGCCGCCGGTTCCGAGCATGGTGGTTCATGGGCGAGCCCACTCGGCTGAGCGGGTTCTCGAAAGTCATCACTCGGCGGCTTCCCAGTACGAAAGGCTCACATGAGCGACGGCTCGGCGCGCAAACTCGACCTGCGGGACCACCTGGAGATCCAAACTTTGATCGCCCAGGTCTGCAAGGCATTGGATTTCAGCCGCACGACGGATTTCGTCGCCGCGTTCACGACGAACGGCACCTACCAGGTGGTTTCCTCGGACGCCGACGGCCGCAAAGAGCAGTACTCACATCACGGCGCTGAGGCACTGCTCGAATTCGCGCAATGGGCCGCATCCAGGCGGCGTGGGTTGGCGCGCCATTGGACGGGAAACCCGATCATCGAGTCCGACGGCCGCGGCGGGGCGACCGCATGGTCGTACACCCTGCTGATCGAGATTGACCCGGAGACCAAGCGAAGGAACATCGTGCTCTCGGGAGTTCACGAGGACGTTTTCGTGCGGACCGAGGCTGGTTGGCGCCTGGCCAGTCGCACCGTCGTGGCCGACATTTGATCTACAGAAGCTGAGGAGACCAAGGAATTGACGACGCAGGACAAGGTCGAGACGTTTCCTCCGCAGGCGTGGGCCCACCGGCAGGGGAAGGTCTCGATGAAGACCCTTCAGCCCGCTGACTGGTCGCCGGAGGCACTTGCCGCTCGCGCCCAGATCGCCGAGGCGTTCTATCGGTTCGGCATCGGTCACGACGAGTGCAGGGCCGACGTCGCGGGGTCGTGTTTCACCGAGGACGTCGTCTACGACGTCGCGCTCGGTTCGGCCAAGCCGTTCGCGACCTACCGCGGCCGCACGATGGTGGAGGACAAGCTTTCGGCCATCTTCGACGAGACGAGGGATCAACGCCGCCACGTCATATCCAACGTGCTGGTCGAAGAACTCGACCTCGGGGCCGGCACCGCGAAGGCCCTGGCGTTCTGCGTGGTCACGGTCGCGAAAGACGGCCTGGTCCTCGGTGCCAGCGTCTTCTACAACGGCGAACTGCGGCGCCAGGCAGATGGCTGTTGGCGCTTCACCTACTTCTTCATCGGCATGGATGACTTCACCGGAAACCGTCCCGCCGCCGGCGAGAACACCGAAGGGGAATGACGCGCGCACGCATCGCGGCGCTCATTCGCAATGACACACCTCACGCCCATGACCGGTTGGACGCGACGAGCGCGGAGCAGCGATCAGGGCAGGATGCTCCGGAAATGCGACCGAGCGGGCCTGTCCGGGCTTTCGTTTTAAGAACCAGAGAGACGGAAGGGAGAGATTCGTGATGGTGTCCCTAATGGCAGGTGGGCCGTCGGAGATGTCGCGTTCGGCGGCGATTGCTCGTTTCGAAGCGATCGTCGGCGCTGAACATGTTCTGACCTCGGGCGAGGCGTTCCGTGAGTTCCGCGACCCTTTCCAGCCGGAAGGCTGGGACGCGCACACCCCGTCGGCGGTCGTGCAGCCGGAGACCGTCGAGCAGATCCAGGACATCATCCTCGTCGCGGGCGAGTACGGCGTGCCGCTGTGGACGAACAGCCAGGGCCGCAACAACGGCTACGGCGGCGCGGGACCGCGGCTGACGGGCTCTGTCACCGTCAACCTGCGTCGGATGAACCGGATCCTGGAGATCGATGACGACCTCGCGTACGCACTGGTCGAACCCGGAGTGAGTTTCCTGCAGCTCTACACCGCACTCAGGGACGGCGGGCATCCGTTGATGCTGTCCGTCCCCGACATCGGCTGGGGCAGCGTCGTGGGTAACTCTCTCGACCACGGTGTCACCTACATGGCCTACGGCCAGGACTTCATGGCTCCGTGTGGCATGGAGATCGTGACGGCCGATGGGAGGCTGTTGCGCACAGGGATGGGCGGCGTGCCGGGGAACCGCAGTTGGAACCTGTACCGGCGCGGGCTGGGGCCCTCGCTGGACCAGCTGTTCATGCAGTCCAACTTCGGGATCGTCACGAAGATGGGCGTATGGCTCCAACCCCTCCCGGAGGTGGTCATGCCCCTCACGATCACGGCGCGCAACGAGGACGATATCGTCCAGCTGGTCGACACCCTCCGAATGTTGCTCCTCGACGGCACCGTCGCGGGTGTGCCGTGCATCATGAACACGCCGACCGCGGCGTCCATGTTGTCGCAACGCTCCGACTGGTACGACGGCGACGGCCCGATGCCAGACGCCGTTCTCGACAAGGTCGGCCGGGAGCTGGGAATCGGCCGGTGGATGATGCGGCTCTCCCTGTGGGGAGACAATGCCATCGTCGACCACAAGTACGAGAAGCTGAGGGCGGCGTTCACCTCCATTCCCGGCGTCGAAGTCCGAGGCGAGAAGACAACGCCGGAGGAAGCCAGGAACCTCGAGCACCCCTCTGATCGGGTCGCCTCCGGCGTGGCCAACCTTGACCTGCTCGGAATGGCCGGATGGAACGGCGGGACCCGAGGCGGGCACATGGACTTCGCCCCCGTCGTGCCGTTGCTCGGCGCCGAGGTGCTGCGGTTCATCAAGAAGTTCCGGCCGATGGTCGAGGCGGCGGGGTTGGACTTCAAGAGTGACATCATGGCGATCAGCGCGCGCAGCGCGATCTATGTCAGCGGCAGCAACTTCACCTTCAACGACGAAGAGCAGGCTCAGCGGGTCTACGACACGCTCCAGAGTCTCGTACGCGAGGCCGGAAAGCTCGGATACGGCGCGTACCGCGCGCATCTCAGCTTCATGGACCTCGCCGCCGAGCAGTTCTCCTTCAACGATCACGCCTACCTGCGGTTCGTCGAGAAGATCAAGGATGCGGTCGATCCGGCGGGAATCCTGTCTCCGGGCAAGCAGGGCATCTGGCCCGCGGCCCTCCGCGACCGGCCCTGACCGGCGATGCCTGAGTGCGGTTCATTCACGAAACCCTGGTGAGCCGCCCGGGTTGCCGCATGCTCCTCGACATCGAGGTCACACCCGACCCACCTACGAGAGAAGTGTCGACAGAATTGCCTGAAGCGGACTATTCTGTTGCCGTTCATGCACGCTAACGGACCAATATTGTCGACAGTATTTGGGAGAAGTTTATGAGTCGGTATTTGTCCATCTCTCGTCGGCACGTCCTGGGAGGCGCCGGGCTCGCCGCGGCGGCCCTCGCTGTGCCCGCGCTGCCCGCTGCGGCGGCCGTCGCCAAGCCGGCATCCGACGACGACCTCCAACCCGTTCCAGTGCCACCGCAGGTCCCGGCGACCGAGGGACGTGTGTCCTTTGGCGGGGGTGACCTGTGGTACTGGGACACCGGTGGGAAGGGCGATCCGGTCGTTCTGGGTCATGCCGCCACCGGTAGCGGCGCATCCTGGGGCTACCAGCAGCCGGTGCTGGCCAGTGCGGGATTCCGGGTCATCGGCTACTCACGCCGTGGCCATCGCAACTCGGATCTCGGGCCCGCGGGTGACACCGGAACGTACGCGGACGACCTGCACGCGCTCGTCGAGCACCTCGGACTCGCGCGCATCCATCTCGTCGGCACCGCGGCAGGCGGGATCGCGGCGGCTGACTACGTTCTCTCCCATCCCGATCGGGTCGCGAGCGCTGCGCTCACCTGCAGTCTGGTGGCCGTCGGGGATCCCGCCTACGCCGCCCGCAGTAACGCGTTGCGCCCACCGCAGTGGGATACCCTCCCGAAGGACTTCCAGGAACTCTCCGGTTCGTACCGCGCGACCAATCCCGGCGGCGTCGCCACGTGGCTGGCCGAGGCCGCGCTCGCTCCGCCGGCCAGCAGACGCCAGCGCACCAAGGCGACGGTGACAGCCGCGGCTCTGGGCGCCGCCGGAGTCCCGATCCTGCTCGCCACCGGCGACGCCGATCTCTATACGCCACCCGCCATGCTTCGCGAGCTCGGCCGTGGCGTCCCACGCGCCAAGCAGGTGATCTTCCCCGAGTGCGGGCACAACGGTTTCTGGGAGCGCCCCGCCCTGTTCAACCGCACCATCCTCGCCTTCCTGCGGCGGAACCGGATCGGAGGTCGAGGAGCAGGGCGCTGATGATCTCACTCGGTCCGCAGCCAGGTGGCGTAGGCCGTAGTGGATTCCCCGGGGCGCATGTAGCCGTTGAATCTGCCGTTCGGGTCGTAGTGGCTGCGGATCTCCTCGACCCGCTCGGCGTTCGTCGCGCTCAGGCCGAGGTCGAACCGGTCGGCGAGGTTGTTGTCGGAGAACTGCAGGCCCTTCGAGCGGTGCTGGATCGCGGCGAGGGTCCCGTGCGCCCACTGCTCGTGCCGCAGGTCCGCGGCCGGGTCGATCCAGCCGGCGTTGGGTGAGAGGTAGAGCTTGGCCTGCGCCGACCAGCAGGCGTTGGCCCGCTCGGGGTACCCACCCCAGAGCATCCACAGCACGAAGTTGAGTCCGGGCGGGATGTCGTCGAGCATCGGTCTGGCGGCGTCGAGCACGTCCCCGCTGTCACCGTCCATCCAGATGCCGTCCAGCGCCCACCGGTAGCCCGCGGGCGTGAGCCGGTCGGCCGCGTCGTACAGCGCGGCGATGGTCGTCTCCTGGTTGACCGTCGCGCGGATCGCCTTGTCCCGCACCGGGATCGCCTCAATGGGCGCCAGGAGGTCCTCGCCCGTGTCGGGCGTGCAGAAGGCCGTGCAGGTCAACGACACCGCGGGCGCGTCGAGCCCGGGAGCGTGGCCGACCTTGGCCGAGATCTCGACGGCCGGCGACAACGTTTCCAGGATGTCGTACGACCAGCCGAGGACCTCATCGCGCAGGGCGATCGGATACGTATGGACGGTCCGCAGGATCCGCGTCGGCGCCGGGTGGACGTCGAGGTGGAACCGCGTGACCACACCGAAGAAGCCGGGCCCGCTGCCTCGGGCAGCCCACAGCAGGTCAGGGTGGCTCGCGTCGTCGGCGTGCACGAGCTCGCCGTCGGCCAGGACCACGTCGATGGCACGGATGCTCAGGCAGGCAGGCCCCCAGAACCGCGAATTCCAGCCGTAGCCACCGCCGAGGATGAAGCCGCCGATGCCGACGGTCGGCGCGTGACCGGTCGGGAAGAACAGGCCGTGCTCGCCGAGGCGCGCGTTCAACGCCGGGCCCTTGACCGCCGGGCCGACGCGAGCGATCCGGGCGCCGACGTCGAGGGCGATGCCGTCCAGCCGGGACAGGTCGAGCAACAGACCGCCGTCGCGGATGCCGTTGCCGACCCAGGAGTGGCCGCCCGACCGGATGCCGATTGTCCAGCCGTTGTCAGCGGCCAGGCGTACGCCCGCCACTACGTCGTCCTCTTGCTCGGCGAGCAGGATCGCGTCCGGGTAGCGCTCGGGCTTGCGCTCGTTCCAGACGGCGGCCCGCCGGGCGAGCTCGTAACCGTCCATGCCGCGTCGCAGCAGTCTGCCGCGAAAGATGTGATTCGCCACGGTTCCGCCTTCCAAGCCATAGTGTCGACACTAATGGGTTATCGAGTCGATAGTATCGGAAGGAACGTGGATAATCTCCGTTGAATGTCGACAAGTGTGGGTCGGGCCTGGACGTGCGCGACGATCGCGAATGCGCGAGACTGTACGGGCGAACGACCACCTCACCCCGCGAGAGGACAGATGAGCACAGCACCGGCAGCGCCCTCAGCGGACCGCTCGATCGAGCTCGTGCGGTTGCTCAAGCTGAACGAGCGCCGCGAGCCGTCCGTGGTGCAGGTCGCCACGTGGGTCGGCCTGGGCATCATCGAGGGCCGGCTCCGGCCAGGCGAGGACCTCAACAGCGTCGAGTTGTCGCACCGGTTCAACAGCAGCCGGACCCCGGTGCGGGAGGCGCTCATGCTGCTCGAGTCCGAGGGCCTGGTGGAGATCCGCGCCCGCAAGCGGCCCCGGGTCGCCGCCTTCACGCTGGAGCGGGTGCGGGAGATCTACTTCGTGCGTCAGCACCTGCTGGCGCTCGTCGGCGGGCTGGTCACCGAGAAGGCCACCGACGACGAGCTGATCGAGCTGCGGGCGCGGCTGGCCCAGATGGAGGCCGACGCCGCCGGCGGCGACGTCGACGGCTACTTCTGGGGTCACGTGGCCCTGCAGGAGCGGATGACCCAGATCGCCGGGAACGAGACGCTCAAAGGGATCCTCGACTCGCTCGCCCTGCGCACGCTGATCCTCCGCCACGCCAGCCTGGCCCAGCCGGGCCGGCTCGCCGCCAGCGTGGCCGACCAGCTGCGCATCTTCGAGGCGATCCAGGACCGCGACGGCGAGCTGGCCGCGATGCTGCTGTCCCGGGCGACGGTCGCCGCGCTGCGCGCGATCGAGGAGAGCGACTGGTCGCAACGCCAGTCGAGCGACTGACACAGCCAGGGCACGCGGCCGGGACGCGCGGTCAGAAGTCGAAGACGGCGGCGGGGTTCGCGACCAGCAACAGGTCGCGCAGCTCCGCGCTCGGCGCGATCTCGGCCAGCAGGTCGACCAGGAGCCCGTCGTCGGGCGGGTTCCCGGCGATGTTCGGGTGCGGGAAGTCGGTGCCCCACAGCACCCGCTCCGGCGCGTGCCGTACGAGCAGCGCGGCCAGTTCGACGGCATCGGCGTAGGGCGGGCCCTGCCGCGACACCCGGTCGATCCCGCTCACCTTGACGTACACGCGGCCGGTGTCGAGCAGCCGCAGCAGGCTCCGGACCGCGGGCTGGCCGAGTCCCCGCCGGATGTCGATCCGGCCCAGGTGGTCGATGACGACCGGCGTCGGCAGCGCGGCGATGAACCGTTCGTGCTCGACGACGCCCTCACCCTCCACGTGGATCTCGGTGTGCCAGCCGAGGCCGGCCACCGAGGCGGCCAGCATGGCGATCTCGGCCTCGCTCGGGGCCCGGCGCAGGTGGGGCAGGAAGTTGCAGCGGAAGCCGCGCACCCCGGCCGCGTGCAGCCGGGCGATCTCCTCCGGCGGCGTCCGCTCGTCGATGAGCCCGACCCCGCGGAGCCGGCCGCCGCCGTGGCCCAGCGCGTCGAGCAGCACGCTGTGGTCGAAGCCGTTGCACGCGGACTGGATGACCACCGCCCGGCCCAGCCCGAGGTGCTCGTGCAGGGCGGCGACCTGCTGCCGCGGCACGTCGACCGGGGTGAAGGTGCGGTCCTTGTCGTACGGGAACAGCGCGCCCGGCCCGAAGACGTGGCAGTGCGAGTCGCAACTGTCCGCCGGCAGTGCCAGGGCGGGCTTGCGGGGCGACGGATGCGGCGGCGGGTTGCCTTCTGACGGCCGATACGGGCCGTGCTCGGCGGCGGTGGAGATCAGGCTGTCAGTCACAGCGCGCCGTCATCCCGCCGTCGACGACGATCTCGGTACCGGTGACGAAGCGGGACTCGTCGCTCGCCAGGAACAGGGCCGCGTAGGCGGTGTCGTGCCCGTCACCCATGAATCCGAGCGGGATGCGCGCCTGCCGCTGGGCCAGCAGCCTCTCCACGTCGCCGCCGGCGCGCTGGCCGGCCAGGCGGGCCTCGACCATCGGCGTGTGCAGCTGGCCGGGCACCACGGTGTTGACCCGGATCCGGTCCGGCGCGTACTGGACGGCGGTGACCCGCGACAGCTGGATGACCCCGGCCTTGGCAGCCGCGTAGCCGACCTGCGCGGCGCCCGTCCACCGCAGGCCGGAGGCCGAGGCGATGTTCACGATGGAGCCGCCGCCCCGGGCGCGCATCACCGGCACGGCGTGCTTACAGGCCATGAAGACGCTGGTGAGGTTGACGTCGAGCTGCCGCTGCCAGTCTTCTGTGGACAGTTGGGCGACCCCGCCCGCCCGTGAGCCGCCGACGTTGTTGACCAGCACGTCGAGCCCGCCGAGCCGGTCGACGCACGCCGACACGAAGGCTTCGACGTCGTCCGGCTGGGTGACGTCGGCCAGGCGGGTCAGCACCGTGCCGCCCTCGGCCCTGATCTGCTTCGCGGTCACCTCGACCGACTCGGCGTCGCGGTCGACGAGCAGCACCCGCGCCCCTTCGCGAGCGAAGATCACCGCGGTGGCCCGGCCGTTGCCCCAGCCGGGACCGACGCTCCCGGCCCCGGTCACCAACGCCACCTTCCCGGCCAGCCGCCCGGTCACCGGTCCACCTCGGTCACCCCGAGCGCGACCACGAACCGCGACACCATGTTGTAGGCGGCGATCGTGCCGGTCAGCTCGACCAGCCGGGCGTCGTCGAAGTGCGCCCGGACGGCGTCGAAGACCGCCGGAGCGACGTCGACCTGAAGTGTCATCGCGTCGGTGTAGGCGAGCACCGCCCGGGTGCGCTCGTCGAACGGCGCCAGGTCACCGGCTCTGAGCGCCGTGAGCTGCGCGTCGCTCAGGCCGGCCCGGCGCGCGACCGGCTCGTGCGCGACCCACTCGTAGGACGCGCGGTTGAGGACCGCGATGCGCAGGATGACGAGCTCGCGGACGAAAGCCGGGAGCGCCAGCCCGCCGCGGATCGCCCCCAGCAGGCCGTTCCAGCCGTCGGCTAGCGGCGGGCTGTGCAGCAGGACCTTGTCGAGCGGGCGCAGGGCACCTCCCCGGCGGTCCAGGACGCGACGCAGCACGTCGCTCCCCGCCGCGTCGAGCGCCGCCACCGGTATCCGCGCCACTGTTTCCTCCCCTAGTCGTTGGCGTCCTTTCTAGCCTAGTGTCGACAGAAAGTAAATCAACTCTAAGTGAATCAGCCTTCTGGCCCGGGTGATAGCTTGATAGTGTCGACATACACTCAATCGAAGGGGTAGGGATGGCAGATCGGCTGGCAGGTAAGGTAGCGCTCGTCACCGGTATCGGGGCCGGCATCGGACAGGGCATCGCGCTGCGATTCGCCGCCGAGGGGGCGACGGTGCTCGGGTGCGACATCAACCCGGCGACCGCCGAGGCGACCGTCGCCCAGGCGGCCGAGCGCGGCACGCCGCTGCGGTCGCTGCATCCGATCGACCTCACCCGGCCCGAGGACGCCCGGCGATACGTCCAGGCCGCGGCCGACGAGTACGGCCGCGTCGACGTCCTGGTCAACGCGGGCGCGATCCCGCCGCACATGGCCGGCATCGGCGAGATGGACTACGAGACGCAGTGGCGTCCCACCATCGCCGGCGAGGTGGACCTCGTCTTCCTCGCCTGCCAGGCGGCCTGGCCCTGGCTCATCCGCAGCGGCAACGCCTCCATCATCAACTTCGCCTCGGTGAACTCCTCTCGCGGGAGCCGCCACCTGGCGATGGTCGCCCACTGCGCGGCCAAGGGCGCGGTGCAGTCGATGACGCGTCAGCTGGCGGTGGAGGGCGGCCCGCACGGCATCCGGGCCAACAGCATCGCCCCCGGGCTGATCCAGACCGCGGCGACCGCGAGCGCGGGCCTCACCACCGGCGACCTCGCGGCGACCGTCACCGCCCGCACGCTGCTCGGCAGGCTCGGCGTACCCGATGACATCGCCTGGTGCGCCGTGTACCTGGCCTCCGACGAGGCGAACTGGGCCACCGGCGCCACGTTCAGCGTCGACGGCGGTGTCACGGCCGCCTGAATGACAGGAAAGCACGCTCCAGTCGCCGGCCGCGTGCGTCTTTGCCGGCCGCCTGGGGTGCGCGCCTAGGCTTCCTTGCGGTCGATGAGCTCGATGAGGTTGCCCCAGGGGTCGGCGACGTACGAGACGGTCGCGCCCGCCCGGGGCGCCGGTGACGGCGTCATCCTGGTCGTGGCGCCGGCCGCGATGAGCCGGTCGTACTCGGCCTGGACGTCCTCGACGCACAGGCACATGTGCCCGTAGCCGAGGGTGCCCACCGCCTCCAGGGCGCTGCCGGCGGCCAGGCCCGGCCCGGCGTTCGGCCGGTGCAGCAGCTCGATGCGGTAGCCGCTCTCCTCGTGCAGCAGCATGATGCCGCGCAGGTCGGTGCCGGCCACGGCGAACGGCGGCGCGGCCGTGAGATCGAGCGCGGCGCAGTACCACGCGGTGGCGGCCTCGAGGTCGGGCACCGAGAGACCAACGTGGTCGAACCGAACCCTCATGCGACTCATGTGCGGCTCACGTCCAGCTGAGCCGGGGGCGCTGGGTCCGGTGCCGCCGCGCCGCCGCGGATGCGGGTCAGCACCCGGGTGCGCAGCTCGGCGAAGCGGGGCAGCGCCCGGGTATGGATCTGGTCGCGGTCCTGGCCGAGGTCGACGGTGAGGTTGTCGATCACCGTCGCCGGCTGTCCGCCGAGGACGATCACCCGGTCGCCCAGGTACACCGCCTCGTCGATGTCGTGCGTGACGACGATGACGGTGATGCCGAGGTCGCGGCGCAGCCGCAGGACGAGGTCCTCCAGGTCGAACCGGGCCTGCGCGTCGACCGAGCCGAAGGGTTCGTCCATGAGCAGCACGGCCGCGTCGTACGCGAGGCCGCGGGCGATCGCGACCCGCTGCTGCATGCCGCCCGAGAGCTGCCAGGGGTACTTGTCGCCGACGTCGGGCAGGCCGACCGCGGCCAGGCATTCGTCGGCCCGGGCCCGGCGTGCCGAACGGCTCACCCCGCGCCCCTCCAGGGGGAAGGCGACATTGTCCCGAACCCGCATCCACGGCAACAGCGAGCCGCGGTAGTCCTGGAACACGACCGCGATCTCCGCCAAGGGCTGGTTCACCGGCCGCTCGCCGTACCGCACCGACCCGGACGTGGGGGCGAGCAGCCCGGACAGGCAGCGCAGCAGCGTCGTCTTGCCGGCGCCGGAGGGCCCGACGATGCAGACGAACGAGCCAGGCTCCACGGACAGGTTGAGGTCGGCGAGCACGGCGTGGGGGCCGTAGCTCTTGTGCAGTCCGGTGACCGAAAGGGGAGCCAGCCGGTCGGAGTCGCTCATCGGGTGGGGACCTCTCGTTCGAGCAGGGCCAGGCCCTGCGTGTTGCGGCGGACGCGGGGCGGCCGCTGGAAGTACCACCCGAGCAGCACGTGTTCCACGGCCAGCAGTACCACGCTCAGCCCGTAGCCGAGCAGTCCGATCAGGATGGTCCCGGCCCAGGTGTCGGTGACCGCGAAGCTGCTGCCGCTCTGCAGGATGAAGTTGCCCAGCCCGACCGGCGACCCGTAGATCTCGCTGACCACCATGAGCACGACGGCCACCGACAGCGCGATCCGCACGCCGGCCACGATCTGCGGCGTCGCGCCCGGCAGGATGACCCGGCGCAGCCGCAGCTGCCAGGGGATCCGGTAGCTGCGCGCGGTCTCCAGGACGGCCGGGTTGATGCCCTCGACGCCGCTGATCGTGTTGAGCAGGATCGGCCACAGCGAGCCCAGGAAGATCAGGAAGATCTTCGGCGTCGCGCCGATGCCCAGGGTGAGGATGATGACCGGCACGAACGCGACGGTCGGGGTGGCCCGGGCGAAGTCGAGGATGGGGCCGAGCGACTCGCGCAGCCGGCGGTGCTCGCCGATGATCAGCCCGGCGAGCACACCGACGACGATGGCGAGCCCGAGCCCGGCGAGGATGTTCTTGAGGCTGAACCACAGGTCCTCAAGGAGGCCGCCCTGTGCGAGGTTGGCCCACATCGCGCCGATCATGTCGCCGAACGGCGGAAAGTAGAAGTTGGTGCTGCGGGCTGTGCCGACCCACAGCAGCACGATGACGAGCACAGGCAACCACAGCTGCTTGAGTGCCGAGACCAGGAACGTGCGGGACACCGGGCTCCCCTCAGGCCGTGTGCGCCGGTGGGCGCCAGCGGAGCAGGATCGATTCGAGCAGCATCGACCCGCGGTTGATGCCGTAGCCGAGCAGGCCGGCGGTGAAGATGTAGCCGAACGCGACGGCCGAGTTGCCGTTCTGCTGCTGCTGGGTGACCTCATGCCCGATCCCCGGCAGTGTGGTGAGGATCTCGACGCCGATGGCGACCAGGATCGAGGTGGTGGCGGCCAGCCGGAGGCCGGTCATGATGGACGGCGTCGCGCTGGGCAGCACCACCTTGGTGTAGCGCAGCAGCCGCGGGATCCGGTACGCCCGCACCGTTTCCGAGATCATCGGGGGCACGCTGCGGGCGCCGTACTGCGCCTGCAGGAAGATCGGGAAGACGCAGGCGATGAAGACCACGGTGGACTTCATCTCGGGTGTCGAGCCGAGCATGAGCAGGAACACCGGCAGCAGCGCGATGACCGGGAACGACCGGAGGAAGTCAACCAGGATGCGCGAGGAGAGCTCGGCGGCCGCGTAGGTGCCGGTGACGAGGCCCAGTGGCACGCCGACGGCCCCCGCGAGCAGGAGCCCGGCGAGCGCGCCGCGCAGCGTGTCCCAGACCGCCTGCCAGAACACCGGGGTGCCGAGCAGGTGCAGCCATTCGGTCGCCACCGAAGCGGGGCTCGGCAAGGACGACGCGGTGAACAGCCCGGACACGGTCGTCGCGCTCCAGAGCAGCAATACGAGGACCACGCACAGCAGCTGGTACGCGTGGACCCTCGCCCGTCGGCCACGGGTCTTGGAGCCCGCCGCGGCGGGCTCCAAGACCTCGGTGGTCGCCGCTTGGACCGGTGTGGTCATGATGCGGTCACTCCGACCTCGTGGTGGTCAGCATCTGGTCCCAGTAGATCGTGCTCTCGTCCGGGGCCACCTTGAGAAGCCCGAACCCCAGCATCTCCTTGATGATCATGGACACGACGCCCTTGTCGACCTCGGCGCTGTAGATCTGGATCTGCCGGTTCTTGATGTACTCAGGCGCCATCGTCGTGTACTTGACGTCGATCGCGCGCACGTCGTCCGGATGCGAGTTGGCGTAGGTGACCGCCTTGGCGACGGCGTCGGTGAACTTCTTGGCCGCGGCGGCGTTGGCCGCGAGCCAGGTCCTGTCGGCGAACAGCACCGACTGCGGCAGGCCCGGTACGATGTTGGTGCCTTCGCCGATGGCGGTCAGGCCTTGGGCCTTGGCCGCGTCGAAGAACGACGCGAACGTGTGTGCCGCGTCGACCTGGCCGTTCTTGACCGCGTCGACCAGGCCGTTCAGCGGCAGCGCCACGAACTTGATCGTCGACGGGTCGACGCCGGCCTGCTTGGCCGCGTATTCGGTGACGAACTGCACGCTGCCACCGAGCGCCGCCACGGCGATCGTCTTGCCGCCGATGTCGGCGAAGGACTTGATCGGGCTGTCCGGCTTGACCATGAGGCCGTCGCTCGGCGGGGTCTTCCTGGTCGCGACCTGCAGCGCGGACACGATCTGGACCGGCAGTTTGGACGCGGCCGCCTTGAGGAAGCCCGGGCTGTCGGTCATGGCGAACTGCGCCTCGCCGTTGACGATCGACGGCGCGTTCTGCGAGGTGTCGGCGGCGCCGGGCTTGATGGTCACGTTCAGGCCGGCCTCCTTGAAGTAGCCCTGCTCCTCGGCGATGTACAGCGGCTCGAACGTCGCGCCCGTCGAGCGGAGGACGGTGATGCTGTTGGTGTTGCCGGTACCGTCCCCGCCCGTGCCGGCCGGGGCGTCGCTACCGCCACAGGCGCTGAGTGTGCCGGCGGCGGCGACGATGATGGCGATAGTGGCGCCAAGGCGGGTCCGGCCCGCCCGGCCCAACGAACCTCGCGACATGTTGCTCCTCTGCGGGACGTTACCGGTAGGTGCGATGGGGGCCTGGTCTACGGCCGGCCGTGCACCCAGTCGTAATGTGTCCGAAACCTACTGTCGACACAAGGCCGGGTCAAGCGTCCGATGCCGAATTGACGCCAAATCTGTCGACATTCTGGCCAGTTCGCACGCCAGCGTCGGTGCGGATGGGTGCGTGGACAGACGCAGAAGCGCTCCGGTTGGCCGCCCTTGACGATAAAAACTGTCGACACTAGCGTGAGCTGTTGTGACTCACGACAGCCCGACCCCGCCACCGCCGAACTGGTGCTGATTCCTCATGGCCGACCGCTTCCGAGACGTCTACATCGTCGACGCCGTACGCACCCCGATCGGGAAGTACGGCGGCGCACGCGCTCGCCTGCCTGGGGGAGTGGCCTGACCTCGACCCGGCGGTGGTCAACCCGCGGGGCGGCGCCATCGCGATCGGCCGCCCGCTCGGCGCCTCTGGCGCCCGCATCGCCGGAGCCGTCGCCCACCAGCTCGCCGTCGCGGGCACCGGCACCGGGCTCGCCGCCCTGTGCGTCGGCGTCGGCCAAGGACTGGCCCTGGTAATCGAACGCTGACGGTGGCGGTTACCGCTTCGGCGACGCCATCCAGGCGGCGATCTGCGTACGCGAGTTGAACCCCAGCTTGTTCAAGATGCTGCGGACGTGGCTGTCGACGGTGTGCTCGGATATGAAGAGACGCGTTCCGATCTGCTTGTTGCTCAGGCCCTCGGCGATCAACCGTGCGACCTCCGCTTCCCGCTTCCCCAGCGGCGGAGCGCCGACGTCGTCTGCAGCGGCGGCGACGGGCGTCGGCTCGCCGAGCGCGAGTCCGATCGCGGCGTCTCGGCTCAGATGTTTCCCGGTAGCAAACTCGGCCTCGAACCTGGGCGCCCCCAGCGCCGCCGTCGCCGAATTCTCGGCTCGGGCCAGCAATGGGCCAAGGAATGACATGACGCTCGCGCCGATGCTCGTTCGCACGGTTTCGGCCGCCCCGAACAGCTGTGCCGCCAACCGCGCTTGGCCGGAACTCGCCGCGTGGCAGCCTGACGCGTAGAGCAAATGGTGCTGTGCCACCCGGTCATCGATCTGTTCCGCGATCCTCAGGGCTTCCGCGAACAGCGGCTCCGACCCGTCGAGATCACCGGCGATCAGCGTGGCCAAGCCCAGGTTCATCAGCATCATGCCGAGGCTGTAGAGGTCGCCCGCTTCCCGGCTGAGCCGTGCGCCCTCCCTCGCCGCGGACCTGACCACGTCGAGATCGCCGGCGAAGAGACCGTTGAGCGCCCGCGCCTGGAGCGACATGAGCGTCGCGGGAAGATCCTTCGCGGGCACCTGGGCCGCATCGGCCAAGCGTTCGGCCAATGCGCGATCATCGGCCATGCTCGCGGCGATCGATGCCAGCGAGAGGGACTGCGACAGCAGGCTGGGCAGGCCCGCTTCCCGAGCCGCCGACACCGCTCGGTCCAGCGCCGGCCTGGCGGCCACAGGATCTGACTGCAACACGGCCAGAAACCCGCGCATGAAGTACGCCTTGGCGTGCGTCCGGGAATCGCCGCCCCCGCGCGCGAGCAATTCGTCGAGCCACCGGACACCTTCACTGGTCGCGCGGGTCATCCAATACCAGCCGAGGGCGTAGGCGAGGGCGATTCCGCGTGCCGAGCCCTCCGGAGTCATGCATCGCCGCAGGACCGATCGGACGTTGTCGATTTCCAGATCCATCCATTCGAGCCACTCCACAAGCCGATATCGAGCTTCGGCCGCGGATCGCCGGCACCTCGACTCGTAGTACTCGGCGCATCGCCGCGCGACGGTTTCTTCCTCACCGGCCTCCCGCAACTTGAGGCGGGCATATTCGCGCATGGTCTCGTGCAGGTGATAGGAGGCGAAGCCCTTGGCGTCCTCTTTCATCACCAGGGACTTGTCGACGAGCGACGACAGGAAGCCGAGCGCATGCGCTGCCGGAACGTCGCCGGATGTGCAAACCGACTCGATGTCTTCGAGGGTGAACCTGCCCGCGAACACGCACAGCCGCCTCAGCAGCGTCTGCTCGCCTGCCGCCAGCAGGTCGTGGCTCCAGTCGATGGTGGTACGCAGCGTTTGCTGACGCGGCAGCGCGACGCGGCCTCCTCCGGTGAGCAGACCGAACCGGTCGGTCAGGCGATCGAGGATCTGCTCGACGGTGAGGACCCGTGTCCTCACCGCCGCCAGTTCGATCGCCAGCGGTAGACCGTCGAGGCGGCGGCACAGATCGACCACGCTCGCCTGGTTCGCGGCCGCCAGCTCGAACCTGCCTGATCCGGCGGCGGCTCGTTCCACGAACAGCATGACCGCCTCGTTCTGCCGCAGCTGGGTGAGAGGCGTGGCCACGTGAGTCGAAGGCAGTTCGAGAGGGGGGATGGGCACCACGTGCTCACCCGGCACAGCGAGCGGCTCCCGGCTGGTGACCATCACGCGCACACCTGGCGCCGCCTTCATGACTTCCGTCACGAGCCGAGCGGTTGCTTCGAGCAGGTGCTCACAGTTGTCCATCACCAGCAACAGTTCCTTGTCCCGTAGGTAGGACAGGAGCAGGGCCAGGGGATCGGTGACTACCTGGTTCCGCAGATCCAGGGCCACGATGACGGCGTCGCCGACCAGTGCGGGATCCCGTACTTCAGCGAGTTCGACGAACCACGCGCCGCCGGGGAAGCCACGTCCGAGGTCGGTCGCGATCCGGATCGCGACGCGTGTCTTGCCGACCCCGCCAGGCCCGACGAGGCTGACCAGGCGGGCCTCGGTGAGTTTCTTCCTGACTTCTGCCAGCTCGCGGCGGCGGCCTATGAAGCTGGTCGTCTCCGCCTGCAGGTTGCCGGAGCGGCGCGGGGGTCTGGCCATGGTTGACATGGACTTTACTACCGCTACGGGCGCCGCCGCCGATCGGTGTTAGCCACCTAATCACGAATTTCAGTGATTTCGACGCTCGCGCGTGCTGCCTAGGCTGGCGGCCGACGCACGCTCGCGTGAAAGGGTTCTGAATCGGTGAATATGAGGCGCACCATGAAGGCAATCCGCTACTACGCTTACGGTTCGCCTGAGGTCGTCCTCCGACTCCAGGACGTCGATGTGCCCGCCGTCAACGACGATGAGGTGTTGATCCGGGTGCGTGCGGCCTCGGTCAATCCGCTGGACTGGCACTTCATGCGGGGTAAGCCGTACATCGCCCGGACCCAGGTCGGCCTCTTCCGCCCCAAGACCAGCGGAATGGGCGGAGACCTGGCGGGACATGTCGAAGCCGTAGGCAAGAACGTCACCAAGTTCCAGCCCGGGGATGAGGTGTTCGGCGGCAGAGGGGTGGGTCTCATTGATCGCGCCGCGTCGTTCGCCGAGTACGCCAGCCTTCCCGAGAACGGAATGCTGGCGAAGAAGCCGGCCAACCTGACCTTCGAGCAGGCGGCGTCCGTACCAGTGGCGGCGTTGAGCGCCTTGCAGGCGCTGCGTGACAAGGGGCGGATCCAGCCCGGGCACAAGGTTCTGGTCAACGGCGCGGCGGGCGGTGTCGGGACTTTCGCGGTGCAGATCGCCAAGACGCTGGGCGCCGAGGTGACCGGCGTGTGCAGCACACCGAACGTTGAGATGGTCCTGTCGATCGGCGCCGATCAGGTCATCGACTACACCAAGGAGGATTTCACCCGTACCGGGCAGCGCTATGACGTGCTTATCGACCTGGTGGGAAACCGGACCCCAGCGGAAAGCAGGCGCGCCCTCGCTCACCGGGGAATACTTGTGGGAGCTGCGCCGACCAAGGGCCAGTGGGCCGGCCCTGTGATCGGCGTGCTCAAGCTGATCGTGCTCTCACGAATCGTGAGCCAGACGATGGTTTCCTTTCTGGCGAGGGAGAGCCAGGACGATCTCACCGTTCTGAGCGGTCTTCTCGAGGCGGGAAAGATCGCACCAGTTATCGATCGGACCTATCAGCTGAACGAAGTCCCCGAGGCCATCGCTTACCTCGAAAAAGGACATGCCAGGGGAAAGGTCATTGTCATCGTATAAGGCATCAGTCTGATGTCGCCGGGACTACGGGGTGAGCAGGCCCCAATAGGCTGCCCAGGGAACGAAGACCGCTCCGCCTGCCATGAGCAGGCCGAGCCGGACGCCGCCGCCCGACTGGCGCCAGCGGACGGCGAGGGCCGCTCCCGCGGCGATCACCCCGACCGCCAGCAGTTGCAGGAGCAGCCAGAGCGGCGGTCGGCCGAGCACGGTGCCGCCCGCCCACGCTGGTGGCGCCGGTCGCGACGATCGAAAACAGATACGTCAGAGTGCCGAGTACGGTCACCAGCCCCCCGAGAGCCGTCAGCCAGGCCAGCCGACGGACCGACGTCGGACTGCGGCGAAGTCTGTTGCGAAAGAGCCCGCTGACGAGGAAACCGGCGAACGCCGTCAGCATCACCGCTAGCAGTGTGAGCTGCAGGCTGATCGACTCGTACCAGGCCAGCGGGCGCACGGGCTCGCTCACCAGCGTCTGGGGAGGTGGCTGGTCGGAGCGCTGGTCGCCCGGGAGTATCCGGCGCGCTTGTCATAGATCAGCACCACGATCCCCGCTCTGGCGAAAGCCTCGGCCTCAGGCCGGTAGGAGTCGCGACCGCGGGCTCCGGCTCCGGCGATCAGCACCAGTCCCGGCCATCGCTTTCCGGTCGGGGCAGGAGCGATCACGGTGCCGTACAGCGTGGTGGTGCCGTTCTGGAAGGTGACGTCGGTGTTCACGAGGTCATCTGCCGCGGCGGGTGCCGGGATGGTCAGCGGGGACAGGGCGGCCGAGACGGCCGCGATCCAGCGGCCTAACCTTCGGTATTTGCTTTTGGGCAGCACGGAGTGCTCTCCTTTGGCTGGAAGTTGGTCACATCAGGGCCTCGCCCATCGGGCGAGGTGTGGCGGCTTCCGCTGCCTGGGCCGTTGAGTTGCCGCTCGACGGCCCAGGATCGACTCAGCTCAGACGTCCTCCTCAGAGTCGGGGAAGGCGATGAACCGGGTGAGCACCGTGCGCGCTCCCCGGGGGGTCTGTTCCGGGTCGCGCTGATATCGCTTGAGCAGGGCGAGGTAGTCCTCGAAGAAGTCCGCGAGCTCATCCAGGTCCACCCGGATCGAACCGCGTGAGTACGGCATGGCGTCCGACCACTCGCCCATCCGCTCACGCTCCGTCTGAAAGCGGGCGAAGGTCTCCAGATCCTCGGTCAGCCACAACGCGTTGAGCTGCTCGATCGCGGCCTGCAACTCAGGACTCTGCTGGCTGAGCATGGGGAAGCGGACGCTACGGCGGGATAGTTTCCACCACCGCTCCCGCCCCTGCCCTCGATCCGGCACCTCTTCGACAAGCCCGTGCCCGGCCAGGATCCGCAGGTTGTAGCTGGTGCCCCCGGTAGTGATCCGGAGCCGGTCGGCCAGCGTCGTGGAGGTGGCTTCACCAAGGATCTCCAGCTCCCGCAAGATGCGCTGGCGCACCGGATTGGCCAGCGCCTTCGCCGTCCCAAGGTCCGCGATGGAATCAGTCACACATCCACGATAAATCATGCACGAATAATCGTGCAAGCGGGTGCGCCTGGTGTCACCTGGTGCTCGCCGTCGTTTACACAGACCTGTTGAATGTGCAATGTCACACAGTAAAACCAAGGTGATGTCGAACCTATAAAGAGATCTTGTAGATATACGGACAATGCCGGAGATTACGGATGTTTCCCCCGAGTCTCTGGAGGCATCTGTGCCACCGTTACGAGCAGCCGTCATCGCCGTGGGTCTGGTCCTGATCGGAGCCACCCCGGTGCAGGCGCTCAGCACCCCCACCATCACCGTCGAACAGGCGCGCACCCAGCCGGTTTTCTCCTACGCCGACGCCATCCGCGAACACGTCTACGTCGAGTCGAGCATCGACAGCGACTCCGACGGGCAGTTGGACCGGGTCCGGGTCGACATCATCAGGCCCAACCAGTCGGGTCCCGGCCTCAAGGTGCCGGCGATCATCGATGAGAGCCCGTACTACGACAACTCCGGCCGAGGCAACGAATCCGAGCGCAAGGTTTACGACTCGGCGGGCAACCTCGCCAAGTTCCCGCTGTTCTACGACAACTACTTCGTGCCTCGCGGGTACGCGGTGCTCAACGTCGACATGATCGGAACCACCAGGTCCGACGGCTGCCCCGACGTCGGCGGGCGGGCGGACGTGCTGGGCGGCAAGGCCGTCATCGACTGGCTGAACGGCCGCGCCGCCGCCTACCGCGCCGACGGCACGCGGGCGTTCGCCGACTGGAGCACCGGCAAGGCCGGGATGATCGGCAAGTCGTACGACGGCACGCTGGCCAACGCGGTCGCGGCGACCGGCGTCGAGGGCCTGGAGACCATCGTCCCGATCTCCGCGATCAGCTCCTGGTACAAGTACCAGCGCTCCAACGGCGTGGTCTACAACTACGATTACATGTCCTTCCTGGCGAGGGCGGTCGACACCGACCCGATCGCCAAGTGCGCCGCCGTACGGGCGGGATTGGACGCCCAGGACGGCGACGACACCGGCAATTACAACCCCTTCTGGGCCGAGCGAGACTACATCGACGGCACGCTGGGCGATGCCCGCAGCGTGCGGGCCAGCGTGTTCGCCGTGCACACGGTCAACGACCTGAACGTCAAGCCCGACCACTTCTCCACCTGGTGGGACGCGCTGGCCAAGCGGGGCGTGCCGCGCAAGATCTGGGTCGGCCAGTACCAGCATGTGGATCCCTTCGACTTCGAGGGACGCCGGGACGTGTGGGTCGACACGCTGCACCGCTGGTTCGACTACTGGCTGATGGGCGTCAATAACGACATCATGCGGGAGCCCCGCGCCGACGTGCAGGTCGGTCCCACCGAGTGGATCACTCAGCGTGACTGGCCCGCGTCGGAGGCGTCGGGCCACGTCTTCCGCCCGGCGGCCGACGGGACGCTCGGCCTCGTTCAGGCCGGCAAGGGGGAGACCGCGACCTTCACCGACATCCGCCAGTCGGAGAACACGATGGTCGCCAACGTCGGCACGATTCAGCCGGGTCGGGTGGCCTTCACCACCGGCGAGCTGCCCGGCGACCTGCGCCTGTCCGGTACGCCCGTGATCAAGCTGAGCGTGGCGCTCGACAAGCCGACCGCCAACCTGACCGCGCTCCTCGTGGACTTCGGGGACGACTCCAGGATCGACTGGAGGCGCGGGCAGGGCATCACCACCCTGACCGAGGAGAGCTGCTACGGCGAGGCCACCGCCACCGACGACGGCTGCTACCGCAAGGTCGTGACGAACATGGTCACCCGGCCGCTGGAGATCGTGGCCCGCGGCTGGATCGACGTGCAGAATCGCGACTCGCTCAGTGAGTCCTCCCCGCTGGCCCCGGGAACGTACGGCGAGGTCGAATGGGAGACCCTGCCGCAGGACTACACCTTCAAGCAGGGGCATCGGCTGGGTCTGGTGATCGCCGGAACCGACTCGACCTACAGCGGCGAGACGGCCACCGGGACCAACGTCACGATCGACCTGCAAAGGAGCAGGGTGCGGATCCCGCTCGTCGTCGGCGCCGGTCCCGTGCTGAACGACAGCGACGTCGCGGCGAGGCGCGGCAGCTGGATCGGCCCCGGCGAGATCGACCTGCCGGTGCCGGACAACCGTCTCTACTGATACCGGGACGATCCCCGGCAGATCTCAGGGCCCGGCGGCATCCCCGCCGGGCCCGCCCGCCGACGCGTTGTGCTCGCATCTAGCCGCATGAGGGGGGCTCGCCGTTGTCCGCGCCCTCTCGCCGGCCTCCGCGTGCACATCCAGCGGCGATGCTCACTTAGGTATGGATCGTTGAGACCGCCGGTGCCTGCTTCGGCGCTGGTGTCGCGTTGGTCAGTCTTTGAACCAGACTCTCAGCGGTCCGATCACTGTGAAGCCGTCAGGCGCTTCGTCTTCGTAGCCGACGAGGTCGCGGCCGGGGTGGAGCCGGGCGGCCATGGCGACGATGCCGGGCCAGGGGTTGTCGCCGGAGACGTTGGAGACGCCGACGACATTGTCGCTGGTGTTGAGCGCCGCGCTGTTGCCTCTAGTGTCGCGCAGCAGGGTGATCGTGTCGTCGGCGTTCAGGTCCGGGCGGAAGACCCCCTCGGGAAGGACCCCCGGATCGGTCACCACCTGCCACTCCTCACCCGGTGTGCCTGCCCGGCGGTGGATCCATCGGGCTTCGAAGAGCACCGTGAACCCGGCGGCCGACAGGTCGAGGGTGGCGAAGCTGTCCTTCACCGAGGCGCCCGAGCTCGTGTCGATGCCGTCGAGCACGTCCTGAGCGGTCGCGTCCGGGGTCAGCGAGATGGCGTCCGGATAGTGCATCGGGGTCCTGGCCGGGTTGGTCCACGCGCGCTCGCCAAACCTGCCGGGCAGCCCGTGTGTCACGCACACCGCTTCACACCAGACGGCGTTGTTGCGTACCGCTTCGAGCAGTCGGGGGTGCATGGTCGGCTCCTGTGCTGGTTGGGTTTGCGTGGTCGCCACGGGATGGGTGGGGCCTTTGGTCAGGGATGTCGATAACGCCGCGCGGCTCGCCGTCGTGAGCATCAGTGGTGTGGCCATTCTCGGCCAGCGGCAGGCGGCTCCCGGCATAGTTGTGCGAGCCGGCACGGGACGCGTCACCACGGCATGATGATCGGCCATGTTGGTGCGCTTGGCCCATCTCGCCGTGAGAAAGTACGCGAGGCCGGACGTGCTCGACCGCGTCCGGGGCGCGCTGGCCGCTTACCCTGACGGCCCGTACCCCTACGACCCGTCTGGTAGTTACGTGGTTCTTACCGTGGTGAATCAGTGGTCGCCCCGGATGTTCTTAGCCCGGTATCGGGCGCACAGTGAAGGCATGTTGACCACATCAGACCTGGCCCAGGTGTTGTTCGCATCCTCGCTGCAGCCCTCAGACGACCTCTCGCCCGACAAGATCAGGACGGCCATCGACGACAGGCTGTGCTCCTGCGACGGCGACGCCGCGGTGTGCGCCGCCTTCGTCGCCCAGGAAGCCGGTGACCATCCCGAGTCTTTCGCCAGCCGCATGCGCTGGGCGCTGAACGCCGTGACCACCGCTTACCGGCAGGCGGTGTGACATCCATGCATCCGTGGTTCGCCGAGCCGATCCTTCCTATCGACGGACGTCGTATCGCAGATGGGTGACCCGGTCGCCTTGGACGATCTCCGGGTTGCCGAGGAGCGCGGGTGGACCGTCGTACGCGCCGAAGAACCGTACGCCCTTGCCGAACACCACCGGGACCAGGTCGACCTGGAGTTCGTCCACCAGGCCAGCGGCCAGGGCCTGGCCCAGCAGGTCACCGCCGGTCAGCGACACGTCTTTGTCACCGGCTGCGGCCTTGGCTTGGGCGATCGCACTAGCCAGGCCAGCGGTGACGAACGTGAACGGCGCCTCCGGGAACGGCCAGTCCGTCGGCGGTTCGTGGGTCACCACGAAGACGGCGTCGCCGGCTGCGGGGCGGCCGTTCCAGCCGTTGGTGATGTCAAACAGGCGACGGCCGATCACCGCCGTTCCGATCCGCGACCAGGTTTTCTCCATATACGCGGCGCTGGCGGCCGAAACGTGGAAGACCCGCTCTGGGTCGCCGCCGTTGAAGGGAACGTCCCCGTTGTTGTACCAGTCGAAGAGCGGACCTACCTGGTCCGACTCGTCGGCGATGAAGCCGTCCAATGAGACCGTCGCGCTCGCGATTACCTTGCCCATGGTGGGTTACTCCCTTCCGAAGACCGGATCTGCCTGGGACGTCGGAGCCGGTGCCCCGGATCGGACAGGGGTGCGAGTGCTGGTAGGTGCCGAAAATCGTGTCACCCACACTATTTTCGGCACGCACAACTTCGCGAATGACTAAATGCGCAACGAGGGGTGGGCATTCTGGGCATATTGGTAATCGTGACGCTAGTGTCATTTACGAGCCGTGGTTGTCTCGGGCGACGCCGCGACCGCTCGCGCAGTCCTCGGCATCTGCCTGGACAACACGTGGACTTGTCAGAGAGGAGAGATCATGCTTCGCCATGACGGTAGCTGGTGGCACAACTTTTGGGCCCACGGGGCCTCTCTCACGTTTTTCGGTCTATCCCATACGACGGGCACTGGCACCCAGAACGATGTCGCGCGGCACGGCGGCTGACCGCGGCCGGCGGCAGCATGGCATCGACGATCACCCGGCGGCCTGCCACGCTCCACAGTGCGCGGACGGCATGGCGATCGATGTCGCGTGACAGGTCCGGATCTCGCCATCTCCTACCCTGCCGCATGCAAACTTTTCCTCTGCAAGGCGCGTCTCACCCTTTGTGGGAATACTGTTTCGCGGCACCGCTGCAGCCGTCGCCTTTTTCGTCGCTGCGGGGCCGGCCGCCGCCCACGCCGTGGCGCCGGCCGGTCAGTGGAGTGTCGTCCATGACGACCGCCGTGACTCCTACGACGCGGTGACGGTGACGCCGGGCGGGGCGGTCTGGGTCGCCGGGACCAGGCGCCCGGATCGCGGATCGAGCGGCACCGAGTCGCTCCTGCTCAAGGGCGGCCGCTCGACCTTCAAGCGTGTCACCGGGCCGGGCTTCCGGGTGAAGCGGCTGACGTCGGCGTCCGACACCAGGGTCTGGGCGTTCGGCGCGTCGCGGTACGCCCGGTGGGATGGCAAGCGCTGGCAGGTCAAGCGATGGCGCTATGGCCGAGTGGATCGGGCGTACGCCATCGGCAGGAACCTGGGGGTCATCGAGGACTCAAATGCGTTCCCCGCGGCCGGTGACGCCGGGTGGAAGGCGCGGTCCACGCTGCGGCGCCTGGCCGGGTCGGTGTGGCGCAAGGTCCACACGCCGATCGTGGTCAAAGGACTCGACGGCCGGTGGGCGGCGGGCTCGGTGCGGGGCACGGCGGCGCTGGCCCGCTGGACCGGCACGGCCTGGCGCGCGGTCGCGCTTCCAGCGATTCCGTCCGCACGCTCGGGCCAGATCTCGGAGCTGACGGATGTCGCGGTCGACGGTGAGACCGGCCGGGTGATGGCCGTCGGCTGGGTCGCCTGGCCGTGCGGCGGTGCGAAGCACTCCTTCTGCGGTGAGACGTTGCTGCTGTCCGGCTATCTGGGCAGCTGGAACTTCGAGGTCCGTGGTGAACCGGGCATCCAGCCGCGCGCCCAGGCGGAGCCCGACGGCAGAGGCGGGGCCTGGGTCGTCTACGACGCCAAGGGCGGAGGCAGCGGGTTTCTGCACATCGGCACCGACAGCGTCGAGCCGGGCGCCTTTCCGGCTCCGCCGAACCAGAACGCGTCCGTCCGTGACCTCGCCATCCAGCCGGAGAGCGGTTCCGCCTGGGCGGTCGGCGCGGCACCTTCTGGCCGCGGCGGTTTGATCTGGGCCTACGGCCGCTGAGTCGGCTGGGCATCGGGGCCACACGGACGGAGGGGCTGACCACCAGAACGCACACGCAGCGGGCGGGAGGACGTGGCCGCTTCATCTCGCCCGAACAGGTGCGCAAGCAAGTCGACCTGGCCCGGGCCAACGTGGATTCATCGCGCTCCTGGCCGGCCACGTCATAGTGATCGTCGCGGCTGCCACGACGCTGGCGGCGGCCGGCTCCGACCCTACGGTCCTGCTCATCACCATCGTCGGCCTGAGCGTCCTGCTCCCGTTGCGGTACCTCGCTGCGGTCTCCTCCACCGATGAGTGGGCCGCATCCGTACGAGCGCTGGTCAATGTCGGCCGCAAACCTCTGGCCGAATCCCTCGGCCTCAAGCTTCCGGCGGACCTGGCGGCGGAACGCACGATGTGGGACCTGGTCACCAAGCTGTCCCGCATCCCGTACCACGAACGGGCCGTGGCGCTGGACCAGTTCCGCGCCGACACCCCGGCCGTTCCTGCTGCGGGATAACTGGCCCTATGGCGGCCCGAATACGACCCCTATGACCGATTGCCAAAATCCTACGTTTTAACCCTGTTTGGGTTAATTGCGTAGGTGTTCGAGGCATGATGGATTGCATGTGTTTGATCATCTGAATCTGCCGTCATCGGAGGGGGAGACATGAAGGTTGCGCGTACCCGACGACGACGGCAGGTCATCGTACCCCTGGCCCTATCGGTGATCGCCACCACGGCGGGGACGGCCAACGCTCAGGTGGTCACCAAGAGCAGTCCGTTTCCCTGTCAATCGTCGGGTGCCGAGAAGCCGGTAATCATCCTGGTTCACGGCGCCTGGGCCGGCACGTCGAGCTGGAACGGCGAGGTGAACGCTCTGCAAGAGGCGGGGTACGTCGCCAGGGCCGTACCGAATCCGCTCCGGAGCCTGACCACCGATGCCGCGGCCGTGGCAGACTATCTGAGGACCATTTCTGGCCCGATCGTGCTCGTCGGGCACTCCTACGGGGGATCGGTCATCACGAACGCCGCCGCGGGCAATCCCAGTGTCAAGGCTCTTGTGTACGTTGACGCGGCCGCGCCTGACGTCGGGGAGACGACCGGTCAGCTCAGCGGCTCCGGATCCGTGCTCAACGAGAATCCCGCTTCCCTGTACTACGACGTGTCCTATCCGGGAGCGCCTAAGGGAGCGAAAGACCTCTACCTCCGGCAGGAGATCTTCGTCCGTTCTTTTGCCTCCGATCAGCCCCGGGACGTCGCGATGCGTCTGTGGGCCTCTCAGCGTCCCGCCTCAACCAATGCGTTCACGACGCCGTCGAAAACGGCGGCGTGGAAGACGATTCCGTCCTGGGCCTTCATCAGCAGCGGCGATCAGATCATCACTCCGGCTTCGAAGCTGGCCATGGCCCACCGGGCACACGCGAAGATCACTGAGTTTCAGGGTGGGTCCCATTTGACGTTGATATCGCATCCGGATGAGGTGACGGCAGTTATCGCATCCGCGGTCTGCTCTGTACGCTAGGCGGCCGATGGCAGGGCGGCGACGTGTCACGCTGGGATACTCGATCGCATGAAGATAACGCTGGTGCGGGGGGATATCACTCGGCAGGACACAGATGTTGTCGTCAATGCCGCGAACTCCTCGCTGTCGGGTGGAGGTGGCGTTGACGGGGCCATCCATCGGCGTGGTGGACCCGAGATTCTGGCGGAGTGTCGGCAGTTGCGGGCGTCGCGGTATGGCAGGGGGTTGCCGACGGGGCAGGCGGTCGCGACCACTGCTGGGGAGCTGCCGGCGCGGTGGGTGATTCACACGGTCGGGCCGGTTCATTCGGTGGGGGAGGACAGGTCAGGGCTGCTGGCCTCCTGCTATCGGGAATCGTTGCGAGTGGCCGATGAACTCGGTGCGCGGAGTGTCGCTTTTCCCGCGATCTCTACGGGGATCTATCGGTGGCCCATGGAGGATGCGGCCCGAATCGCTCTCGGCACGGTGCGGTCAGTGGATACGCGGATCGAAGATGTCAGGTTCGTGTTGTTCGACGTGGTGGCGTACCAGACGTTTGAACGGGTCCTTCAGGGCCTGGGGCCAACGGATGAGGAGATCGAGGCGGTGCTCGCCGAGGAGCCGTCCGAACGTTGGGAAAAGCTGTTCGCGCTGGCCGACGGGCTCACGGATGCCGATCTGGAGGTTACCTGGGAGGGCGGAGCGGTACCGGGCGAAGAGGGCGTCTACGCGATTTACAGCGAGGCTTTGAACGCCGTCTTCAGCATCCTGGTCGGACTGAAGATCATTGTGGTGTTCGATTGGTGGGCGTGGCACCAGGTCACGCCCCTGTTTCCCGACGGGAATGGGCTGGACCAGGCTCCCGTCGCCGACGCGGCGCGACTGGCGACCGCCTTTCTCCGGGGGGAGCGATTCTCTGACGGGACGATACAGGAAGCGATTCGGAACGGCGCCCTCCAGGCCATCGTGCGGCGGCTGCGCCATTGGTACCAGCACGAACGCCGATGACGCTCAGGTTCCGTCTGGCAGGTCGGCGCTCAACGCCCCGAGTGGGGAGTTCGGCTGGCGCGGTTCACGAACGCCGCCTTCGTCGCCGGGATCATGACGAACCCACACCGTCACCCTGGCCCAGCGGCCCACGCGCGTACCCGGAAGCGGATCTTGAGCGACGACGATGCCGTGCATTGACGTGGCAGGCCCGTCATTTCGGCGTCACCTGGCGGCTCACGTCGACGATCAGCGCCTGCGACAGGCCGCGCACCACTTCCTGGCGGCGGACGAGGGCACCCTTATGCGGGACATCGTCGATTTCACCGCCCCGTACGGCTCACTGGGCACCCTCGCGGAACTCCTGGTCCTGCGCCGCTACATGACCAGGCTCATCTTCCCGCGCAACCAGCACATCAAGGAGCTCACCGAAGCGACGGCCCGAGACGCTGGTTGAACCGCAGGCCCTCCATGAACCCTGATGGCGCCTGTCCCGGCTCAGGGACCACCAAGTCCAAGCGATTCCTTTCTCGATTGGTGGTCGTCATAGCAATGGGTGAACTGTTGTCAGCAGGAGGGGACAGGGTGTGGCCGAGGACAGCGTTGTCGTCGCCGCGGTGCGGGCGGGGGACGAGTCGGCGTTCACCGCGTTGACCGAGCGCTACCGGCGAGAGCTTCAGGTGCATTGTTACCGGATGCTGCGGAAGCACCTGCCACGGCAACGGTCGCAATGGGGTCCGGCGACCGATCCCAGCGCGGCCGAGCGTGCGCTGCTGCAGCGTTACATGGACGCCCACCAGCGGCGCGACACCCACGTGCTGGCTGACCTGCTGCGCGAGGACGTGCGCGTTTCGTTTCCGCCGCTGCCGTTCTGGGTCGAGGGAAGCCAGGCGTTCATTACAGGCAGCACGGAGTTCGCGGCCGCCGGGGAATACCGCTACCTGGCTACCCGGTCCAACTTGCAACCGGCAGGAGCTGATCGTCGAGGGCTTGCGGGACATGGACACTTATCTGCTTGGGCGTGTCAACTATCACGAGCAGGCGGCCCACTGGCCGAATTCGACCGACGAGATCGCGCCCCTGATAAACGACATGACAAAGATCGTCTTCTCCGAGACCCTGGACCGGGTCGAGTGGGCCAACGCCCGGCTGGCAACTGCCGACCCCGCCACCGAGATCGCACAGCTCAAGCAGCGACCCGGCAAGAACATCGCCGTGGCCGGCGTTGCCCGCTTCGTCCAGTCGCTGTCCAGGCTCGGACTGATCGACGAGTACAGCCTGATCGTCCACCCGTTGGCCCTCGGGACGGGGCTGCCGTTGTTCCCCGGCCTTCCCGAACCGATCAGCATGCGGCTGATCAGCATCAAGCACTTCGACACCGGCGCGTTCCACGTCCGCTATCGACGCGCCTGACAGTCGGCGCATTCATCCTTTGGGCTGGCAGGTTGTGCGACGGTGATATGTAGACAGCCTATAGATCAGCTGTCCTCAATCTACGGTCCGGACGACCTGGGCTACTTGAGCTCCCAGCCGGGTCGTCTACGCCGTGTATGTGGAACTCGATAGGCCCAGTAACAGCCCGTCAAAACGCAGGAAACTGCCAACGCGTCCGTCTGCAGTAACCGCGAGCACGTGCCTTCTCCCAGTTTGCACTGATTATCGGGCTGCGTATTGGGCTAGTCCCGCTGATCTATCCAATCGGAGAGCCGACGATGACCCTGGTCCCAGGCCTCCCATGCCCGCCACTAGTGGCTGCGTCGGCCACAGCACGGGCCACGTGGCCATCCGCAACACGGGCACACACAGGCCTCCTGCCATAGCAACAGCAAATCGAAGGAGTAGCACGTGAGACGCAGCCTGGTTCTCATCGGGGCTCTGACGTTAGCCGCGGTGGCCTCGGTCGCCGGCGCGGGGGCCGCCATGGGCGACCCGGTGGCCGGTCCCATTGCCACGAACCTGCCACCACGAGTAGACCTGATCAGCCCGACAGACGGCTCCATAGGCGTGTCAGGGTGCCCGATCACGTTCAGCGCCAGCGCCGTGGACGTCGACAACGAGATCATGCAGGTCCGGCCAGCCATCCCGATCTTCGCCCCCGACGGGATCGACCGGGTGGAGTTCTATGTCAACGACCGCCTGCTGGCCACCGACAACATCGCGCCGTACGAGATCACGGTCGACCGCGGACCGTTCATCCCCCAGAGCTTGGGCAAGAACACGGCATTCGCGCGCGCGTATGACACCGACAAACCCCAACTGAACGCCGACTCCCAGATCGTGTCGTTCCTATTGGTCGACCCGCCCCCTGGCCTGCCCGACGAGCCCTATTGCCCGTAAGCAACCCCACCGCTCGCTCCGCCCCCCAAGATCCCACCCGGTACCCGCCTAGGGGAGCCTGGGCATGCGGCGCGGCCTGCCCATCAGGCCGCGCCGCTCGGCCAAAGGGTCAGCTGCGCAGGTAGGAGGCCCCGTTGAGGTCGATGATGGTGCCGCTCGCCCATTCGGCCGCCGGTGAGGCCAAATACAGCACGGCGGCGGCGACCTCCTCGGGCACCGCCACCCGTCCGAACGGGCTCTGCGCCCGAATCGCGTCGCCCCGCGGCGCCTTGAGGTGCTCGTTCGTCATATCGGTCTCGACGAACCCGGGCGCCACGGTTCCCACGGTGATGCCGCGAGGAGCCAGGGCGATGGCGAGCGACTGGCCCAGCGCGTTCATGCCCGCCTTGCTCGCGCCGTACGCGGGACTGTCCGGCTCCCCGCGGAAGGCGCCGCGCGACGAGACGTTGATGATCCTTCCGCCGCGGGCCATGTGCCGTACGGCGCACCACGTCGCGTTGGCCGCCCCGAGGAGGTTGACGCCCAGAGTCAGGTGCCACGCGGCCTGCCACTCCTCGTAGGAGACCTCCGTGATCGGATGGGAGAAGAAGACGCCGGCGTTGTTGACCAGCACGTCGATCCCGCCGAGGGCCTCAGCCGCCGAGTCGACCATCCGCCGCACCTCATCGGGATCGGCGAGGTCGGCCTGCACGACGGCATGGCCCTCTCCCGGCAATTCGGCGCGGAGCCGTTCGGCCAGCTCCGGCGAAGCCCGATGGTGGATCGCGACCCGGTCGCCCTCGGCCGCGAACGCCGTCGCGACAGCCCGTCCGATTCCCCGCGACGCCCCAGTGACCACTACCGCTCGTCCGCTCACCGGCCGGACACTAACAGGTCGACGTGCTCCGGGCGGATGGGGCCCCCTTTGCCTCCGACCGGCCGACCCAGGAGACTGGGGAGGCATGAGCCTCGACACCGCGCGGATCCGCGCGCTCTACCCTGCCCTTTCTGACGGATATGCCTGGTTGGACGCGGCCGCGGGCACCCAGGTGCCGCGACCGGTGATCGATGCCATCGCCGCCGCCTACGCCGAGGGCATCGGCAACGCCCACGGAGCCTTCCCGGCCAGCGCACGGTCCGATGAGATCGTCTCGCGGGCTCGCCAGGCCGTCGCGGATCTCGTCGGCGGGGACGCGGACGGCGTCGTGTTCGGCCCCAACATGACCACCTTGACCTACCGGTTCGCGTACGCGCTGGCGAAGGACTGGGGCCCGGACGACGAGATCGTGGTCTCCCAGCTCGACCACGACGCGAACGTACGGCCATGGGTGCAGGCCGCCACCCGGGCCGGAGCCCGGATCAGATGGGCGGCCGTCGACGTGCCGAGCGGGGAACTGCCCGCCGAGCAGTACGACGAGCTCGTGACCGACCGCACGAGACTCGTCGCCGTCACCGCGGCCAGCAACATCCTGGGCACCATGCCCGACGTCCGGCGGATCACCGCGCGGGCCCATGCCGTGGGAGCGCTGGCCTACGTCGACGGCGTGCACGCGACGCCGCACACCCCGATCGACATGGTCGCCCTCGGCGCGGACTTCTACGCGACCAGCTCCTACAAGTGGTCGGGACCGCACATCGGAGCCGTCATCGCCCGGCCTGACCTGCTCGTACGGCTGTCGCCCGACAAGCTCGCCGCATCGCCGGACGAGGTGCCGGACCGGTTCGAAACGGGCACCCTGCCCTTCGCCGACCTGGCCGGGGTGACCGCCGCGGTCGACCATCTCGCCGGACTGGACCCGGACGCGACCGGCACCCGGCGGGAACGGCTGCTCGTCTCGATGACGGCGGTCGAAGCCCACGAGCAGGCCGAGCTCGCGCACTTGCTCAAGGGCTTGTCGTCCCTGCCCGGCGTCGGCCTGATCGGCTCGCCCCCGCGCCGTACGGCCACCGCGTTCTTCGACGTCGCCGGGCACAAGCCCCGCCAGGTGGCCGAGCACCTGGCGGCCCGCAAGGTCAACGTGTGGGACGGGCACTGCTACGCCTGGGAGCTCACGGGGGCTCTCGGCATCCGCGACACCGGTTCTGCCGTACGGGCCGGGCTGGTGCACTACAACGACAGATCGGACGTGGACCGCCTGCTCAACGCCCTGGAGGACCTGTGATCGGCTGACCCGGTGCGAGCGGCCCAGCCGTCTGAGCCGTCGCGGTAGTCGTCGCGTCGCCGGTGGCCCGGGTCAGTGGGCCGCCTCGTACGCTTCGATGACGGTGGCCGCGATCCGGCCCCGCTCGTTCACCGGATAGTTGTTGGCCTTGGCCCATTCTCTGATCTCGTGGGACTTCTCCCGGCTGAGCTTGGGCTGGCTGACGCCGGCCCGCCGCCCGCGACCGGGCCTGGCCTCGCGAACCAGTCGCCCGTTGGTGATGTAGGGCGCCAGGAATTTCTCCAGCTTGTCCTTGTTGGCTTCGCTCAGATCGATTTCAAAGGTGTCCTTGCCCCAGCCGAACTGGTAGGTGGCGGCACCCGCGGTGCCGTCCAGGTCGTCGGTGACCTGCTCAACGATGTGCTTGGCCATGGTCCGCTCCTCATGCCGCCGCGATATTTGCCATACCTTAACGGCTGAACCGGGCCAGTCGAAAATCGGAAGGACTATTCTTTCCGCAAAGCAATTCCATGCTGCTTTCTCGCCAATCCGTCGTGATCACCCGCGACGCCGGGGGATGGGCCGGCGGTGACCCGAAATCGATGGGGTCACCACGGTGACGGCTCACCTGCCGCTCTGATTCCGGCCGTTAGGGTGGCGGTCGTGGATCTTCAGAGCCTGCGCTACCCGATCATCCAGGCCCCGATGGCGGGCGGTCCGTCCACGCCCGAGCTGGCGGCGGCGGTGTCCGGGGCGGGCGGGCTGGGTTTCCTGGCGGCCGGGTACCGGACCGTCGCGGAGCTGCGCGCCGACATCGCGGCGGTGCGGGCGCGTACGCAGGCTCCATTCGGTGTCAACCTCTTCGTGCCTGCCGCGGACCGCCCCGCCCCAGGTCCGGTGGAGACCTACGCGGAGCTGCTGCGCCCCGACGCGGACCGGTACGGCGTGCGCTTGGGGGACCCTGTGGCCGACGACGACGGCTGGGCGGAGAAGCTCGCTCTGGTGGTCGGGGAACGGGTGCCGGTGGTGTCCTTCGCCTTCGGGTTGCCCGCCCGGGAGATCGTCGAGGAGTTGCGCGGGGCCGGGGCGCTCGTGCTGGTGACGATCACCACCCCGGCTGAGGCGGTCGCCGCGTATGAAGGGGGTGCCGACGCCTTGGTGGCCCAGGGGATCGAGGCGGGCGGGCACCGGGGCGGGTTCACCGACGAGGGCGACCTCGGACTGCTGACCCTGCTGCGGCTGGTGGCACGGCACACCCCGCTTCCCGTGGTGGGCGCGGGAGGCGTCATGGACCACGCGGGGGTGGCCGCGGTCCTGGCCGCGGGCGCGGTCGCCGCCCAGTCGGGCACCGCCTTCCTGCGCTGCCCGGAGGCGGGCACGAGCGAACCCCACCGGGCCGCGCTGACGTCGGCGCCGGCCACCGCGCTGACTCGGGCCTTCACCGGGCGCCTGGCCCGGAGCTTGGTGAACCGGTTCCTGGCCGAGCATTCGGCACACGCGCCCGCCGCCTATCCGCAGGTCCACTGGCTGACCGCCCCGCTGCGCGCCGCCGCCCGCCGGGCGGGTGACGCCGAGATGATCAATCTGTGGGCGGGGCAGGGGTTCGCGCTCGCGCGGGACGTGCCCGCCGCCGGGCTGGTCCAAGAGCTGGGGGCCCAGCACACCCGCTGACCAGCGACGGCACCCGGTCCCGCACATGTGATCGAGACGCGACACCGGGACCTGGGATGGCGACCTTCACGGCGTGGCCACGACAACCCGCGATCGGTCCGTCGCGAGCTTGACGGCGAAGGCGCCAAGCAGCGTGCCGGTGACGTAGCGCTGGAAGCGAAGCCAGGTCGGCCGGTCTTTCAGGAAAGCGGCCAGGCTTCCAGCCGTGAGCACGATCAGCAGGTTCACCGCCATGCTCACCGTGATCTGTACGGTGCCCAGCATGAAGCTCTGCATCATCACATGACCTGCCGCCGGATCGATGAACTGCGGCAGCAGCGACAAATACAGCACGGCCGCCTTCGGGTTGAGCAGATTAGTGACCAACCCCATGGTGAACAGCCTCAGCGTCGAATCAGGCTTCAGTTCACCAGCCTCGAAAACCGAGACGCCGCCCGGCCGCAACGTCTTCCAGGCGAGATAAAGCAGATAACCGGCTCCGGCCAGCTTGATCGCCGTGTACGCGGCAGGGACCAACGCGAACACCGCGGTGAGCCCCAAACAGGTAGCCGTCAGGTAGGCGAGAAACCCGACGACCACGCCGGTGAGCGAGAAGAGCCCGGCCCGCCGCCCCTGAGCGATCGACCGTGAAACCAGATAGACCATGTTCGGCCCAGGCGTGAGCACCATAGCCAGAGCCACCACTGCGATCCCGCCCAAGCCCCCATAGTTCACCGCGTCCCCCTTCGCATCGGCTCCAGAGTAAAGGCGTCCTGGCAAGCCTTTGCACCTGGGGATCCGTACGTCTCGGTAACCGGCGTCCACGTGCTGATGTCTGCAAGCGGCGGGCAACCAGCTCTCAACGGCATGGGCGGACCCTGCGGTCAGGCATTCCCTCCGACGGGAGAAGCACGTGTCAGCATTACGCTCAGCCGCGGTCATCGCGGCGGTTCTCACTTTCTCCACCACGATCGCGGTGGCCCCCGCCTACGCGATCGACGCCAGCGCGTCGGTCCAGGGCGGCGAACTCAACTACACGGCCGCGCCGGGCCAGGTCAACCATGTGGTGTTCACCCTCACCGACCCCAACACCTACCTTGTCGACGACATCGTCGCCATCACCCCGCTCGACGGCTGCGCCCACCCCGACGCCAGGGACCTCACCCTGGTCCAGTGCACGGCCGAGTTCGGCTTCGGCGGCCAGCTCATCGTCGACGTCGGCGACCTCGACGACATCGTCAACCCGACGGGCCCCAACCACGCCCTGATCGGCCTGGGCTCCGGCGACGACATCGCCTACGGCTACCCCGGCAGCATCGGCTCCCTGGTCGACGGCGGCCCGGGCGACGACCTCATCCACTCCGGCCCTGGCAAGCACCTGATCGACGGCGGCACCGGCACCGACACCGTCAGCTACGCCGCCCGCGTCGCCCCGGTCACCGTCGACCTGGCCGCCTGCCCCTGCGGTGAGGCCGGCGAAGCCGACACCCTGAACGACGTCGAGAACGTCATCGGCGGCTCCGCATCCGACACCCTGACCGGCGACACCCTCGCCAACACCCTGACCGGCGGAGGCGGCAACGACGACATCACCGGCAAGTCCGGCAACGACACCCTGAACGGCGGCGTCGGCATCGACACCCTGAACGGCGGCCTGGGCGCCGACACTCTGAACGGCGGCTTAGGCGTCGACACGTTGACCGGCGGCTGGGGCAACGACGTCTTGAACGGCGGCCTGGGCAACGACACCCTGCGGGGCGGCTGGGGCAACGACACCCTGAACGGAGGCCTCGGCTTCGCCGACGACTGCAACGGCGGGCTGGGCGTCGACGTGGAAATCGGCTGCGAGCTGTAACCCACGCTGCCGCGGGCCCACCTCCACGGGCCCGCGGTGGCCCTGGCACGCCGCCCTTGAGGACAGGATGCCGGGGCCGCGAGGGCGTGGCTAATCGGTGATGATGGCGTCCCGCGGGCCTCCATAGACCGGGTTCCTGTCGTAGCGCTTGTCGGTGACGAGCAGGCGGGGTCGGCTCTACGCCCTCACCCTCGATGGGGCGTCATCTGCTCTGACCTGTCAGTCATCGGTAGAGGCGACCCGGGCTACGAGTTCTGGGCTGGTGGTGGCATCGTGGACATGTGGCTGTGGCGCGGAGAGCGGGCTGGGATTGGCTGGCGGTGTCGGCGGTCTTGATCACCGTGATGATGTCCGTCTGGTACGTCACGTTGATCACGCGGGAGGGCGACCGGCCGGTGGCCTGGTTCCTTGGGGGGCTGGCGGGGTGCGCCGTGCTGATGGCGTACGGCGCGGCGCGGGCGGCCCCGAGACGGGGGATCGCGCTGGCGATCGCCGGTGTGGTGCTGGCCGCCCTGGGGTATCTCGCGCTGCTGTCGATCGGTTTCCCCATCCTCGTGGCGGGGGTTCTGGCGCTCATCGCGGCGATCAAAGCCCGCCGATAGACCCGATCACGTACGATTCAGCGCGGCGGTCAGCAGGCTTTCCAATGGATCACGGCCGCAGTTCGCGATCGCCTATCTTCGCCGCGGCGTCGCGGAGCAGCCCGGGTACCAGCAGGCGATGCACGGCGGACAGCGGGGGCCACACGCTATGGCCCAGGCGCCGGTCATAGCGCAGGAAGGTCCCCAGCGACACCCGCCCATCGGTTGCCTGGACGAGAAGGTTGCCGGTCAGGAACCAGGAGGTGGCCTCGAGCCGGATCCAGTCTTCGCCGCGTTCGGCGATGTGCCATCCGGCCACGGTGTCCGGCGATCGCCCTAGGCTGAGCCGGAAACCGAGGAGACCGCGCCAAATCAGCTGCTCCGCGGCGCTGGGGACGTCACCGAACATCGCGCGAGCCCACTGCTCCGGTGTCGCGTCCGCGCCGGTGGAGAGGGTGAAGTGATCGACGTAGTCGATCCGGGACAGCGAGCTGAGAGCGCGGATGGACTCGGGGATGTTGTCCGTCCCCACGACACCTTCCACGGTCCTCGCTCGGCAGACGGCCGCGCCACGCTCCGATGCCCGCCTCAGCTTCATGGCAACAACCGCCTTTCGTGTATACGCCACCGTATAGACTGAGGTTAACCCGTTTATACGGTGGCGTATATGCGCGGGAGAGGTGAGGTGAGACACATCGTGGGCGCGACTCGCACACCGCGTGACAGGTGGATCGAGGAAGGGCTGCGGGCGCTGGCCGCCGGCGGCCCGGATACCGTACGCGTCGAGGCGCTGGCGAAGAAGCTCGGCGTCACGAAAGGCGGGTTCTACGGATCCTTCGCCGACCGCGACGCGTTGCTGAGGGCGATGCTGGACACCTGGGAAAGGGAGAGCATCGACGAGGTGCTCGACCGCGTCGAGCGCGAAGGGGGCGACCCGAGAACCAAGATCCAGCGCGCGGGCGTGCTCACCTTCTCCAGCGACCGCCTGCTGCCCATCGACCTAGCGATCCGGGACTGGGCCCGGCGCGACGAGGCGGTCGCCGAGCGCCTGCGACGGGTGGACAACCGGCGCATGACGCTGCTGCGCGAACTCATCGGCACCTTCTGCTCCGACCCCGACGAGATCGAGGCCCGCAGCCTGCTCGCCTTCTGCCTGGCGATCGGCGAACACTTCCTCGCCGCCGACCACGCCGACCGCACCCGAGCCCAGGTCCTAGCCCACGCCGCCGACCTGCTGCTCAACCGCTCCCACAAAGACGACAGCCACTGACCAGCTTCACGGTATCCGGAGGATGAGCGGGCGGGTCTGGTTGGAGATCGGTGGACTGCCCGGGCGACGCCGCAGGAAGGTGCACGCGGTGGATACCCTGGTCATCGTCGGCGGCATGGCCGCGAACGGGAGGCTCCGCCGCGCATTGCGCGGCCGCGGGCATCACCCTGCGCGTGTCGGCTCCGGCCTTGTGCACCGATAATGGCGCGATGATCGCGGCCGTGGGCGACTGCTGGCGGATGCGGGCGCCGTTCCCGCCTCCCTCGATCTGTCATCCGATCTTTCGGCTCCCTTGACCAAGGCGGTAACACACATGAGTGGCACGGCACGTCCCATCACCATCGTCGGCAACCCGGTGCTGCACACTCCGTGCCGCCCGGTCGAGCGCTTCGACGAGGAACTGGCCGCGCTGGTGGAGGACATGTTCGCCAGCATGTACGAAGCCGAGGGGGTCGGGCTGGCGGCCAACCAGATCGGCGTGGACCTGCGCGTGTTCGTCTACGACTGCCCGGACGGGGACGGCGTCTCGCAGAAGGGCGTGGTCGTCAACCCGACGCTGGTGCCGCCGGGACCGGGGGAGCGCAACCTCGATCCGGACGACGAGGGCTGCCTGTCGATCCCGGGTCCGCGAGCGGTGGTCGGGCGGCCGGACCGGGCGACGGCCCACGGGTTCGACGTGACGGGCGCGCCGGTGACCGTGCATGGCACCGGTGTGCTGGCGCGCTGCCTGCAGCACGAGACCGACCACCTGGACGGCATGCTCTACATCGACCGGCTCTCGAAGGCGGCGCGCAAAGCGGTGCTGAGGGAGTTCGAAGAGAGCCGCAACGCTCTGTAGGACAGGTTCGGTCGGGCTAGACTGCCTGGCGCGGATGGTTCGCCCGGCCCCCGAGGGGCTAGGCGTCGTAAGGCGGCTCGCCGGGGCGGGTGCCCGGCGCGTCCAGCTCGACGAGCCCGCCTTGGCCGGGGGCGAGCAGCTCACCGGCTACGCCGTCACCGACCACGGCTGGGTCCAGTCCTACGGCACCCGCTGCGTTCGCCCGCCCATCCTGCACGGCGACATCTCCCGCCCCCGCCCGATGACCACCGAATGGGCGAGCTACGCGCAGTCACTGACGGCCAAGCCGGTCAAGGGCATGCTCACCGGACCGGTCACCATGCTCGCCTGGTCCTTCGTACGCGACGACCAGCCGTTCTCCCACACCGCCCGCCAGCGTCTCGCCTGGTCTCCGCTCCCCGCTGAGACCAGGCCCGCGGGGCTCTCAACCCGGCGTCATGTACGCCTAGGCGAACGCCTCGATCGCCGCCTCGCCGAACGCCTTCAGGTCATCCGGCATCCGGCTGGTGACCAGTGTGGACGGGGCCGCCGTGCAGACCACGACCTCCCGGTCGTGCCAGGTCGCGCCCGCGTTGCGCAGGTCGGTCTGCAGGCTGGGCCACGAGGTCAGCGTGCGCCCCCGTACGACATCGGCTTCGATGAGCGTCCACGGCGCGTGGCAGATCGCCGCGACGGGCTTACCCAGGTCGAAGAACGCCCGCACGAACCGTACCGCCTCGGGACGGGTGCGCAGGTAGTCGGGGTTGGCCACCCCGCCTGGCAGGACGAGCCCGTCGAACTGGGCGGCCTCGACCTGATCCACGGTGGCGTCCACCCGGAATGCGTCGCCACGGTCGAGGTGGTGGAACGCCTGGATCCGCCCTTCCCGGGTGGAGATCAACCGTGGCACGCCCCCGGCGTTCATGATGGTCTGCCACGGTTCGGTCAACTCGACCTGCTCGGTGCCCTCGGGTGCGGCGAGAAATGCGATGGTCTTGCCTTCGATCATGGCTGTCTCCCCTCTGAGCTGCCTAGACTCTTCCCCTGCCCGTTCTTCATGGCCTTATTCAGGTGGCTGGGGTGAGGCGATCTCAGAGCAAGCCGTGGTCGCGGGCGTAGACCGCCGCCTGGGTTCGGTCGCGTAGCCCGAGGCGGCCGAGAATCCGGGAGATGTGGTTCTTCACCGTGCCTTCGCTCAGGTAGAGCCGCCTGGCGATCTCGCGGTTCGTGGAGCCGGTGGCGACGAGCCGCAGCACCTCGACCTCCCGGCTGGTGAGCGCGTGCCCGGCCGGGTCGACGGGTGGTACGGCGGCGGTGCGGGTGAGCGCCGCGGCAAGGCGTGCCGCCGCGGCCGGGTCGAACTGGACGACACCCGCGTGGGCCAGCCGGACGGCGTCGGCCAGTTCCCGGGACGGCCGGTCCTTGAGCAGGTATCCGCTCGCGCCCGCGCGCAGCGCCGCCACGACGTACTCCTCGTCGTCGAACGTGGTCAGCATGACCACACGGCACGCCGGGGCCCGGCCGCGCAGGACGGCGACCGCCTCGATGCCGTCCATCGTGGGCATCCGTACGTCCATGAGGACGACATCCGGGGAGAGCGCGAGCACCAGCTCGACGGCGGCGCGGCCGTCGCCGGCCATGCCGACGACGGCGATGCCGGGCTGGATGTCGAGCAGGGACGCGATGCTCTCCCTGATGAGCTGCTGGTCGTCCACGACGAGGACCCGGACCTGCTCGCCGGTCACGACGCGGTCCGGCGAGGAATGGTGACGGTGAGCCTGGTGCCGGTCCCGGGTCCGGTGTCCACCTCGACGGAACCGCCGGCGAGCTCGACCCGCTCCCGCATCCCGAGCAGGCCGAAGCCTTCCCGCTCCGGCGCGAAGCCCCGCCCGTCATCGGCCACGATCAGCCGCGCCCGCGACGGATCGCAATGGACGTTCACCGCCACGGTGGTGGCGTGGGCGTGCCGGCGGGCGTTGGTGAGTCCCTCCTGCGCGGCCCGGTAGATCGCCAGGAGCGCGGCGGAGTCGTGCCCGGTCTCGTCGCCGGTGCAGTCGAGGGTGACGTTCAGCCGCCCGTCGCCGGCTTCGCGGGTGAGGTCGGCGAGTGCCGACGACAGCCGGAAACGTTCGGTTTCCGCGCGCAGCGTGCGGACCGACTGGCGGACGTCCTCCAGCGCCCGCCGCGCCGACTGCTGCGCGTCGTCAAGGGCCCGCCGGGCGACCCCGGGATCCCGTTCGCCGAAGGCGGCGGCCTTCTCCAGCAGTACGGCGATCGCCGTGAGATGGTGACCGAGCCCGTCGTGGATATCGCGGGCCAGCCGGTTGCGTTCGGCGGTGGCGGACAGCTCCGAGACCCGGGCCGCGTACTCGCGCAGCTTGGCGTGGGACTCCTCCAGCCGTACCCGGCCGCGCTGCTCCTGGACCGCCACCGCCGCCATGGCGATGGTCAGAATCAGGCCGACGATGAACATCAGCAGGTCAGACACCTGCTCGACCTCGCGAGGCCAGTCCGGGACCGTCAGTTCGAAGGTGACCACCACGAAACCGACACAGACCACCCCGATCGCGATGGCGGCCGCGCGGCCGAACGCGAAGTACGCGGTGAACGGCAGCAGGAGGAACAGCACCCGGGACATTCCCGACCCATCCGCCGCGGCCACCAGCGCGTACAGGGCGAGCCGGGCGGCCAGCAGCGCGACCGCCGAGCCGGGCGGTGTCCTGACCGGGTAACGGCGGCGCTCGACCTGGTCGAGCACGGCCAGCACGGCCAGGCCACCCGCGAACGGGACCAGGTGGGTGCCGCCGAGGCCGATGATGCTCGCGTAGCCGCCCGCGACCAGCACCACGCCGTAGAGCAGGGACGACAGCCACGGCACCGGGCGCAAAGAGGGCACGCTCGCAGGTTACGGCAGGCGGCGGTGATCGATCGATAGCCCGATCGGCACGTGCCGGTCGGCACCCCGGCACCGGGTAACAATGGCCGTAGGTACCCCTGGTCGGCACTTATCCGGCCTGTTCCGCGCTCCTACCGTCGCCACCATGACTTTCCTGCTTCGTTTCGGCGCCGTCTGCGGTTTGCTCTCCGGCCTGTTCATCGCCCTCCCCGGGGCGGTCGAGGCGTTCACGGGCGAGACCGCGGTCACCAGCTTCGTCCTCGGCGTGTCACCGGCGCTCGCGGTGCCGCTGCTCACCGCGCTGCACATAGGCCAGATGCACGCCACCGGCACATTCGGCTCGATCGGGTACGCCGTCAACCTCATCGGGCTCGGCCTGTTCGGCGGTGCCGCGTACGCCTTGAACCTCGTCCTCTTCTATCTCGGCGAAACCGTGGCGAACGACCTCGCCGCCCCCACGAGGGCCGCGCTGCTCGGCAGCGCCCTGGTGTTCATGGTCGGTACGGTGCTCTTCACGATCGCCATGGTCCGTGCCCGCGTCTATCCCCGCATCCCGGTGTGGATATACGGCATCGCCCTGCCCGTGTTCGCCATCGCGGCCCGGCTCCCCGACACCCCGCTGACCAGCGCCCTGCACGTGGTCGTCGGAGCCACGCTGGCGTGGCTGGCCACGGCCATATGGCGCCGTGCTCAGGCCGCCTATGGCACCCCAAGGACGGCCTGACGCAGACGGGCCGTCGTCCGTTCCGCACCTGGGCCCTATGCTCCGAGTGGTCCATGGAGGAGGGAGTTGGCCGTGGTTGAGCAGCGTCAGGCCCAGCGGCGCGTCAGGGTGCCGAAGGGCGTTCGCCCCACCGGCGAGGATCATCGGGCGACTCCCTTCGAGCTGTTCTTCGACCTGGTCTACGTCTTCGCGGTCACGCAGGTCACCGGCTACATGGCGGAGGAGCACAGCGCTCACGGCGTCCTGCGGGGGCTGCTGATGCTGGCGCTGCTGTGGGGGACCTGGTCGGGCTACACATGGCTGGGAAACCATTCGCGAGCCGACGAGGGTTTCGTGCGGGCGGGGATGGTCGTCGCGATGGCGGCGATATTCGTGGTCGCCTTGACCATTCCCGAGGCGTGGCGCGACGGACCCGGGGGCCTGGACGGCCCCCTCGTGCTGGTGTGCGCCTACCTGCTGGTCCGCTGCGTGCACCTCGCGGTGTACGCCGTGGCCGCCACCGGTGACACCGGGCTGCGGCACCAGATCGTGATCACCTGGCTGCCGATGACGGCGGGCGCGGCTCTGCTCGTGTCCGGGGCGCTGCTGGGTGGCTGGACCCAGACGCTGCTGTTCACCGTGGCCCTCCTGGTGGACTGGCTCGGCATCTACCTCACCGCCAGACGCGGCGGCTGGCGGCTGCACAGCCCGGCACACCTGACCGAACGGCACGGCCTGTTCATCATCCTGGCCATCGGCGAATCGGTCGTCGCCATCGGCGTCGGCGCCGCCGACCGTCCCATCAGCACGCCGCTGTTGTTCGCGGCCATTCTCGGCGTCGCCGTCGCCGTTTGCCTGTGGTGGCTGTACTTCGACGTGGTATCACTCGCGGCCGAGCACCGGCTCGTCGAGGCACGAGGCCGAGCCAGAGTCGACCTGGCAGTCGAGGCGTACACGTACGGGCATTTCCCCGTCGTCGCCGGCATCGTCCTGGCCGCCCTCGGCGTCGAGGGCGTGCTGGCCCACGCCAGCGAGGGCAAGCCGTTAGGCGCCTTCTACGCACTTCCGCTCTTCGGCGGCCTCGCACTGTACCTGGCCGGGCACCTGCTGTTCGAGCGCCGCATGCACGGCGCGCTGAGCCTTCCGCGGCTGGTAGCGACCGGCGTGCTGCTCGCCGCCATGCCGGCCGCCGTCGTCCTCCCGCCACTTGCCGGGCTGACCGGCTCGGTGGCCGTCCTGACCGCCCTCATCGTCGTCGAAACCACGCGCAATGCGCAGGCCCGACGTACCCTCCGCGGCACGCTGCGGCATGACGAACAGCAGTGACCGCCTGATCCACTCCGCCTTGGCCTGCCACCGGCCCTCCTATGATCTGGAACCCCTGAACGGCCGGAGGCGTGTGGGCCGTAACTCGCTGGGATCAGAAGAAAATCGCAGTCCTTTGTTGGGGAAGAACTTCCCGAGCGCACTGCACACGGGGGGCGCCTAGCCGGCGACGTAGCGTCCGCCCCGCCATGATCGCCGCCGCCTGGTCGTACTGGTTCTCGGTCAGTCGCGCATGCCGAACAGGAACCGGGTCGGCCGGGTGCGGCGGACCAGCAGGTCGTACGCGGCGACGGTCAGGGTGAGCGAGGCCGCGACGATCGCGAGGTACTTGAGCACCATCGGGGCGTCCCAGCGGATCACGCCGTACGCGACGCTGACGACGATCGGCTGGTGCAGGATGTACAGCGGCAGTACGGCGGGGGCGAGGTAGCCGTACAGCCGCTTTCTCAGACCTAGCGGATGCGGTTCAACGTCCGGCGTGGAATTCCGTGCCGATCGGCGGCGGTCGAGCAGGCCCAGGATCGCGACCACGCAGCACCAGCCTGCCGCGCCGAACAGGACGCGGCTGCCGATCGCGAGCGCGGTCATGTCGGCGAGGGGATCCGCGCCCGGCGTCCCGCTCATGGCGAGGAAGCCTGGCGTGCCGATGGAGAAGAAGACCAGGCCGGCCACGAGGGCGAGGGTCGCGTCGCGGCGCATCGCCGTCCGGAATCGGTCGTCGGCGGCGAGCACGAATCCGTACAGGAAGAAGAGCAGGTACGCCCAGCGGCTCCAGCCCGCGAAGGCCTCCTCCATGCCGTGCAGGGCGGTGATCAGCGCGATCGGGATGGCCGGGAGCAGCAGCACCGCGCCGCGCCGCCGCATGCTGACGGCCAGCCCGTCGCGGATCCGGTGGCCGAGGTCGCGGGGGAGCCAGCGGAGCGCCAGGGCGAGCAGCAGCGCGTACGCGAGCAGCATCTCCACGAACCACAGGTGCCCGGTCTCGAAGTGCTCGCCCGCCACGATGAACGGGAAGTCGGATAAATCCAGATGAATGTCGAAGAATCGCGGCAGGAACTGCAGGTACGACTCGTGGTACGCGGGGTCGGCCCGCAGCCGGAGCCACTGCGGCACCGGGATGATCGTGAGTGTCGCGAAGATCAGCGGGACGCCGAGCCGCAGCAGCCGTTCCGTCGCGAACCCGGCGGCGCCGCGCCGGCGCAGCGAGTGCCACGAGCCGAGCCCGGCGACGAGGAAGAGCGTCGGCATCGCCCACACCATGCCAAGACCCGCCACGATCATGGTCGCGTCGGTGGTCTCGGCGTTCTTCACGTAGTAGTCGTCGCGTGTGTCGAACACCAGCGCCGAATGGAAGAACACCAGCCCGACCACGACGAGCGCGCGAATCGCGTCCAGTTCGGTCCGCCGCTCGGGCTGCGGCACGTGAGCCACCTCGATGTGCGCCTCCGCCATCCTGCCTCCCCCGTCGTGCCTGACAAGCTCAGTCTGGGGTTTCCCGGCGCCCTGGGCCAGATCCAGGACGCCGTTGCATTCCCTCCGTGATCTTAGGCGGGCGGATTCGCACGCGATCAGGTGGCGATCTCCGCCAGGGCCCGGTCGCGGGTGCGTACGCCGAGGCGGATGATTGCGGCTGCGATCAGCAGCAGGGCCACCATCACGAACGACGCCGGGCGGGCGCCGTAGGTGGTCAGGATCGGCAGGACCACGAACGGGGTCACGGCGCCGCCGAGGTGGCCGACGCCGTCGGCGATGGCGGAGGCGGTGCCGCGAGCGCGGGTGGGGAAGATCTCGGCGGTGTAGGTGTACGCCGGAGTCGCCATGAACGCGATGCCGAAGGAGCTGAACAGCGCGCCGATCGTCGCCACGGTCTCGCCGAGGTCGAGGCTGATCAGCAGGAGCGCGGCGGCGAACACCAGGGTGCCGATGACGACCATGGTCCGGCGTTCCATGCGCTCCACCAGGAGCACGGCCGCGACCCCCGAGATGAGCGGCATCGCCCGGGTCAGCACGCTGACCAGGACCGCGTCGGAGGTGGAGATGCCGATGCCTTCCAGAATCAGCGGGAGGTAGCTGGCATAGCCGTACATGGCGAGATAGAAGATGAACCAGAAGCCCAGCACGATGAGCATGCGCGACAGGTACGGCGCCTTGAACAGCGCGCGGGCCGGGACGCGTTCCTCGTCCGCCGTGGTCGCCTGCTCGACGGGAGCCTCGGCCGGCACGGCGGCTCCGCCCGGCGGCAGGCCGACGCGGGACTCCATGTCGCGCACGATCTGATCGGCCTCCCCGGCTCGGCCCACCGTGACCAGCCAGCGCGGCGACTCGACCAGGGCCCGGCGATTGACCAGCGGCAGCACCAGCAGCACCAGCGCGCCGAAGGCCAGCAGCCAGCGCCAGCCGCCGGCGAAGGCCGACAGCACCGGCAGGGAGGCGAAGCCGACCAGCAGGAGCAGGACGGTGCCGACGGTGTAGAGGCGGGACAGGTAGCCGCCGCGCTGGTGCTTCGGCGCCATCTCGCCGATGTACGCCGAGCACAGCGCCAGCACCGCCCCCATCCCGCAGCCGGTGAGGAACCGGAAGAACGTCAGCGACCACACGTCCCACGAGAACGCGGTGAGCAGGCCGCCGGCGCCGAGCGCGGCGATGGTCAGCAGGAGCCCCCGCTGGCGGCCGTGCCGGTCGGCGATGTGGCCGAACAGGTAGGCCCCGACGCAGTAGCCGACGAGGTTCCAGGTGATGGGGTAGCCCAGCTCGGCGCCGGCCAGGCCGAACTCGTCCCGCATCGCGGGCAGGGTGATGGTGAGGACGGAGATGTCGTAGTTGGCGAAGAAGAAGCAGAGCATGAGCGCGAACCAGGCGGCGCGGCTGAGGCCGACCTTCGGCATGGCGTCGATGCGGGCGTTGATGGAAGCGGCCGAGACGGACGAGTCAAGGGGGGTGTGAGACATCATCGGCTCCTTGCACAGGATGAGCCGGCTCGCGGGACCTCACGAGGCTCAGGCTGAGGTGGTGCGCTGAACGTAGGCGGCCCGCGCCGATGTTGACCATCGCGCATCGGCACATGTGCACGTGCGCGGAAACGCAACGTGTCAGAGCGTGAGCGGGTGCCCGGCCCACTCCTGCCGTACGGTCCCCACCAGCTCGCCGACGACGTCGTCATGGCCGGCCCGGTGGCGCGACCAGGCCACGCCTAGCAGGAACTCCAGGTCGTCGCGCAGCGGCACGACCGCGAAGGCCGGGTCGTCGAAGACGCGGGAGGAGCCGCCCTGGCGGGGGTGCAAGGTCAGGGTGAGGCCGTGGCTGCGGCGGATGTGGGCGGCCAGCAGGGCCGAGTCGTGGTCGGGCATGCGGTGGATCGAGGTGATCCCGGCGTTCTTCAGCCGTTCTATGTGGCGGTTCATCGCGGTCGGCTGCACGCCGGACGGGCCGATCGTCATGGTGCGGTCGGTGAGGTCGCGCAGGCTCAGCTCGTCCCGGCCGGCCAGCGGGTCGTCGGCGCGGGTGACCACGCAGAACGTGTAGCGGGCCACGACCAGGCTGTCCAGGTCGGGGCGGTCGAGCGGCAGGTGCACGAGGGCCAGGTCGAGCTCGCCGCGTTCGAGGCCGGGCAGCAGCTCGGCGGACGGCGCCGTGGTCACCTCGATGTCATGGCCGGGGAAACGCTGCTCGGTGACCGCCAGGAGGCGGTCCATCACCGCGGGCGGAGACAGGTGGGTGCCGCCCACGTGGACGACGCGGCGGGCCGTCGGCGGGGCGGTGACCAGGGCTTTGAGGCCGTCGACGCGGAGCAGGACGTCGCGGACGGGGTCGAGCAGAGCCCGGCCGTCGGTGGTCAGCTCGACCTGGTGGTAGCGGCGCACGAACAGGGCGACGCCGAATTCGCGTTCGAGGTCGCGGACGGCGCGGCTGACCGGTGAGGGCGTGAGGTGCAGCCGTTCGGCGGCGCGGCCGAAATGCAGTTCCTCGGCGACGGCGACGAAACACCGGAGTTGCTGCACGTCCATAGCGGGGAGTCTGGGACGGGCGTCGCCGCACGTCAAGGCGGACGTTGCCGATCCGGCAACGACTACGTTGCGGATTCGGACGTGTTCAGAGCGAAATCAGCGTGACATTCTCTCGTCATCCACCTGGAAATCTCCCGCATTGGGGTGATCAACCATGCTTCCCCTCACCGGTGTCCGGGTCGTCGACCTGGCCGACGGCAAGGCCGAGATGTGCGGCCGGTTCCTCGCCGACCTGGGGGCCGACGTGATCAGGGTCGAGCCGCCCGGAGGGGCGCCGACCCGGAAGCGGGCGCCTCTGCACGGCGGAGTGAGCCTGTATTTCGCGACCCACAACGCCGGCAAGCGCGGCGTCACCCTGGCGCTGGACGATCCCCGGCTGCTCGATTTGGCGGCCGGGGCGGACATCCTGATCGAGACCGAACGGCCGGGCGTCCTCGACGTGCCGGCGCTGCTCGACCGCAACCCGGCCCTGGTCGTGGTGTCGATCACTGATTTCGGCCAGACCGGGCCGTACCGGGATTGGGCCGGCACCGACGGGGTCCATCTGGCCCTGGGCGGGGTGCTGTCCCGATCGGGCATCCCGGGGCGGGCGCCGGTCCTGCCGCCGGGGCCGCTGGCGTACGAGTCGGCGGCCGTGCAGGCCGCGTGGGCGGCGCTGGTGGCGTACTACAACCGGCTCGATACGGGGGCGGGCGACCACGTCGACTGCTCGGTGTACGAGATGACCGCGCAGGTCATCGACCCCGGCTTCGGCATCGGCGGCTCGGCCACCGGCGGAGTGCCGGCCACCGCCCTGCCGCGCGGCCGCCCCGCGGCGGGCAACCTGTACCCGATCTTCCCCTGCGCCGATGGGTACGTCCGGATCTGCGTGCTGGCCAGACGCCAATGGCGCGGCATGTTCGGCTGGCTCGGCGAGCCCGCGGAGTTCGCCGACCCGAAATACGACAACCTGGCCGCCAGGTTCGGCGCCTCCGAACGGCTGCACGTGCTGATCGGCGAGCTGTTCCGGGACCAGGCGCGCGAGGAGCTCATCGCCCAGGGCCAGGAGCGCGGGGTGCCGATCGCGGCCCTGCTCGACCCGGGCGAGGTGCTGACCAGCCCGCATTTCCTGGCGCGCGGCGGTTTCGTCGACATGGCGGTCGCCCCGGGGCTGGCCGGGCGGCTGCCGTCCGGGTACGTCGAGGTCAACGGGGTACGCGCCGGGCCCAGGCGCCCGGCCCCGGAGGTGGGGGAACACAACGCGGAGGTGTTCGCGGAGACCCGCCCCGCCCCGCCCGCCAAGCGGCCGGCCCCGTCTAAGCGGCGGCCCCTCGACGGGCTGCGGGTGCTCGACCTGGGCGTGATCGTGGTCGGCGCCGAACTCGGGCGGCTCCTGGCCGACCAGGGCGCCGAGGTCATAAAGATCGAGAGCCGGGCCTACCCCGACGGCAGCCGCCAGTCGCTCACCGGGGAGACCATCAGCGTCAGCTTCACCTGGGGGCACCGCAACAAGCTCAGCGCCGGGATCAACCTGCGATCCCCCGAAGGGCTGGCCCTCTTCAAACGGCTGGCCGCCGAGTCCGACGTCGTCCTGTCCAACTTCAAGCCGGGCACGCTGGAGTCCCTCGGCATCGGCTACGACGTCCTCAGCGCGCTGAACCCGCGCATCGTCATGGCCGACAGCAGCGCCCTCGGCTCGACCGGGCCGTGGAGCAGGAGAATGGGGTACGGCCCGCTCGTCCGCGCGTCGACCGGGCTGACCATGTTGTGGCGGGACCACGAGGTCGAGGCGGGGTTCTGCGACGCCATCACGATCTACCCCGACCATGTCGCCGCCCGGGTGGGCGCGGTGGGCGTGCTGGCGGCGCTGATCGAGCGGCGCCGTACCGGGAAGGGCGGCACGGTCAGCGTCGCGCAGGCCGAGACGATCCTCACCCAGTTCTCCACGAACTTCCTGCACGAGTCCCTGGCGCCCGGCTCGTTCACCGACCCGGGGGACCTGTTCCAGGGGATCTTCCCGTGCGCCGGTGACGACGAGTGGATCGTCGTCGCGGCCGAGACCGACGAGCAGCGGCGCCGGTTGCGCGAGGTCGTCGGGTCCGCGGACGTCGCCGCGTGGACGGCGGCCCGGCCGCCGCGCGAGTGCATGGCGGTCCTGCAGGCCGCCGGGGTGCCCGCCGGGATGATGCAGCGGGTCATCGAGTACCTGGACGATCCCCAACTCGTCGCGCGCGGGTTCTTGCGGGAGATGCGCCAGCCGTACGTCGACCACGTGGTGCGCACCGAGAACGGGCCCGCCACATTCCGCGGGGTGGCCGACCCCGAACTACGCCCGGCTCCCCTGGCGGGGGAGCACACCCGGGCGGTGGCCGCCAGGCTGCTCGGCCTGGCGGAACCGGAGATCCAGGCCTTGATCGAGGCCGGTGTACTGGAAGGAGCCGACCATGACTGAGCCCGCCGCGCTCGCCGAGCGCCGTGACCACGTCATGCTGATCACGTTGAATCGCCCTGAGGTCCGCAACGCCGTCAACGCGGCGTTGACCCGGACCGTCGGAACGGCCCTCGACGAGGCCGACGCGGATCCCTCGATCCGGGCGGTCGTGCTGACCGGGGCGGGGGACAAGGCCTTCTGCGCCGGAGCGGATCTGAAGGCGGTGGCCCGGGGCGAGTTCACGACCGAAGGGATGAAACCCCACTGGGGATTCGCCGGATGTGTCACGCATCCGATCAGCAAGCCCGTCGTCGCCGCCGTCAACGGGTTCGCCCTCGGCGGCGGCACCGAGATCGCCCTGTGGGCCGACCTGGTGGTGGCCGCCGAGACGGCCAGCTTCGGGTTGCCGGAGGTGAAACGCGGCATCATCGCCGGCGCGGGCGGCGCGTTCCGGCTGGTACGGCAGCTGCCGGCCAAGGTCGCCATGGAGATCCTGCTCACCGGCGATCCCGTCCCCGCCGCCGAGGCGCTCCGGCTCGGCCTGATCAACCGCGTCGTGCCGCCGGCTCAGGTGGTGCCGGCGGCGCTTGAGCTGGCCGCGCGCATCTGCGCCAACGCGCCGCTGTCGGTGCAGGCCAGCAAGCGGATCGCGCGCGGCTTCTCCGAGGAGGCCGCCTGGGCCCGCTCGACCGCCGAGGCGGAGCTGATCATGAAGTCGGCCGACGCGAAGGAGGGGCCGCGCGCGTTCGCCGAGAAACGCGCCCCCGTGTGGGAGGGCCGATGAGCGCGGTCATCGCCGGTCTCGGCATCACCGAGATGGGCAAGGTCTACGGCCGTACCGCGGCGGAGTTCGCCGCTGACGCGGTCCGGCTGGCCGCCGCCGACGCGGGCCTGGCCGTGCCCGACATCGACGGGATGCTGACCAACACCGGCATCAGCGGCGACGTCGGCCTGGGCCTCCAGCGTGACCTGGGCCTGCGCGACCTGCGGCTGCTGTCGGAGATCCAGGCGTACGGCTCCTCCGCCGGCGCCATGGTCCAGTACGCCGCCATGGCCGTCGGCTCCGGCATGGCCGATGTGGTGGCCTGCGTCTTCGCCGACGCACCCCTGAAGGATCCGTCGTCCGGAGCGGGGGCCGCCTACGCGGGCGCCGGCAGTAGGCCCACCGGCTGGCGGGGCCTGGCCGCCGCCTCCGGCATCTACAGCGCGAACACGATGTACGCCCTCGCCGCCCGCCGCCACATGCGGACATACGGCACCACCAGCGAGCAGTTCGGCCACATCGCGGTCGCCCAGCGGGCCTGGGCGGCGAGGAACCCGCTGGCGCAGATGCGTGACCCGATCACGCTGGCCGACCACCAGAACTCCCGGTGGATCGCCGAGCCCTTCCACCTGCTGGACTGCTGCCTGGTCAGCAACGGCGGCGTCGCGGTCATCGTCACCTCCGCCGACCGCGCCGCCGACCTGCCCCAGCCGGCCGTGCACATTCTCGGCTGGGGTCAGGCCCACCCCGGTTACGTCATGGGTCCCGGCAGCGAGCTCGGCCTGGTCAGCGGCGCGGCGATCTCCGGCCCGACGGCGCTGAAGATGGCCGGCGTGACCATCGCCGACATCGACGTCGCCGAGCTGTACGACTGCTACACCTTCACCGCGCTCCTCTCCCTGGAGGATTACGGCTTCTGCGCCAAGGGCGAAGGCGGGCCCTTCGCGGCCAGCGGGGCGCTCGGCCCGGAGGGACGGCTGGCGGTCAACACCGGCGGCGGCCAGCTGTCCTCCTACTACATGTGGGGGATGACGCCGCTGTCCGAGGCCGTCATCCAGGCCCGCGGCCAGGGTGGCGAGCGCCAGGCCCCGCGCCACGATCTGGTGCTGGTCAGCGGCAACGGCGGCCTGCTGGATCACCACTCGACCCTCGTCCTCAGCCCGAATCCGCGATAGGAGCCCGCCGATGCCCGTGGGAATCGTTCAGCGCGACGCGGCCACCGCCGAGTTCTTCGACGGCGCCGCGCGTGGTGATCTGCTGATCCGCCGTTGCGACGGCTGTGGCGGCTGGGCCGCGCCGCAGGCTCGTACCTGCCCGCACTGTGCCTCGCCCGAGTTGTCGTGGGCTCCGGCCGCCGGGACGGGGACGGTGGTGACCTGGGCCGTCGTGCACACCAAGGGCCTGCCGACCGTCACGGTCGGGATCGTCGAGCTCGACGAGGGCCCCTGGATGCAGCTCCAGCTCACCGGGGACCTGCCGGAGGATCTGTCCGACCTGCGCGTGCGCGTCGCCTTCGAACAGCCAGAGGGAGGCGAGGCCGTCCCCGTCTTCACCCCCGCAAGTACTCAGTAGGGGCTCGGCGGTGTCTGCTGCGGGTACTGCTCGCCGGGGTACTGCTGGCCAGGGTACTGCTGGGCGGGGTACTGCGATCCGGGATACTGCTGGCCGGGATACTGCGGACCGGGGTACTGCGGGTTGGGGTACACCGGGGCGGGGCGCGGCTGGGCCTGCAGGGCGGTGATCTTGTTGACCACCACGATGGCCAGCACGCCCGCCACCAGCGTCAGCGGGAACAGCACGACCTCCAGCTGGGCGGCGGTCCGCAGCTCTTCCAGCTCCTCACCCCTGAGCAGCAGCCGGCCCACCAGGTTCGACCCGAAGACCGACAGCAGCCAGACGATCCACCACGACATCGCCAGGCCGCCGGGCCGGCGCTGCTGCGGGTCGGAGGCCGTCCAGATGTCGTCGATGATCTGCTTGGGGAACCAGAACGACACGATCGGCACGAACCATCCGAAGATCAGCCAGGGCCGGGCGCGCCGTTGCGGCACCATCGGGGCCAGCACCTCGGCGTTGGCGCGGACCCGGAACAGCCAGATCCAGTAGCAGACTCCGGCGATCAGGAAGGTGGCCGTCTGGAGCAGGCCGGTGGTGCCGTACAGGGTGTCGTTGTCCTCAACGGCCTGCAGGTCGATGCTCAGCGGGTTCTCGATCACGTCAGTGATGATCGAGACGCGCTGCAGGCTGACCAGGGTGGCGATCGCCTCGACGATCAGGTTGATCACGATCACGACGGTCACGGTCACCGCGAGGCCGCGTGCGGGCCTGATCGGTGCCGGGGGAGGGGGAAACATGTGAAACCTCGGGATTCCGGAGATAAAGAGCGCATAAAACTACCATCGGAATCCCCGGCCGCCGGAACATTTATTTAGAAAGCCAACCAAGTGGGATGGAACCCGGCACGGGCGGCCGGTGTAAGTGGAGCATGAGCACCAAGAAGATCCAGGCCGTGATCGCAGCCGTCGTCCTGTCCGCGACCGGGTGTACGAGCTCCGCCGCGCAAGAGCCGACCACCGCCACCGCCGCCGCCGCGCAGGTGCGCCCCGGCCCGGAGAACTGCCCGGTGACGCTCCCCGCCAAGGGACCCGCGTCGATCCCCGAGGAGGCACTTTTCGGCTGGCACAGCTCGCACGGCGACGGCACGCTCGCGGTGGGCGGTCTCTGGCCGAAGGGCGTGATCGAGGCCGGTCCGGACTTCGTCGAGCAGGACGGCTCGATCCGGATGAAGTTCGGCTGGTGGCGCGGCATCCCCGGCAAGTTGGACATCACCGGCCGCCGTCTCGACGGCCCGGCCCCGAACCTGCGCGCGGACGTACCCGTCGGCTACGAGCCGACCGGTTTCCAGGCCAGCGGCCTCTACTTCCCGACGGAAGGCTGCTGGGAGGTCACCGGCCGGCTCGGCACAACCAGCCTGATCTTCGTCACTTATGTGACCAAGACCGCCGCTTCCACCGGCTGAGCACCGCGTCACTCGATCGGATCGGTGACGTTCACCTCGTACGTGGCCGAAGCCGTCTGCCCCGGCGCGGTCGCGATGATGGTGATCGTGAACCAGCCGGTGAACGCTTGCGGGCCGGCCGTCAGGGTAAGCGTGGACGCGCCCCCGCTCATCAGCACGCTCGGGTTGAACGTCGCGGTCACCCCGTACGGCAGGCCGGTGACGGACATCTGGATCTTGGTGGAACTGTTGATCGCCGTCGTTCCCACGTTGACGGTCAGCGAGCCGCCGACGGGCAGACTCCCGCCTTCCGCGTCGAGGTCGATCTGGACCTGGGGCGGGGCCGGCGGCGGCACGGCCCGGATGGCGAGCGCATGGCTGGACGCGGCACTGGCGGCGATGTCCAGGGCGCTGTCCAGCCCGAACACCCGGACAGGTCCGGCACGGTCGATCTGGGTGCCGTCGCCCAGCTGGCCGAGCCCGTTGGCACCCCAGGCCCACACTCTGCCAGGTTCCTGCCGGGCGAGGCTGAAGGCTCCACCGGCGTCAATCCGGCTGACACCGCCGATGTGCGCCCGGTCCAGGTAGGGGCGGTCGATCAGGTCGCCGGTCCCCAGCTGCCCGGCCCAGTTGGCCCCCCAGGACCACACCGAGCTGTCCCAGCGCAGCGCGAGGCTGTGATCCGCACCCGCGGCCACCTGGGTGAACCCGCTGGATCCCGGCACGAGCACCGGCCGCAGGCGCCTGGTCGTGGTGTGATCGCCCAGCTGCCCGGCCACATTGTCCCCCCAGGCCCAGATCGTGCCGTCAGAGCGCAGCGCCAGGCTGTGCCCCTCGCCGCCGGCGGCGCCGATGATCCCCTTCAATCCGGGCACCGGCCGCGGAGCCGGCATGAAATCTCCGTACGAGCCGTTGCCGAGCTGGCCGAGGTCGTTCTCACCCCAGACCCAGAGCGTGCCGTCGGACTTGACCGCCAGGTTGTGCGCCATACCGGCCTCGATGTCCACGATGTTCGACAGCCCGGGCACCATCGCCGGTGTCAGCTGGTCGTTCCCGGTGTTGAGCTGACCCACCTGCCCCCTGTCGTTGTCGCCCCAGGCCCACACCGAGCCGTCGGCGCGCAGCGCCAGGCTGTAGCCCGCGCCCGCCTCGACCTCGCGGATGTCCGACAGCCCCGGCACCTGTCCCGGGGTCAGCCGCGGGGACGTCGAGCCGTCGCCGAGCTGGCCGGAGCTGTTGCGCCCCCAGGCCCAGACGGTACGGTCGGCCGCGATGGCCAGGCTGTGCGTCTGCCCCGCGGCGGCCCTGGTGAACCGCTGGGGAAGCGCCCCCACCTCCACGAACGTGGTCTGCGCGATCGTGGTCGTGCCGTCGCCGAGCCGGCCGTGCTTGTTCCAGCCCCAGGCCACCGCATGCGATGACGTGACCGCGGAGCCGCTCGCCTCCGCCGTCGCCGCCACCGGCACGAACGCCGACATCGCCACTATGGCGAATCCAAAACGCCGTATTGATCCCATCTCAACTATTCCCCTATGCAGGTACGAAGGACCTCCATAAGGCGTGACATCCCGTTCCATGCAGTGTCACAGTCCGCTGGCACCGACAATTCACATTCGGCCGGTCACATAGCGGGCGGGGCTGACACCGAGGATTCGTTTGAAATGCCGGGTCAGATGCGGCTGGTCGTAGAAACCGGCCTCCACCGCCACGGTGCTCGCCGGCAGGCCCTGAAGCAGCAGGTGACGGGCCCGATCCACGCGGCGTGAGATCAGGTACTGATGGGGGGCCATCGCGAATTCCCGGCTGAACGCACGAATGAGGTGCGTCGGGTGGCGGCCCAGCAGCAGGGCGGCCTCGTCGAGGGAAATGCCGTCGCGCACCCGCGAATCCAGTAGTTCGCGTAGCTGACGCGCGAGCCGGGGATCAGGCGGATCATCGCACCGCACGCGCGAGAGGTGATGGAGCAATCGTTCGCGAATGAGGACCAGCCTGCTTTCGGCCTCCATTTCGTCACCGGGAGAGATCAGCGCGCCGTGCAGCCGATCGATGGAGCTGCGCAGCTCCGGATCCACGACAGCCGGATGGTCGACCGCGGGACCGATCAGCTCCTCGCCGAGTTCGGCTCGGTCGAGGTAGAGCACCCGCTTCCGGAAGCCGTGCGCATCGGCGGCCCGCCCGTTGTGCGGCACGTACGGCGGAAGCAGCGTCACCAGCTTGCTCAGCGCGGCATGCTCATGCCGGTCCAGGTCGTAGCGGACCGCGCCGTCGTCGATGATCAGCACCGTCCAGGAGTCATGGACGTGCATGGGATAGGCGTGCTCGGTGAATCGTGCGTGGAGGACTTCCGCGATCCCGCTGACCGCCGGCCGCCACGCTTTGACGAGCTCGCGTTCGGCCGCCATGCCAGGATCGTACAAGACCGGTCGCGGGCGAGTCCGGCAGCGTCCACCCATGGAACAACGACCTGAGACCGTCCGCTTCGACACCAAGATCGCCGTCCTGCTCCGGGACGACCTTCTGGTGTGGCAGCGGCTGAACGTGGCGACCTTCCTGGTCAGCGGGCTGGGCTCCGCCGTACCCGAGGTGATCGGCGAGCCCTATCGCGATGCCGACGACAGCACCTACCTGCCGATGTTCCGGCAGCCGGTGCTCGTGTTCGAGGCATCCAAGGAACAGCTGTCCATAGCCCACGGCAGGGCCCTCACCCGCGAACTCCCGCTGGCCGTCTTCACCTCCGACCTGTTCGCCACCGGCCATGACCGCGACAACCGCGCAGCGGTCCGCGCGGTCAGGACAAGCGCCCTCGATCTGGTCGGGATCGCCGTGTACGGCCCTCGCAACGCGGTGGACCGCGTGAGCAAAGGCGCGCAGATGCATCCTTGATCTCTCCCCCTCAGCTGGGGCGGCCGAGCCAGAACCACATGCGGAAGTCGCCGCATCGGCTTCACGGTAATCGCGTGACCGCAGGTCAGAAAGGTCACGCTCCGGCTACCTGTCAGGCGCCGGCGTGGAGGTAGGCGGCCCACAGGGATGGGCTGAGCGGCAGTCGGCGGCGCAGGTCCTGGACAGCGTGATGCAGGGCGTAGGCGGCCCGGCCGGTGTCCAGGGCCGCTGCCCCGTCGGCGAGGTTGGTGTAGAAGGCGTCGGCCAGGGCGGGGGCGCACTCGTCGGAGATCGTCCAGAGCGTGGCGACGACGTGCGGGAATCCGGCCATCTGGAAGGCCGCGGCCAGGTGGATGGCCTCATCCAGCAACTGGAACTGCTGGTTGAGGGCGGTGGAGCAGGCCGACAGGTAGGCCAGGCGGGCATGTTCCAGGTTGAGGGCGGTCAGGCTGGCCACAGTCAACGGGTTGTGCCGGTGGTCTTGGAGCAGCAGGCGGCTGCGGGACGGGTCGGTTGGATCGCTGGCGCCGTGGCAGGCGAAATGCGCGGTCGCGCAGCCGGCCAGGTGTGCCAGGACGCTGGCCTTGGTCGGTGCCGCCTGGGCCGTGCCATCGGCGGCACGAGGCCCGGTGGCCGCCGAGACAGTGGTGTCGCCTGGCCGCCGGATGAGCTGGATCGCGCCGGGCAGGTGGGCGGCCACCAGGGTGGCTTCGGCGCGTGCTTGCGGCAGATAGCCCACTCCCGGCATGACGGGCATGGCCACGATCAGCGCCCGCTCATCTCCGGCAGGAGGCTGCCCCCGGTCGCTGTGCTGGCGGGTGTGGCGCAGGGTGGTGATCGTGGGGGTGTAGGAGGACACCACCCGGTCCATGACGGCGCGATGGAGCGAATCGGGCGAATCGGCGTGGTGGCCCGAGGTGTGAATGGGCAACATGCTCAGCGGCCCAGCTGCCGCGGGCTGACCTGCGGCAACAGCAGGACCGCCGCCTCCAGCAACCTGGCCGCCCCGATCGGATCCGAGTCGGCCGACAACCCCGCGGCCCGCCATGCCGCGCGCACCCGCGATGTCGGTGGCGCGGCCGCGATGCCTGCACATCACTTCAGGGATCGGGGTGAGGTCGCGTCGTTGCTCAGAAGGGCTGCGGTTATGTCGAGGAAAGTTTCGCAGTGTGGCCGGATGATGTTCGATACCCGTATGTGCGGAAGAACCCCAGCTTGAAGTGGGTTTTCTGGCTTGAATGGCGATCGGGGGACGGGGACGACGATGTCATCTTGGTCAGGTGCGGAGTGGAAAGTTGCGAAACTGTTGACGACCTGTGTTCGTAACACCTACCGTTGCAGCGATTGAGTTCGGAGCCCATGTAAAGGCCCTCGACGAGCGTGGAAGTGGCTTGTCCGGGGCTGGTGGGCGGTAGCGGGAGAACGGGGTCGGATGAGGGCTGCGCTGCTGGAACGGTTCGGGGCGCCCCTCGTGGTGCGGGGGCTGGATCTCGATGCGCCGGGGCCGGAAGAGGTGCTGGTCAGGGTCGAGGCGGCTGGGGTTTGTCACAGTGACCAGCACTATCTCGTGGGGGATCTGCGGTGCCCGCTGCCGGTAGTGCCGGGGCACGAAGGGGCCGGCGTGGTGGAGGCCGTGGGGCCGGGGGTGACGCGGTTCGCGGTGGGCGATCGGGTCTGCTTGATGTGGCGGCCGCGGTGCGGGCACTGCCGGAACTGCCTCGTGGGGCGGCCCGCGCTGTGCGAGGCCGCGGGGATCATGGTCGGGTCCGGCGGGTTGCTGGACGGGACCACGCGGCTGCACGCGGACGGGGCGCGGGTGCATCACCTGCTCGGCGTGTCCTGCTTCGCGGAGTATTGCGTGGTGTCGGAGCGGGCGGTGGTGCCGGTGCCGGAGGGGGTGCCTTCGAAGATCGCGGCCATCGCGGGGTGCGCGGTCATCACGGGGGTGGGGGCCGTGCTCAACGCCATCGGGCGGTGCGCCGGAGAGGCCATCGTGATCTTCGGTGCGGGTGGGGTCGGGCTGTCGGCGGTGCTGGGGGCGGTGCTCGCGGGCGCCAATCCGATCGTCGTCGTGGACGTGGTCGCGGAGCGGCTCGACATGGCGGAGCGGCTCGGGGCCACGCACACCATCGACGCGTCGCGGGCGGACGCCGCCGCGGCGATCCAGGACATCCGCCCCGGCGGCGTCGAGTGGGCCATCGAGGCCATCGGACGGCCCGCCACGCTGGAGACGGCGATCGAGGTGCTGCGACCGGGCGGCACGCTGGTCGCGGTCGGTCTCGGCAAGGTCGGGCAGACCTTCAACGTGCCCCTGAACATGCTGGTGCAGCGGGAGAAGAAGGTGATCGGCAGCCTGTACGGCTCGGCCAATCCCCTCATCGACCTGCCCCGCCTGTTCGAGCTGTACCTCGCGGGACGGCTGCCACTCGACACGCTCATCGGCCAGCGGTACTCGCTGGATCGCATCAACACCGCGTTCACCGATCTGACCGGCGGCTCCGTCGGCCGGGGCGTGGTCATGCCGTGGGAGACACCATGACAGCGGATGTCCCGGACACCGCCCGATACGCCGTCTACCCGAGCCTGCGGGGAAAGGTCGCCTTCATCACCGGCGGCTCGACCGGCCTGGGCGCGGAGTTCGTCGCCTCGCTGGCGGCGCAGGGCGCGCGGGTCGGCTTCGCCGACATCGACGACGCGGGCGCCGAACGGCTCCTGGAACAGCTGACCGGCACCGGTTGCCCGCAGCCGCTGTACGTCCACGCCGACGTCTGCGACATCGACCAGTTGCGTACGGCGATCGCGGCGGTGGAGGACGGGCTCGGACCGATCTCGATCCTGGTCAACAACGCCGCCAACGACGTGCGTACGGACATCGAGACCGTGGACACGCCCGACTGGGATCACGGCATCGCGGTGAACCTGCGCCACCACTTCTTCGCCATCCAGGCCGTGATGGCGGGCATGCGTAGACTCGGCGGCGGCTCCATCATCAACCTCGGCTCGATCAGCGCGCACGTGGACTTCGTCGGCCTGCCGATGTACATCGCCGCCAAGGCCGCCATCGAGGGCCTGACCAGAACCCTGGCCAGGGAGCTCGGGCCGGACCGCATCCGGGTCAACTGCGTGATCCCGGGCTGGGTCTTCACCGAACGGCAGCTCACCCACTGGGTCACGCCCGAGGTGCGGGAGAAACTCGCACAGGTGCAGTCGTTGCCGGACAACCTCATGCCGGCCGACGTGGCGCGGCTGGTGCTGTGGCTGGCGGCCGACGACAGCGCCCTGTGCACCGGCCAGAAGTGGATCGTCGACGGCGGATGGATGTGAACGGAGACCCCATGGCGCACAACGAGCACGACAGGACTAGCGGGACTAGAAGGCGCAGCTCGCACTGGTTCGCGGCCGAGGGCCGCTCCGGCATGCTGTACCGCTCCTGGATGCGCAACCAGGGATTCGGCGCGGAGGTCTTCGACGGCCGCCCGGTCATCGGCATCGCGAGCACGTGGTCGGAGCTGGCCCCGTGCAACGCGCACCTGGACCGGGTGGCCGAGGCGGTCAAGCGCGGCGTCTGGATGGCGGGCGGCTTCCCGCTGGAGTTCCCAGTGATGGCGACCGGGGAGACGCTGCTGCGGCCGACCGCGATGTTGTACCGCAACATGCTCGCCATGCAGGCCGAGGAGCTGATCCGCGCCAACCCGCTGGACGGCGTGGTGCTGCTGTCCGGCTGCGACAAGACGACACCCGGCCTGCTCATGGGCGCGGCCAGCGTGGACCTGCCGGCCGTGATGGTGACCGGCGGCCCGATGCTGAACGGCAAATACCGGGGGCAGGACGTCGGCTCGGGCACCCACGTGTGGAAGTTCGAGGCCGAGATCAAGGCCGGCCGCATGACCGCGGCCGAGGGCCACGTCGCCGAGGGCTGCATGGCCCGGTCGAACGGCCACTGCATGACGATGGGCACGGCCTCGACGATGGCGTGCGTGGCCGAGGCGCTCGGCATGCAGCTGCCCGGCTCGGCGGCCTGGCCCGCCGTGGACTCGCGCCGCATGGAGGTCGCGCAGGAGGCGGGCCAGCGCATCGTGGCCATGGTCGAGGAGGACCTGCGGCCGAGCGCGATCCTCACCCGCGCGGCGTTCGAGAACGCCATCCGCGCCAACGCCGCCATCGGCGGCTCCACCAACGCCATCATCCACCTGACCGCGCTGGCCGGACGGCTCGGCGTCGACCTGCCCCTGGACGACTTCGACGCCCTGGCCCGCGCCGTGCCGACCATCGTCGACCTGATGCCCTCGGGCCGGTTCCTGATGGAGGACTTCTGCTACGCCGGCGGCCTGCCGGTGGTGCTGCGCCAGCTGGACGAGGCGGGCCTGCTGAACTCCGGCGCCCTGACGGTGACCGGCCGCGGCATGGGGGAGAACGTCGCGGACGCGGTCTGCTGGAACACCGAGGTGATCCGCCCGCTGGCCGAGCCGCTGCAGCCGGCGGGCACCGGCACCGCGGTCCTGCGCGGCAACCTCGCCCCGGACGGCGCGGTGATCAAACAGTCGGCCGCCTCGCCCGCGCTGATGCGCCACGTCGGCCAGGCCCTGGTGTTCGACTCGCCCGAGGACTACCACGCGGTCTGCGACGACGACGACCTCGACGTGAGCCCCGACGACGTCCTGGTCATCCGGGGCGCCGGGCCGAAGGGCTACCCGGGCATGCCCGAGGTGGGCAACGTGCCGCTGCCCGCCAAGCTGCTCCGCGCCGGGGTGACCGACATGGTGCGGATCAGCGACGGGCGGATGAGCGGCACCGGTTTCGGCACGGTGGTGCTGCACGTCGCGCCCGAGGCGGCCGTCGGCGGCCCGCTCGCGCTGGTGCGCACCGGGGACCGCGTCGAACTGGACGTGCCGGCCCGGCGGCTGACGCTGCTGGTGCCGGACGACGAGCTGGCCCGCAGGCGGGCCGAGTGGCTGCCGCCCAAGTCCGAGGACGACAGCGGCTACCGGTGGCTCTACCGGGAGCACGTGCTGCAGGCGGATGGCGGCGCCGACTTCGGGTTCCTGCGGGGCGGTCGCGGGAGCGAGGTGCCACGCGACTCGCACTGACCGCGAGCACTGACCGTGAGCATTGATCGCGAGCACCGACCGCGAGCACCGACCGTGAGTATTGACCGCGAGCACTGACCCGCGAGCGCTGACATCGCCGGCCTGGTTCGGTGACGTCAAATCGGGGCAAACGACCAAGCATTAGGTTCGAATGACCGCTGCCCCGTACGATGGTGACTAGACAAAGAAGCCAAGTTTCGGTGATGGAGCAACGGTTGGTGTCCGACTCGATCGAACGGCGCGTCACGGTCGCCGACATCGCTGCCCAGGCCGGGGTGTCCCGCGCGACCGTGTCGAAGGTGCTCAACGGCCGTTCGGACGTGGCGCCCGCGACCCGGGTGCAGATCGAGGCCGTGCTCGTCACGCAAGGCTACATCCCCACCAAGCGCACCAAGCGGCCCGTGATCGCCGAACGCCGCGGCGGCCTGATGGAGATGCTGTTCAACGACCCGAGCACGCCGTGGGCCGCCGAGATGATCCGCGGCGCCGAGGAGGCCGCCCGGGGCGCCCGGGTCGGCATCGTGGTGTCCGTGCTGGACAGCGGCCCAGGGCGCGGGCAGCAGTGGCTGGAGGACATCGCCGAACGCTCCCCGCGCGGCATCATCCTCGCGCTGTCGGAGCTGACGGCGGCCGATCACAAGCGTATCGCCAAGCTCGGCGTTCCTGCCCTCCTCGTCGACCCGGTCGGCGACTCCGACACCGGTATCCCGTCCATCGGCGCGGGTAACTGGGGCGGCGGCATGGCCGCCACCCAGCACCTCATCGACCTCGGTCATCGGCGCATCGGCATGATCACCGGGCCGATGCGCTTCCTGTGCAGCCAGGCGCGGCTGGCCGGGTACCGCGCCACGCTGGAGCGGGCCGGGATCACAGCCGACGACGGGCTCGTGGAACACGGCGACTTTCATTACTCCTCCGGCCTCAAGCTGGCGCTGGCCCTGCTGGACCGGCCGGAGCCGCCCACGGCCATCTTCGCGGCCAACGACGAGCAGGCGCTCGGCGTCTACGCCGCGATCCAGCAGCGGGGCCTGCGGGTGCCCGACGACCTGAGCGTCGTGGGTTTCGACGACGTGCCGATGTCGCAGTGGGTGACCCCGCCGCTGACCACGGTGCGGCAGCCCATCGCGGAACTGGCCGCCCTGGCCGTCCGCACGCTGCTCGCGCACCAGGACGGCACCGAGATGCCCGAGGGCCGGGTCGAACTGTCCACCAAGCTGGTGGTGCGCGGCAGCACGGCGCCGCTGGCCCGGCGCCGGGCGCGCTGACCGGAGTTTCGATACACCCGAGCGATGTTTCGATGGTGTGGCCTGGACGTCGCCCGGAAAGCGCGAGGACGCTACCATTGCGTCGGCTACTGTTTCCGAAATTCCCTCGAAACTCCGCTAGCCGAGGATCTCCGGGTGAAAGAGAGACCGACGTGATCGAGACGCACGACATCGTCCGCCCGGCGGGCGAGCTCGTCGCCGGTTTGCAGGCCATCGGCAGCGCCACCGCGAGCAGCGAGCTCAACCGCCTCGGGGTCCGCAGCGCGCACATCCGCGGCCCGGTCTCGCACACGCCCGGCCGCTGCGTCGCCGGTCCGGCGCTCACCCTGCAGTTCATGCCGAAACGCGAGGACCTGTACCCGGTCGACGAGTACGCCGACCCGGAGAAGCAGCTGCACCGGCACGTGCTCTACCACACCCGGCCGGGCGACATCGTGGTGGTGGACGCGCGCGGCGACATGAGCAGCGGCGTGTTCGGCGAGATGATGCTGCTCTACTTCAAGCGCCGCGGCGGCCTCGGCGTCGTCGTGGACGGCTGTGTGCGCGACATCGGCAAGGTGCGGGACCTCGGCCTCGGCCTGTGGGTGCGCGGCGCCACGCCGAACTTCCACTCCCAGACCGACATCTTCCCCACCGCCGTCAACGTGCCGGTGGCGTGCGGCAACACCGTCGTGATGCCGGGCGACATCATCGTCGCCGACGACGACGGCGCGGTGGTCGTCCCGATCAAGCTGGCCCCGGCCCTGCTGGCCGAGGCGAGCCGGCACGCCGAATGGGAGGAGTTCTCCCGCCAGCGGCTGTCCCAGGGCGGCGACCTGAGGACGTACTATCCGCTGTCGGAGGAGGCCACGCCCGAGTACGAGCGGTGGCGGCGCGCCCGGCACGGAGCCGGCGCGTGACCCGCTTGAAGATCGTCGAGCTGGTGCCGTGGCTGGTGCGGTCCGGGGGCTCCTACTGGGGTGAGTTCCTGTTCCTGCAGGTGCGCACCGATCAGGGTGTGGACGGCTGGGGTGAGGTCACCACCACGACCCGCGCGGCCAACCGCGGCGTCGCGGCCATGCTGCGGCAGGCGGGTGAGCTGCTCGCCGGGCACGACCTGGCCAGGATCGAGGACATCTGGCACAAGCTGTTCCGGGCGTTCACCTACATGGGCAGCCGCGGCGCCGCCACCAACGTGATCAGCGCCGTCGACATCGCGTTGTGGGACATCCGCGGCAAGGTGCTCGGCGTGCCGGTGTACGACCTGCTCGGTGGCGCCGTCCGCGACGACCTGCTCCTCTACACCCACCCGGACCAGTCCAGGTTCGGCAGCAGGGACGGGGTCGCTGAGGAGATCGGGAAGATTGTCGACTCCGGGCACACCGCGATCAAGTTCGACCCGTTCCCGCACGAACCCGGCCAGCCGGAGGCCAACGACCGCTACCTCGACGGCCGGCTCAGCCGGGCGCTGGAGCGCGAGGCGATCGAGCTAACCGCGCTCATCCGCGAGCTCGCCGGGCCCGACGTCGAGCTGCTCGTCGACGCGCACGGCCGGTTCGACGTCCCCACCGCCATCCGGCTGGGACAGGCCCTGGACGAGGTGGGCGGCATCCACTGGTACGAGGAGCCGGTGCCGCCGGAGAGCCGCCACGCCCTCCAGCAGGTACGGGACCGGGTGCGGGTGCCCATCTCAGTGGGCGAACGGCTGCACACCCGCTGGGACTTCGTCCCGGTGTTGGAGAACCGGCTCGCCGACTTCGTGATGCCGGATGTCACCTGGACCGGCGGGATCAGCGAGCTGAAGAAGATCGCCACGATGGCCGAGGCGTACTACGTTCCGGTCTCCCCGCACGACGCGAGCGGCCCGGTCAACCTCGTCGCGGGCGGCCACGTGATGCTGACCGTGCCGAACTTCTACCGTCTCGAGTCGAGCGGCCACGATCTCAGCGCGTACAACCGGTTCCTGCGCACCCCGCTGGACAACCACGATGGCCGCCTGAAGCTTCCGCCGGGTCCCGGGCTCGGGCTCGACTTCGATATGGACTACCTGCGTGCCCACGCGCTAGAAGGAGTCAGGTGAACATCGTCAGGTATCGCGCGCGGCAATCCGCCGAGCCCCGGATCGGCCTGCACGACGACGGCTACGTCGCCGAGCTGACCGGTGTCGCGTCCCTCGCGCAGCTGTGGACGTTGCCGCTGGAGGAACTGCGCGCCAGGCTGGCTGGCGGCCCGCGAGGTGAGCGGGTGCCGCTGGCGGAGGTCGGGTTGCTGGCCCCGGTGGACGGCCGTACCGAGGTGTGGGGGGCGGGCGTCACGTACGAGACGTCCCGGGAGGCCAGGGTCGAGGAGAGCGAGCGCTCCGCGACCGTCTACGAGCAGGTCTACGACGCCGAGCGGCCCGAGCTGTTCTTCAAGTCGGTCGGCTGGCGGGCCGTGGGCACCGGGGGAGACCTCTCCATCCGCCCCGATTCGGAGGTGGACGTGCCCGAGCCCGAGCTGGCCCTGGTGGTGAACAGTCTCGGCGAGATCGTCGGGTACACGGTGTGCAATGACATGTCCTCGCGCAGCATCGAAGGCGAGAACCCGCTCTACCTGCCCCAGGCCAAGATCTTCTACGGCGCCTGCGGCCTCGGCCCGTGGGTCACCCCGGCGTGGGAGGTCGAGGACCCGTACGACCTGCCCATCCGGATGACGATCCACCGCGAAGGCGCACAAGTGTGGCACGGCGCGGCGAACACCGGGCGGCTGCGCAGGCGGCTGGACGGCCTGGTGGCCTACCTGATGTTCGGCGACGTGCACCCCGACGGCGTCGTGCTGTCCACCGGCACCTGCCTGGTGCCGCCGGCGCCGTTCACGCTCGCCCCCGGCGACGTGGTCGAGATCGGCATCGGCGGCGTGGGCGTGCTGCGCAACCCCATCGTGCGCGGCAAGCCCGGCGAATTCACCCCTACCCTGGAGACATCGCTGCGATGACCACCCCGACCCCCGAACCGCTGCGCTGGGCCATCATCGGCACCGGCGGCATCGCCGCGGCCTTCGCCGCGGACCTGCGGCTGTCCGACGCCGGTGAGCTGGTGGCGGTCGGCTCGCGCACCGCGGCCCGCGCCGAGGCGTTCGCCGCCCAGGTGGGCGCGCCCCGCTCCTACGGCGACCAGGCCGAACTGCTCGCCGCCGCGGACATCGACGCGGTGTACGTCGCGACCCCGCACACCGCGCACCGGGACGCCGCCATGGCCGCCATCGAAGCGGGCAAGGCCGTACTGGTCGAGAAGCCGTTCACCATCAACCGCGCCGAGGCCGAGGAACTGGTCAAGGCGGCCAGGGCCCGCGGGGTGTTCCTGATGGAGGCGATGTGGACGCGCTTCCTGCCGCACATGGTCCGCATCCGCGAGCTGCTCGCCGAGGGCCGCCTCGGCGACGTGCGGCTGGTGACCGCCGAGCACGGCGTCTGGTTCCGCCGCGACCCCGCGCACCGCATGTTCGACCCGCACCTCGGCGGCGGCGCCCTGCTCGACCTCGGGGTCTACCCGGTGTCGTTCCTGTCCATGGTCCTCGGCGCCCCCGCCACGGTGCTCGCCGCCACGCAGTTCGGCGACACCGGCGTGGACGGGCAGACCGCGGTGATCACCGGGTACGCGGGCGGCCGCCAGGGCGTGGCGACGAGCAGCATGGAGGCGTTCCTGCCGAACCGGGCGTCCATCGCCGGGACGGACGCGCGCATCGACATCGACGCCTGGTGGTATCGCCCGACGTCCTTCACGCTGACCGCGCGCACCGGCGCGGTGGAGCGCTACGAGTTCGCCGTGCCGGGCAACGGGCTGCGCTTCCAGACCGAGGAGGTCGCGCGCTGCGTGCGCGCGGGCCTGCTGGAGAGCCCGATCCTCACTCTCGGCGAGTCCTGCGAGATCATGGGCACGATGGACGAGGTCCGGGCCCAGGTCGGCTTGCGCTACCCGGGCGAGTGACGAAAGAAGGGGCGGTCCCGCTGCGATGCGGGGCCACCCCTTCTCGATTCGGGTGGCCCGCCGCCGCGCGGGGCCACCCTCTTTCCCGCCGTCACACGGTGGTGACGGTCGCCTCCATGACGCGGTCGAAGCCGACGTGGCGCCGCGGGCCGGTCATCGTGACGGCGATGGTCTCCCGGATGTCGGCGCTGGACGCTCCCACCCGCAGCTCCACCTCGCCCGGGTCGACCTGCCGCCGCCAGGACGCCCCGGTGTAGGAGGTCTGGTCGGCGTGCAGCGTGAGGGTGACCTCGCGCGTCTGGCCGGGGGCCAGGTCGACGCGGTGCGCGGCGAGCAGCGACTGCACGGGACGGGCGACCTCGGCGACCGGGTCGTGGAGGTACACCTGCACCACTTCGGACACCTCCCGGTCCGCCTCATTCCGCAGCGTGACCCGCACGTCGAACGTGCCGTCGGTGGTCCAGGACGCGTCCCCGGCGATCCCCGCCCAGGTGACCGGGGCGTACGACAACCCGTGGCCGAAGGCGAACAACTCTGTGGGGTCCACGTCGCTGACCTCGCTCCGCAGGGCGAGGGGCGCGCCCAGGTAGGTCGCGGGCTGGTTGCCGCCGTCCCGGGGGAAGCTCACCGGCAGCCGGCCCGCCGGGTTGGCTCGCCCGGACAGCACGTCGGCCAGCGCCGCCGCGCCCTCCTCGCCGGGGAAGAACCCGCACACCACGGCGGCCAGCCGGTCGATCTGCCGGCCGAGCTCGTACGGACGGCCGACCAGCAGCACCAGCACGACCGGAGTGCCGGTGGCGAGCACGGCCTCCAGCAGCTCCTCCTGGCGGCCGGGCAGGCGCAGGCCGCTCGCGTCGCAGCCCTCGCCGGAGGTGCCGCGCCCGAACAGTCCCGCCTGGTCGCCGAGCACCGCCACGCAGACATCGGCGTCGGCCGCGGCCGCCACCGCCGCGGCGATGCCCTCGTCGTCGCCGCCGAGTACCGGGACGCCCTGCGCGTACCGCACGTCGTAACCGGCGGGGTCGGCGCGCAGCGCGTCCACCAGCGTGGGCACCTCGATGCCCATCCCGACGCCCGGGTGGTGCACGCCGACGTGCATCGGGAAGGAGTAGCAGCCCAGCATGGCCTGCGGGGTGTCGGCGCGCGGCCCCACCACGGCCAGCTTCAGGCCCCCCGCCAGCGGCAGCGTGCCCGCGGTGTTGTGCAGCAGCACGACGGACCGGCGGGCCAGCTCACCGGCCAGCTCTCGCACCTCGGCGTCGTCCAGCACGACCTCGCCGTCCTCGTCCAGCACCGGCGGCTCCGGCGCCCAGCCCTCGTCGAGCAGGCCGAGCTCGCACTTCTGCAGCAGCACCCGCCGCAGCGCGCGGTCGATCAGCGCGATATCCACCTCGCCGCGCTCGATCGCGTCCACCAGCGGCGGCCCGAAACAGTTCACCGTGGGCAACTCGACATCGATCCCGGCGGTGAGCGCCAGCCGGGCCGCGTCCGCCGGAGACGCCGCCACGTGATGCAGGGTCTGCAGGAACGCGACGGAGAAATAGTCGGCCACCACCGTTCCGGTGAAACCGTACCTGTCGCGCAGCTGGTCGGTGAGCAGCGCGGGGTCGGCCGCCACCGGGGTGCCGTCGATGTCGGCGTAGGAGTTCATCACCGAGCCGGCGCCCGCGCGCAGCGCCATCTCGAACGGCGGCAGCAGCACGTCGGCGATCTCGCGGCGGCCCGCCGACACCGGGGCCAGGTTCCGGCCGCCCTTGGACGCCGAATACCCCACGAAATGCTTGAGCGTGGCGATGACGCCCGCGGACTGCACGCCGCGCACGTAGGCGCTTCCGATCGTGCCCACCAGCACCGGATCCTCGCCGATGGTCTCCTCGACCCGGCCCCACCGCAGGTCGCGCGCGACGTCCAGCACCGGGGCGAGGCCCTGGTGGATGCCCAGGCGCCGCATGGTGGCGCCGATCTGCGCGCCCATCCGCTCGATCAGCTCGGGGTCGAAGGTGGCGCCCCAGCACAGCGGCGAGGGGTAGACACCCGCCTGCCACGCGGCCAGGCCGGTCAGGATCTCCTCGTGCACCACCGCGGGGATGCCCCATCGCCCGGCCGCCATGATGGACCGCTGCGCGGCGGCGAGGGTGGCCGCGCCCTTGGCGACGTCGACCGGCGCGGTGCCGAACGGCCGGGTCAGCTGCCCCATGCCGTCCTTGACCAGCTCGTCCCACGGGAGGGGCAGCGAGGTGAACTCGTGCTGGTGCGGGGCCATCTCGCCGTCGGTGTTGTCGATGCCCACCCAGACGCCGTACAGCTGGGCGACCTTCTCGGGCAGGCTCATCAGCGCCATCAGCGCCTCGACCCGCTCCGCCGGTGACCGGCGGGCGTCCTTCCATACGTCTGTGCTCACGAGGGTCATATGTCACTCCGTTTAGTACGGCGGGTCATTCCAGCCACCCGCCAGGCGGGGGCGTCAGCCGGTCGAGCTCGTCCCACAGCTCGGCGGGGATCGGGGTGGTCGCGAGCTCCAGGGTCGCGGTGATCCGCTCGGGCTCGGAGACGCCGACGATGGTCGACGTCACCCGGGGATCGCGCAGCGAGAACTGCAGGGCGGCGGCGGCCAGGGGCACGTCGTGGGCGGCGCACGCGTTCCACATCGCGCGGACCGCTTCCCGCACCGACTCATCGGTGTCGCGGTAGGCGTAGCGGGGTTGCGCGTCGGGGCCTTTGACGAGCATTCCCCCGCCGTACGGCGCGCCGTTGACGAACGCGACCCCGCGCGCGACCGCGTCCTCGATCAGCGGGTCCGCGGCGCGGTCGACCAGGGTCCAGCGGTTGTGGTTGATCACGGCCTCGAACACGCCGGTCCCCACGAACCGGCGCATCAGCTCCACCGGCCCGCCCGCGATGCCGAGATGGCCGACCACGCCCTCCGCGCGCAGCGCGACCAGCGCCTCGACCGGGCCGCCCGGGGCCATGGCCTCCTCGAAGGTGACGTGGAACTCGGGGTCGTGCAGGTACATGACCGGCACGCGGTCCACCCCGAGGCGGTCCAGGCTCTCCGCCACCGAACGGCGCACCCGGTCGCCGGAGAAGTCGCCGGTGCCGGGGTCGGCGTCGGCCTTGGTGGCCAGCACGAAACCGCCGGGCAGGCCGCGGCGGCGCACCACGGCGCCGATGCGGCGCTCGGCGGTGCCGCCGCCGTAGTTGTTGGAGGTGTCCAGGAAGTTGAACGGCCCGTCCAGCACGGCGTCCACCGTGGCCTCGGCGCGGGCGTCGTCCACCTCGTAGCCGTACAGGGCGGGCATGCTGGCCAGCGGGCTGGTGCCGATGCAGATGGGCGTCACGCTGAGCCCGGTGCGGCCGAACGGGCGGCGCACCGCCGGGTCGTACGCCATGTCAGATCACGAACCTGTTCACGGGTCGGCCGCGGCGGCCGGGCTCGGCCCGGAAGATCGCGCCGGCGGCGGGCTGGTCACGGAGCTGGTCGGGGGTGAGGTCCTCGGTGGAGGTGGAGATGTACAGCTGGTCCAGGTCAGGACCGCCGAACGCGCACGAGGTGACCTGCGTGACGGGCAGGCGGACGGTCTGCTCGGCCCGGCCGCCGGTGTCGTAGCGGACCACGCGCGAGCCGCCCCAGAACGCCACCCACACCCCTCCGTCGGCGTCGACGGTCAGGCCGTCGGGAATGCCGGGCAGGTCGGAGGTGTCGGCGAACGTCCGGCGTCCGGACAGGGCGCCGGTGGTCACGTCGTAGTCGAACACGTCGACGCGGCGGGTCGGGCTGTCCACGAAATAGCACAGGGTGCCGTCGGGGGACCAGTCCAGGCCATTACTGATGGTGACGCCGGTCAGCACCGTGTGCAGCGAGCGGTCGGTGTCCAGGCGGTACAGGGCGCCCGCGCCCGGCGTGACGTCGTAGGCCATGCTCCCGGCGAGGTAGCGACCGGCGGGGTCGACGTTGCCGTCGTTCATGCGGATCTCCGGCCGCCCGGCGAGCGGCGCGGCGAGCCGCTCGGTCAGCGCGCCGCCCGAGGTCAGCGCCATGCCGTCGCCGTCCGCGACCAGCAGCGTCGCGGGGTCGGTGGTCGGGTGCACGGCGGTGACCGGGGCGGGCAGGTCGAACCAGCCGGCCCCGGCCTCGAAGATCCGCCCCCGGGGGATGTCGACGAACCGCAGGCGGCCCGCGACGTCGTCCCACACCACGCCCTCCAGGTGCACGCCGGAGACGTCCAGCCACACCTCGGCGGTCAGGTCACCCGGCATCACGGAGCCAGTGGCGTGAGCGCGGCGACGGCGGTCCGGTGCGCCTCGACCAGCCGGGCCAGCACCGCGTCGGTGGCCGGGTCCCGGCGGGTTTGCTCGAGGTGCGCGGACCGCCAGTCGTGCAGCCGGCGGGCACCCTCCGACCAGGTGGTCGTGGGCCGGAACGCGGGGACGAACCGCTTGATCTTGCTGTTGTCGAACACCGCGCTGTGCGCCAGGTCGCCGACGATCAGGTCGGACCAGAACCAGTCCGGCGCCACCTTCGGCAGGAACTCCGACGACAGGTGGAGCAACCGGGCCGGCGTGCCGGACGTGCGGGCGATGATGCCGTAGATCTCGTTCCAGGTCAGCGCCTCGTCGGAGGTGATGTGGAAGTCCTCGCCGATGGCCTGCCAGTTCCCGATCAGGCCGGCCAGGCCGACGGCGAAGTCCCGGGCGTGCGTCAGGGTCCACAGGCTGGTGCCGTCACCGGGCACGACCAGCTCGTCGCCGCGCGCGACGCGGTCCCAGGCGGTCCAGTCGCCGGGCAGCGGCGGGTGGGCGTCGTCGTAGGTGTGCGACGGGCGCACGACGGTGACCGGGAAGTCACGCTCCTCGTACGCGCGATGCAGCACGTCCTCGGCGGCGATCTTGTCCCGGGCGTAGGCCAGGTAGGGGTTGCGCCGGGTGGTCGACTCCGTGATCGGCCACTGCCGCACCGGCTTGTGGTAGATGGAGGCGGAGCTGATGTGCACGTACTGGCCGATCCGGCCGTCCAGCAGGTCGACCGCCGCCTCGGCGTCCTTGGCGCCGAAACTGAGGAAGTTGACCACGCTGTCGAACGCCGTGCCGGCCAGCGCCGCGCGGACGGACTCGGGGTCCTGGACGTCGCCGGTGATGGGGGTGACGCCGTCGGGGAGGGGGCGGCGGCCCGAGGTGCGGCCGCGGTTCAGGACGTACACGTCATGGCCCTGGCGGACGGACTCGGCCACGCACGACGAGCTGATCGTGCCGGTGCCGCCGATATAGAGAACCTTCATTGGGTGGACTCCAGCTCTGTGTGGATCGACGATTTCGAGGACTGGTGGTCAGCTGCGTGATTTGCCGGCGTACCAGTCCTCGAAGCCGTTCTCCACGATGCTGATCAGCAGGTCGTCGTTGCGGACGCCGATCTCCTCCAGCCGCTTGGCGATCTGGTCGAACATCGCCCACTTGGTGGTGACGTCGTACATGTGGACCATCTGGATCTGGACGCTGACCAGCTGGCGGCGGTCGACGCCGTTGTACGCCGGGTCGAAGACGATCTCGCCGGGCGCGTGCGTGCGGAAGATCTGGAACTTATCGGTCGGGTCCATCCCGAGCGCGTCCACCAGCGCTTGATGGATCCCTTCGCTGATCTGCTCGCCCAGCCGTTCGGCGAGGGAACGCTCTAGGTCGATCTGCACCAGAGGCACCGGTGGCTCCTTTACGGAAAATCGGCACAGAAAGTTTCGGAAATTATCCGAAACTTCAGGGGTATGTTGACAAAGTAGAACCACCGCCCCCGTACGTCAAGGCGGAGGACCGAACGACCTGGCCTGATGACCGCATTTTTGCCTGTCAGAGCGGTCTGGCCGCTGAATTCGAGGGCTCGATAGTTTCGACGAACTTTCGGTACCCGATCTACTACCGTAGGTCTCTGCGATTCCGGAACGAAAGCGAGGCCTGCCGTGAAGATCGCGGTTACAGGAGCGAGTGGCAAGGCCGGGCGGGCCGTGCTCCAGGACCTGCTCGCCCACGGGCACGAGGTGCGGGCCGTCGACGTGGCCGGCGCGCCCGGCGACCGCGGTGAGCTGTGGGAACAGCTCGGCACGCCGCTGCTGCGCGCGGACCTGACCGACTTCGGGGACACCGTCGACGCGCTGACCGGCGTGGACGGCGTCGTCCACCTGGCGGCGATCCCCGCGCCCGGCTACTTCACCGACGCCCGGACGCTCAACACCAACAACGCCATGAACGCCAACGTCTTCCTGGCAGGGGCCAAGCTCGGCGTCGGGCGGATCGTGTGGGCGTCCAGCGAGACCGCGCTGGGGTTCCCGTTCGGCCCGGACGCCCCGCCGCGCTACCTGCCCGTGGACGAGGACCACTACCCGTACCCGCTGTCGACCTACGCCCTGTCGAAGGTGGTCGGCGAGACGATGGCCGGGCACATCTCGGCGTGGTCGGGCATCCCGATCATCTCGCTGCGGCTGTCCAACATTCACGTCGCCGCCGACTACCCCAAGCTGCCCACCTACTGGGCCGACCCGCTGACCAGGGTGTTCGACCTGTGGGGCTACATCGACGACCGCGACGTCGCGCAGGCGTGCCGCCTCGGCCTGCTCGCCGACGTGACCGGCGCCCCGTCGTACGTGATCGCCGCGCGGGACACGCTGATGGACCGGCCCACGGCCGAACTGGCGGCGGAGGTGTTCCCCGGCGTGCCGGTGCGGCGCCCGCTGGACGGCTACGAGAGCGCGCTCGACATCACCCGGGCCCGGCAGGAGCTGGGGTTCGAGCCGGCCCACTCCTGGCGCGACATGCTCCCGTCCTGAGGGCCTTTCACCTGCGGCGACGCGGCGGGCTCGTGCTCTCCCTGACGACCAGGCTGGTGGACAGCTCCAGGCGCAGGGCCGGATGCGCGGGCTCCAGCACGTTGCGCACCGCCAGCACGGCCATCTGGGCGAGGGGCTGGCGGACGGTGGTCAGCCGGGGGAACATCCACTCGCAGACCTCGGTGTCGTCGAAGCCGACCACGCTGAGGTCGTCGGGCACCCGCAGGCCCCGCCCGCGCATCTCCTCGTACACCCCCGCCGCCTGCTGGTCGGAGCCGGCGAACACGGCGGTGGGCGGGTCCGGCAGGTCGAGCAGCGCGGCCGCGCCGCGCCGGCCGCCCTCGGCGTAGAAGTCGCCCTGCCGCACCAGGCGCTCGTCGACCGGCAGGCCCGCGCGGCGCAGCGCGGCGCGGTAGCCGTCGAGGCGCTCCAGGCTGCACCGCACGTCGTCGGGCCCGGTGATCACGCCGATCCGGCGGTGGCCGAGGCCGATCAGGTGCTCGGTGGCCGCGAAACCGCCGGCCCAGTTGGTGGCGCCGATGGTGGGGATGTCGTGGTCGTACCCGCCGAACTGGTCGATGACCACGAACGGCGCCTCGATCGTGCGCAGCCGCGTCGCGGCCACGTGCCGGGTGCTCGACGCCACCAGGACCACGCCGTCGGTCGGCCGGGAGGCGAGGGCGCTCAGCCACTCGCGCGGGTTGGCCTGCCGGTCGTGCGTGACGGTCAGCACCAGCCGGGTGCCCAGCCGGTACGCCTCCTGCTCGGCGCCGCGCAGCAGCTCGCAGGCCCAGGCGGTGTCCAGCTCGGTGATCACGAAGTCCACCAGGCCCACCTTGCGTGGCTCTGACCTGGCCCGACGCTGGTAACCTGTCGAGCTCAGCGCGTCCTGCACGCGCCGGCGGGTCTCCGGGCCGACGGCGTCACGGCCGTTGAGCACCTTGCTCACGGTCGGCACGGACACGCCCGCCTCCCGGGCGACCATCGCGATGGTCACCCGGTTGGCCCGCTTGCTGGTGGCCCGCTTCCGTGTGCTCGGTTCGATCGCCACGACACCTCTTCATGCTTCGGTTCGGTCTGTCGAAACTTTCTACAACCGTAGCATCGGCGCGGCTGGAGTGGTCCAGGCTGCCTGGAACAGCGGAAACTCGCTGTCAGGGCCTAGCGTGACGCCTAGGTCAAGCCGCGATGACCCCGCTGTGAAGATCAGGAGTTTCGAAACTCAACGGAAACAATTCAGCTCAAATTCTTGACACTGTGAGGTGGCCGATGTTTCGCTCTCCCGAGACCACTTTTCGAAACTTTCGGAAGTTTCGGCTCTCGTCGTTCGGCCGAACCGTCGGCAGCTCGCAGGGCGGCGTCATACCACGGTGCGTGCCTATCACGTGCAAGGAGAGATCACATGCTGGGATCCTCGCGAACCAGGAAGCGTAGTCCCTTTGGAACCGTCGCCGCGCTCATGGCCGTAGGGTTGACGCTGGCCGGATGCGCCGGCGGCGCACCGGCCGAGACCGCGGACAAGGGATCCGCCGACTCGGGGAACATCACCTGGTGGGGGTGGACGCCCGACGCGACGCCCGCCGAGGCCTACATCAAGGCCTTCAACAAGGTCTACCCGAACATCAAGGTCACCTTCAAGAAACTCACCATCGACGGCTACGACGCGGCCATCCGTCCCGCGCTGGCCTCCTCGGTGGGCCCGGACGTCTTCGACGTCGCGCCGGGCGCCGCCAACGGTTCGGTCGACATCTACGGCGTCAACGCCGTGGACCTCACGCCCGCCGTCGAGAAGGCGCTGGGCGCGGACTGGAAGTCGAAACTGGCCCCGATCGGGGTGACCAGCCTGATGAACGGCGGCAAGCTCGCCGCCCTGTCGGTCGGTTCGGTGTTCTCCGGAACGGTCTGGGTGAACAAGGACCTGTTCGACAAGTACCAGCTGACCCCGCCGAAGACGTACGACGAGTGGAAGAAGGTCTGCGAGACCTTCAAGTCCAACAACGTCGGCTGCTTCGTGCAGGGCGCCGCGCAGACCGCGTTCAACGAGGACACCCTCCAGGCCATCACCGACAACGTCGCGCCGGGCGTCTGGGAGAAGGCGCTCAAGGGCGAGGTCCCGTGGACCGACCCGGCGATCGTCAAGGCGCTGGGCCTCTGGAAGAAGCTCTTCGACGACGGGATCATGCAGGAGGGCGCCCTCGGCATGCAGCAGTACCCCGACGCCAACAACGGCTTCATGTCCGGCAAGTACGCCATGGTGATGATGGGCACCTGGTACATGCAGTACTCCACCGTCGAGGGCAGCACGGCGGCCATCTCCGGCGCCGGCGTCGCCGACCCCAAGCCGTTCACCCAGCTCCCCATCCCGTTCCCGGACGTGGCGGGCACCGGCAACGTCGGCGCGCTCTACGGTGACGCGGACTTCGGGCTTGCCGTGAACCAGAGGTCCAAGTCCATCGCCGCCGCCACGACCTTCGCGACCTGGCTCGGCACCTCGGCGGCGGGCCAGCAGGTGGTGGCCGATATCCTCAACGACATCCCCGCCCTGACCAGCGCGCAGCCCAACTGGGACACCGTCAAGCTGGTCAACCCCGAGGTGCAGCGGCCGGCGCTGGAGAAGCTGATCACCGACGCCGGCAAGTCCACCGAGCCGCGCCTGGCGACCGTGGTCGCCGACCTGCAGACCGCGATCGGCGTCGCGTCGACCACGGTGGCGGCGGGCCAGGCCACCCCCGAGCAGGCCGCCGCCACGCTGCAGGCCACCGCCTCGAAGATCAAGTAAACCAGCGGACGGCCGTCCCATTCACTACGTACGTGCAGGGAGAACCATGACCTCCACGACCTCGCGGAAGACCGGGGCGCGCCGTCCGTCGTCCACCGCGCCTCCCTCCCCGGGACGCTCCCGGGGAGGGGTGCTGCGACCCTCCGGCATTCCGTGGATCATGCCGGCGTTCATCCTCGTCGTCGGCATCCTCTACTTCTGCATCGGCGAGACCGGCTACCTGTCGACCCTGGACTGGGACGGCACCAGCCCGACGCCGACCCCGGTGGGCCTGGACAACTACCAGCGGATCCTGCAGGACCCGATCTTCTGGCAGGCCATCTGGCACACCGTGATCTTCTTCATCGTGACCTTCACCGCGCAGACCGCCATCGGGTTCGTGTTCGCGGCGCTGCTGCACTCGAAGGTCAAGCTGGGCGCCGTCTACAAGGTGATCGTCTTCACCCCGGTGGTCATCGCGCCGGCGACGATGGCGCCGGTGTTCCGGCAGATGTTCGCCGCCGACGGCCAGCTCAACTGGACCCTGGACCACATCGGCCTGGGGTTCCTGTCCCAGCCGTGGCTGGCCCAGTCGAGCACGGCGATGCCGGTCATCATGTTCATCACCGTCTGGAATTTCACCGGCCTGACGTTCGTGCTCTACTACGCGGCGATGGGGCAGATCGACCCCGAGACGCTGGAGGCCGCCCGTACCGACGGGGCCAGCAACATCCGCACGCTGGTCAGCATCGTGTGGCCCGGGGTGCGCGGCACCACCGTGGCGCTCGGCATGCTCAGCGTGATCGGGGCGCTGAAGACCTTCGACGTCCCCTACCTGGTGACCATCGGCGGCCCCAACTACGCCACCGAGTTCCTCGGCACCTACATCTACCGGATCAGCATCCCCAGCGCCCACGTCGGGTACGGGGCGGCCCTGTCGATCATGTTGCTCATCCTGGCCCTGGCCGGCGCCATCGCCATCGCCGTCCGGGCCAACAGAAAGGACAGTGAGACCGGTGTTTGAGGCACGCCGCCTGCCGGCCAAGCTCGTGCTGCAGGCCCTGGTCACCCTGATGATCATCCCGTACCTGTTCCCCCTGGTCGTCATGGTGCAGGGCTCGCTGGCGGGGGAGGGCGCCGGCAACTACCGCGCGGTGTTCGAGGTCGGCGCCATCGGGACGTTCTTCAAGAGCAGCGTCATCATCTCCGTCTCGACGATCCTGATCGTGTACGTCCTGACGATGCTCGCCGCCTTCGGATTCTCCAAGCTGCACATCCGCCGCAAGGAGGTCTACTTCTGGATGATCCTGGCCGCGCTCACCCTGCCCGAGGTCGTGCTGCTCACCCCGCTGTTCGCGACCACCCTCGCGCTCGGCGTGTACGACACGTACTGGGCGGTGGTCCTGCCGCTGGCCGCCCTGCAGATCCCGTTCACCATCCTGATCGCGCGCAGGTTCATCGACGGCGTGCCGGACGCGCTGTTCGACGCGGCCAGGATCGACGGCGCCGGCACGTTCACGGCCTTCCGCTACATCGTCGTGCCGATGACGCGGCCGATCGCCGCCGCGATCGTCGTGCTGACGCTGATCGGCTCGTGGAACGCCTACCTGCTGCCGCTGGTGCTCATCCAGGACCCGGCCCAGCAGACCGTCACGCTGCTGCCGCAGTTCTTCGTCAGCCAGTTCAGCAACGACCAGACCAAGGTGCTGGCCAGCGCGGTCATCACCGCGATCCCCGAGATCGTGGCCTACCTGTGCCTGCAAGGCCTCTTCGAGCGCGGCCTGTCGGCCGGCGCGATCAAGTAACTATTAATCAGAAACCCGTCCCATAGCCAGCCGCATAGCCGCCGACCAGGCGATTCACCGCTGCGGCTGTCCAGATCACGACTTTCTAATTAACAGAATGAGGAACAGACCCCATGACGTTTCTTCGTACCGTGGGACGCCAGTTCATGGACGAGACGGACACCCCCGTCCGTCTGCGCGGCGTCGCGGTGGGCGGCTGGCTGAACATGGAGAACTTCATCACCGGCTACTCCGGTAACGAGTCCCTCATGCGCGGCACGGTCCGTGCGGTCCTGGGCGAGGACCGCTACGAGCTCTTCTTCGAGCGCCTGCTGACCGCGTTCTTCGGCGAGGACGACGCGAAGCTGCTGGCCGACGCGGGCATGAACTGCGTGCGCTTCCCGGTCAACTACCGCCACTTCGAGGACGACAGCAAGCCGTTCGAGTTCAAGAAGGACGGGTTCCGGCACCTGGACCGGGCCATCGAGGCGTGCGCGCGGCACGGCATCTACTCGGTCATCGACCTGCACGCGCTGCCCGGCTCGCAGAACCACCACTGGCACTCCGACAACCCCACGCACCGCCCCGCGTTCTGGGACCACCCGCACTTCCAGGACCGCGTGGTGGCGATGTGGGAGCACATCGCCGAGCACTACAAGGACAACCCCTGGGTGGCCGGATACAACCCAATCAACGAGCCCGCCGACGAGTCACGGCTGGTGGTCGGCCCGTTCTACACCCGCCTGGTGGAGGCCATCCGCGCGATCGACGACCGGCACATCCTGTTCCTGGACGGCAACACCTACTCCACCGAGTTCGACGTCTTCGACGAGCCGTGGGAGAACACCGTCTACGTCTGCCACGACTACGCCGCCCCGGGCCTCGGCGGCGGTGGCGACTACCCCGGCACGACCGACGGCAGGTTCTTCGACAAGGCGGCCCTGGAAGCCAAGTACGCCGAGCGCACCGAATACTGCCGCCGCACCGGTACCCCCGTCTGGGTCGGCGAGTTCGGCCCCATCTACACCGGCGACGAGCGCACCGACGCCATGCGCCGCCAGCTGCTGACCGACCAGCTCGACATCTACCGCCGCGACGACGCCGGCTGGTCCATCTGGATGTACAAGGACCTGGGCCGCCAGGGCCTGGTCATGGTCCGCCCCGACTCCCCCTACCTGAAGCGCTTCGGCGATTTCGTCGCCAAGAAGAACCGCCTCGGCGCCGACCAGTGGGGCAGCGACGGCTACGGCATCCCCGAAATCATCAAGCCCTTCCAGGACATGATCGCCGACGAGTTCCCCGGCTTCGACCCGTACCCCTGGGGCCGCTTCGACTGGGTCCGCACCTTGATCCTCAACCTCACCGTGGCCCAGCCCCTGGCGTACGAATACGCCGAACTCTTCCGCGACCTCACCGACGACGACCTCATCGCCCTGGCCGACTCCTTCGCCCTCGCCAACTGCGACGTCCGCACCACCCTCCGGGACCAGCTGACCGCCGGCTGATCAGTCCGGGCCTTCGGGGTGCATTCCGGTTGCGGTGACTTGCGGCTTAGGCGAGACTCGTCGGCGATCGCGAGGAGGGGACGATGAGCGCCGCCGACAAAGGCAGCAATGCCTATCTGCAACAGGTCGTCGCGCAGCAGGCGGTGCTTGAGGATGATCTCAGGGCCCGCCGCGGCGCCGCCGCGGCCGGAGCGGCGCCCGCGGCTCCGGCGGCCAGGCGGGCGAGCCCGCTGGCCAAACGCGAGGGGGCACTCGGCGGGGGCATGGGCGAGAAGCTGACGCCAGGGCCGGTGGACGTGCGGATCACCGGCTTCTGGCGCTGGAAGAACGTGCTCGTGCCGCCCAACGCGTTCGTGGTGCACACCCGGCGGGGCCGGGCGACGCCGCTGCACATCGGGCTCGGGGTGTCGTTCCGCTTCAATCCCGCCATCGACTCCTTCCTGGTGGTGCCGGGGGCCACCCAGACCATCCTGATCAACGCGTACTGCGTCTGCCGGGAGCTCCAGGGTGTGCTGGTGCAGGGCTACGTGCAGTGGATCATCCAGGACTTCGGCACCGCCTACCGCAAGCTGGACTTCAGCGACCTGGACGACCCGATGCGGCTGGTCAACCTCCAGCTGCGCGAGCAGGCGGAGGCGGCGATCAAGGACAAGGTCGCGACCATGGGCGTCCTCGACGTGCTCAGCGACAAGCAGCCCATCATCGAGGAGCTGACCGCCCGGCTGCGCGCCGTGGCCGAGGGCGAGGACAACAGCGACCAGGGACTCGGCCTGCGCATCGTCACCGTGCAGATCAAGGAGGCCGTGGTCAGCTCGTCGCGGCTCTGGGAGAACCTGCAGAAGCCGTACCGGTCCGAGCAGGGTCAGATCGCCCGGCTGGCCGAACTGCAGGCCGAGGAGGCCATCGCCCAGCGGGAGATGGCGACCGAGCGGCTCAAGGAGACCCAGCGCCTGGAGTACGAGCGGGAGCTCGCCGAGCTGCGCGCCCGTAACGAGGCCCGGCTGTTCGACACCCAGGCGGCCGAGCGGCTGCGGCGCACCCAGCGGGAGCACGACGACGCCAGGGCGGTGTCGGAGCTGGAGACCGAGACCACCCTGCACGCGCTGCGGATGGAGCGCGAACGGCACGCCGAGGAGGCCGAGACCGGCAGGCTCAGGATCGAGCGGGAGCAGGAGCTCAAGCGCCTGGAGCTCGACGGCGAGCTGGAGCTGGCCCGCTCCCAGGCGCAGTCCGAACACGAGCGGGCCCTGCTCGACGTGGAGCGCGCGCGGCTGCGGGCCGACATCGAGAACCAGCAGACCCCGGCCAGCCTGCAGGCGTTGCTGATCGGCTCGCTGCCCGAGATCATGGCGAAGCTGCCCAAGCCCGCGGAAGTGCGCACGGTGTCGATCAACGGCACCGACCGGACCACCGTGTCCGGCCTCCTGGCCGAGATCGCCACCGTGGTCGGCGCCCTGCGCCCCGACCAGCCGGAATCCTGAAGCTCAACCCTCGAGGAGACTGCTGCAGATCGAGCACCGCGACCGCCGCGTCGTGGCTGATCTCGCCCAAGGGGAGGTTGTCATGGACACCATCGCACCGAACGTCGGGGCGGCATTCCGGGCGGGAAAGCTCGGCCACTTCCATGACGCCGCCGCCTACGCCCGGTATCGGCGGGCCTACGACCGCGCGATGGCAGCCCTGCCCGCGCCGAGCGCGACCCTGGACGTGCCGACCGGCTTCGGCAGCGTTCGCGTCTACCGGTTCGGACCCGCCGACGGAGTGCCGCTGCTACTGCTGCCCGGTCGCACCGCGGCCGCGCCCATGTGGGAAGCCAACCTGGCCGGCCTGGCGAGAACCCGCCCGGTGTACGCGATGGATCTCATCGGAGAGCCAGGCCTCTCCGTGCAGACCCGCCGCCTGACCTCCGCCGAAGACCAGGCGGCCTGGCTCGCGTCCCTGCTCGACGGCCTGCCCGAACCTGTGCTCGACGTGTTGGGCCTGTCGATCGGCGGCTGGTCCGCGTTCAACCTCGCCGTACACCGGCCGGCCGGAGTACGCTCCCTCATCCTGCTCGAACCAGCCGCCACCTTCGGCGCCATCACCTGGAAGGTCGTCATCATCTCCCTTGGGTCCGTCCTCCCCATGCCCAGGGCCATACGGCGCCGCCTGCTGAGCTGGATCTCCGGCGGCGCCGACGCCTCCGAAGACGACCCAGTCGCCGCCCTGATCGCCGCCGGCATGCGCGACTTCACCACCAGCCTTCCCCGCCCCGCCTACCCCACCGACGACCAGATCGCCCGAATCGACCTCCCCACCTTGGTGATCATCGGCGGCCGCAGCATCATCCACGACCCCAGCAAGGCCGCGGCCCGCGCCCGCCGCCTCCTACGCCACGGCACCGTCGAGCTCTGGCCGGAGGCATCACACGCCATCAACGGCGAATTCCCCGAGCGCATCGAAACAACGGTCAACGACTTCCTGGCCAAGCACGAATCCGGGTGAGAAGACGTTAATGCACGCCTCACCGAGCCCTCACCGCTTGTCGAAATCCTTCGTATGGCCAGGCAGCCCTGGCCGAAGCCGACGAAGGGCACGACATGAACAAGATCAAGCTGACTCTGGCCGGAACCGTCCTCGGCACTGTTGTCGGCGGCCTGGCCGTGGCCACCCCGGCATTCGCGGAGGAACGCGCCTGCCGGGGGACCATCCGCGCCGCGACCCTTGACAACGTCCGCGTCCCGGCGGGCGCGACCTGCACCCTCCTCGGCACCCGGGTGAAAGGCACCATCAAGGTAGAGCGAAACGCGATCCTGGTAGCCCGCAAGGTGAACGTCGAAGGCAACGTCCAGGGCGAGGGCGCCCGCGCCGTCTCCGTGGTCGGCGGCTCGATCGTACGCGGCGGCGTCCAGGTGAAGCAGGGCGGCGCCGCCACCGTGACCTCGTCCCGGATCAACGCCGACATCCAACTCGACGCCAACCGCCGCTATCTACGGGTCAACAACAACCGAGTCGGCGGCAGCATCCAGGTGATCGGCAATCACCATGGCGCCCAGATCCACCGCAACTCAGTCAAGGGCAACCTCCAGTGCAAGGAAAACCACCCGAAGCCAACCGGAAGCAGAAACTCCGTCGGCGGCAACAAGGAAGACCAGTGCCGCGGCTTCTGACCTGATTTCGGGACGTCAGGTGCTCGTCTCTTTCTCCGGCGGGGATGCGAGTTCCACCGGGGTTCCCCAGGAGGAGAAGCGAATGTCGCTCTTCTTCTCCATGGGGCCGAGTGTGTATTCAGGGTCGGAGTAGCTCGTGACCAGTCGTGTCGGCAGCCCGTCCGGGCCCACCGACATCCGCCATGACATCACCAGTCCGGCCTCTCGGGTGTCGGTCAGGTCCTCGGCCTGGAATGACGGCGATACGGCGTGGAGAGCCCCCAGCGTGATCGTTCCTTCGTACCCGCCGCCGGACTGCTTCGCCGTCGACGTGGGTCTCCTGAATCTCGCTGACCTTGACCCCGCGCTTGGCCACAAGCTGCGCTTCCAGCGCCGCAATCGGGCTGACCGTCGGACTGGCCGTCGGGTCGGCCGGTGGGTCAGCTGATGGGTCGGCCGAACCTCCGCATCCTGCGATGAGCACAACCAGCGCAGCACCGACGTAAGCAATGAAACGCCTTAAAAGGTTCTCCAGCCACTCAAACGCTCAGTAGTCGGCGAGTGCTATCGACATTCGTCCGATAGCCCCGGTTTGGGTAGGGGGGTACTCTCTCGCTTCGGTCGTGATCGGGTGAGCATGGAGCCGTTCTTCGCGTGAGCGTGAAGGTGAGGGCGACATGGGAAAGCAGCACGTAGGGGAGATCCGGATCAGTAAGCGGGTCGTCCGGATCGGGCATGAGGTGTATCCGCTGGCGAACATCTCGCGGGTGCAGAGCCTGCGGCTGGTGTGGGGCGGGCGGCTGGCGACGTTCTATCCCTTGAAAGGGATCGCGGTCGCGCTGGCGGTGGTCGGGGCGGTCGCGGGGGTGGCGTTCGGGGTGCTGCCGGGGCTGGATGTGGACGCCGGGTACAACCTGGAGGAGGCGGCGGCGCAGTTCGCGATGGCGGCGGTGGTGGTGGGCGGGCTGCGGGTCGCGTACCTGCTGGTGGTGCTGGTCTACCGGCTGCTGTTCCGGCGGCCCAGGTACGCGCTGACGATCGAGACGGCGGGCACGCAGTTCACCGCGCTGTCGGGAACCGACAGGGACGAGATCCACCGGATCAAGGGCGAGATCGTGGACGCCATCGAGGATCCGCCGACGCAGGAGCGGATCGTCCAGGTCCGGGGCGATCTGGTGATGGGCGACAAGGTGGGCCGCGACAAGTACGAGCAGAGCGGCGCCGGTAGCCGGACGACCGTCAACAACTGAGGGGTGTACGGCATGTCGGATTACGTATACGGCAACAAGATCGGCCGGGACAGCTACGTGCAGACCGGCGCCGGGAGCAGCTTCACGGTCAACAACACGGGGGAGGGGATGTCGCGGGCCGAGGTGGACGCCGCGGTGGCGGAACTGCGGGCCTTCATCGCCACGCTGACCCGCGCCGGTCTGGTGACCCCGGAGGGCGCGGTGAGCGATCCGGGCGCGGTGGTGGCGGCGGTGGAGTCCGAGCCGGGCCGCCTGCGCGCGCTGGGCACGGCGATCGCGGGCGGCGCCAAGGAAGCGGTGCTGTCGGCGGTGCAGAGCGGGGTCGCGGCACTCATCGTGGCCCTGGTCGGGAGGATGTGATCCGGGGGCGTCATGGAGGGCTGATCTCGTAACCGCAGGCGCGGGCGATCGAACGGATCTCGGGGGAGACGAGGTCGCGCAAAGGTGTCGGGAAGCTCGTCCCATGGGCATACGGCACGCGGGATGGAGGGTAGTGGTAGGGCAGCACCATCCCGTTGGACAGGTAGGAGCCGTACCGGAACTCATCGACCAGGAGGTTGACCGCCTTCTCGGTTACCTTTCTGGAGGTGTTCGGGGCCCCCTTGGCCAGCAGCGGACCCCTGCCGATGCCGCGCCCGGGCTGTCCGTAGACGTTCTTGCGCTGCACCACCCGGGTGGGCAGGTCGGGGTTCACCTTCACCGTGCACAGGAAGGTCGGGCACTTGGCGGCAATCACCGTCCAGCCCGCGTTCTGCTCGGGGTCGAGCTCGACGATGACGTAGCGGCCCGGCACCGAGCGGTGGTCGGCCCGCTTTGGTCTGCGACTCTTCGGGCCGGCCGGGAGGCTTCGGCGTTCGGCGACGGGATGAGCACGGAGCCTCTCGGTAGGGTCAGCCGAGCGACTCTACGGTGCGGGACGGTGCGACGGATTCACGGCTGCGGACGGGCATCGACACCCGGTGCACCTCGCCCACCCGGTCGGTGTCTGAGGGGTCGCGGTCGATCTCGGTGAACAGCACGTCCACAGCCTTGCGGCCCAGTTCGTAGTGGGGCAGCGCCACGGTGGTCAGCTGGGGCCGCATCCACGAGGCGATGGGATGGTCGTCGAAGGACACGACGGAGACATCTGCGGGCACCTTGAGCCCGAAGTCGTCGAGCGCCTGGTAGGCGCCCATCGCGATCCGGTCGTTGAAGCAGATCAGCGCACGCGGCTGAGCGGTTCGCAGGAGGTCCCGCGTCGCCGCGAGGCCGTACTCCGGCTGCCAGTCGGGGCAGGTGCGAGCGCCCGCCACCTTGACTCCCGCCTCGCCGAGCGCCTCCCGGATGCCGACGAGCCGCTCCACCGCCGCGAGGCTTTCCGAGGGCACGTTGCGCAGGCCCGGACCGGCGCCGATCAGGTAGATACCGTCCCGGTGGCCGGCGTCGAGCAGGACGCGGGCCACGCAGCGGCCGGCCTCGACCTCGTCGGGCAGGACGGCGGGCAGGGGAGATGGCTGCTTGGGCAGCGCGTTGAGCAGCACGACGGGCGCGGCCGTGATGGCCTTGGGCACCTTGATGGTGCGGGTGAACATCGAGGCCAGGATGAGCCCGTCAACCTGGCGGTCGTGCATGGCCTGCAGCAGCAGGCGTTCGAGTTCGGCGTCGCCTTCGGTCTCACCGATGAACAGCATGAAGCCGCGGTCGCGGGCGGCCTCGAGCGCTCCCTTGATCATGTCACCGGCCAGTCGTGAGGTGGCGACGGTGTCGGAGACGAAGCCGATCGTCCGGGAGGTGCCCGTACGCAGGCCCACGGACACGATGTTGGGCCGGTACTGCAACTCCTCGGCGGCTCGCAGGACACGCTGCTCGACGTCCTGAGAGATGCGCAGTTCCCGGCCGCGGCCTGACAGCACCAGCGAGGCTGTCGTGCGGGAGACACCCGCGGCCTTGGCCACATCGGCCAGCGTGACCCGTCGTGGGCTCACCCAAAATCTCCGATCGTCAAGAGTGTGTTACGGGGGGTTGACATCGCGCGACGCGCATGGTGAGACTATCGGGCGCTAACCCGATTTAGCAATGGACGCGGGACGTCAGCCGATGCGATTGTCCCAGGCAGCAGAGGAGATGCACATGGCTCGTCGAGTCCGCCCCGGCAGGTCCGGAACCGCGCTTGTGATCGCCATGGGAGTGCTGGCCGCCGCCTGTGCCGCTCCCGGCGCCAACAGCCCGCAACCCACGGCCGCCAGCGCGCCGTCCCAGTCCACAGCGCTCACGTGCGGTACGGCGCCGATCAAGCTGAACGGCTACTTCGAGACCGGCTTCCCGCTGCCCAAGGAGCTGACCACCGAGTTCACGAAGCAGCACCCGAACGTCACGTGGGACATCCGCGAGGACCAGTTCGCGGTCATCACGCAGAACGCCCCGCGGGTGCTGGCCGACAACCCGCCCGACCTGATGCGCCTGCCTCAGGTCTCCGAGCTGGTCAAGGACAACCTGCTGAAGAACCTCGACGGCTACGCGCAGGCCTTCGGCTGGGACAAGTGGCCGGCCTCGCAACTCGAGCAGCTGCGCCTGGGGCCGGGCGGCCGGCCGCGCGGTGAGGGCTCCCTGTACGCCCTCGGGCTCAATTCCAGCATGACCGGCGTCTTCTACAACAAGAAGCTCGCCGCCCAGATCGGCATGACCACGCCGCCCACCACGCTGGCGGAGCTCGACCAGGCGCTGGACAAGGCCAAGAGCGCGGGCGTCACGCCCATCCTGCAGTTCAACGGCGGCGCCACCGGCGGTCTGGCGTTCCCGCTGCAGAACCTCATGGCCTCCTACGGCCCGGCCGGGCCCGTCAACGACTGGATCTTCCAAAAGCCCGGCGCCACGATCGACACCCCCTCGAACCTGCAGGCCGCCCAGCACCTGGAGAAATGGATCAAGGCCGGATACTTCCAGAAAGACGTGAACGCGGTCGACTACGCGACGATGATGAGCCGCTTCATCGACGGCCAGGGCCTGTTCATGTTCAACGGTGACTGGGAGTCGGGCAACCTCGACAAGCAGATGCCGGGCAACGTCGGCTTCACGCTGATGCCACCCGCTCAGCAGGGCGGCAAGCTGGCCGCCATGTCGGCACCTCTCACCTTCGGCATCGCCGCGAACGCCAAGAACGCCGACTGCGCCGCCTTCTTCCTCAACTGGGTGGCCACCGACAAGCAGGCCCGCGAGATCGGCGTCGAGGTCGGCGGATCGCGTCCGATGGGTCCCGCGGACGCGTACATGCCTGAGGTCGCCGCGGACACGGTCACCGCCAGCACGCTCGCCGCCGGGGCGGACATCGCCAAGGACAACGGCGCGATGGACTTCATCGCCAACGCCACCGGTGCCATCTACGCCAAGAGCTGGACGCCCCAGCTGCAGAAGCTGGTGGCCGGAGAGCAGACCCCGCAAGAGCTGCTGAAGACGGTCCAGGCCGACTACGCCAGCCAGATCGAAGGGAACTGAGGCAGTTGCTGACCCGCTCCGCCGGCGCCCGATCCTCGCACCGGCGGCCGGTGGCGACCAAGCTGCGCGACGCGCGCGGCTTGGTCGGCTGGCTGTTCGTGGCCCCGGCGCTCCTCTTCTACGCGGTGTTCGTCCTGCGCCCGATCGTCTTGACGTTCCAGTACTCGCTGTATGAGTGGAACGGCATCGGCGCCTCCACCTGGGTGGGGCTGTCCAACTACGGCAAGGTCTTCACCGATCCGGACCTGTCCGACTCGCTGGTCAACGCCTTCCAGCTGATCGTGTTCTTCAGCGCGATTCCGGTCGTGCTGGGCTTGGCGATCGCCGCGACGATCCGGCGCATCGCCGCCAGCAGGCTCGCCCTCGTGGCGCGCACCGTGTTGTTCCTGCCGCAGGTCATCCCGCTGGTGGCGGCCGGCATCGCGTGGAGCTGGCTGCTGGCCTCCACCGGAGTGATCAACCAACTGCTCACGCTCATCGGCCTCGGCGGGGTGACCCGGGCCTGGCTGGGCGACTTCGCCACCGCCCTGCCGGCGGTCGGCATGATCGGCGCATGGGTACTGCTCGGCCTGTGCACGCTGCTGCTCCTGGCCGGCATGAGCAAGATCGATCCGGCGCTCTATGAGGCCGCCCGGCTCGACGGCGCCGGCGCGTGGCGGGAGTTCATCTCCATCACGGTCCCCAGCCTGCGCCAAGAGATCGCCGTCTGCGTCACCGTGACCGTGATCGCGGCCCTGGCCAGCTTCGACATCATCTACATCTCCACCCAGGGCGGCCCCGGCAACACCACCATGGTTCCCGGCCTGCAGATTTTCTACCTGGCCTTCTCCGAACGCGAGGTGGGCATGGCCTCAGCCTTGGCCGTGGTGCTCATGGTCCTCGTGATCGCCTGCGCCCTTCCCATCCAGTGGTTCGCAAAGGACGGCAACCGATGATCACCGCAGGGCGGGAGGCCTGGATCGGCCGGCTGCTGCTCATCCTCATGATGGCGGTCACGCTCCTGCCGTTCCTCAGCCTGTTCGTCACCGCCCTGCATCCCTCGGGCACCTACCCGGCCGGGCTGGCCTGGCCCGACGAACCGCAGTGGGGCAACTTCCTGCGGGCCTTCGAGGCCGCGAACATGGGCGTACTGCTGTGGTCCAGCGTTCTCATCGTGCTGGGCGTGGTACCCATCTCGATCCTGCTGGGCACCATGGCCGGCTTCGCCATCGGTCACCTGCGCATAGTCGGCGGCCGCGTCATCTTCCTGCTGTTCGTGCTCGGCCTGACCCTCCCCTTCGAGGGCATCATCACGCCGCTGTACTACCAGATTCGCGACATGGGGCTGCTGAACACGCGCTGGGCCATCATTCTGCCGCTCATCGGCTTGTTCATGCCGTTCAGCGTCTTCTGGATGCGCGCCCACTTCGTCAACATGCCCGGCGAGCTGTCCGAGAGCGCGCGGATGGACGGCGCCAACGTGTGGCAACTGTTCCGGCGCATCCACATTCCCCTGGCCATGCCGGCGATCTCGTCCCTGGGCATCCTGCTGTTCCTGTGGACCTGGAACCAGTTCCTGCTGGCCATCGTCCTGGTGGATGACCCTGCCAACCGCACCATGTCCGGCGCCCTGGGCGCCTTCCAGGGCCAGTGGGGTACCGACATCCCGCTGCTGTGCGCCGGATCGCTGCTGATCCTGACGCCCACGCTTGTGATCTTCCTCATCTTCCAGCGCCACTTCGTCAAGGCCCTGCTCCAGGGCTCCCTGAAGGGCTGACGGCGATGAGCTCAACACCGCCGCTCTACGGCGGGATCGAGGCGGGCGGGACCAAATGGGTGCGCGCGGTCGCCGACAGCTAAACAGGTGGCCACCCAGGTGGAGGAGATGCTCGATGCGCACCCTCTCGCCAAGGTCCTGATCACCATGCCCGGGATCCGGCTGGGCGAGGGGCGGGCGGTTCCGGCCAACAGCATGTTGTCGGTGCTGACCCTGGGCGCCACCCACGGCAGCGAGGTGACCCTCCAGGCCGACGGGCCGGGCGCGGAGCGGCGCTGGACGAGCTCGCCACCCTGCTGGCCACCGACCTGGACGCGTAAGGGCGTTACAGCATCCGGCCGCGCGCGGCCAGGCGCAGGCCGAACTGGGCGTGCACGCCGATCAGCCAGACGGCGCTGACCCAGACCGAGAGGGTGGAGCCGCCGAGGATCTGGGCCAGAACGGTGACCGGGAACCACATCCCGGCCAGCGGCGGGAGCCAGCGCATCGCCCCGGCGGCGTGCTTGGCGACCGCCACGGTGATGCCGAGGATCAGGGTGCCGAGCTGGCTGAGCGGCCAGCAGCCGTCCAGGATGGCCAGCCAGAGCGGGAAGTCGTCGTGCGAGGCGTAGCCGAAGGACAGCACGTTGAGCAGGAACGCACCCGGGAGGATGGCCAGCAGGGCCAGCGCGACCAGGCGGCCGAAGCCGTCGCCGCTCGCCCGGCTGGCCAGAATCACCCAGACCATGGCGATCATGCCGACCACGTAGATCATTCCGGTGACGGTGTCCAGGGTCTGGATGCCCTCCTGGATCTTGTCGCCGACGATCACCTGGCCGACGCCCCAGGCGGCGGCGCCGGCGGCGAGCGCGACTCCGGCCAGCCGGACCCGTTCGGGGGCGGCGGCGCCGGGGCTGGAGCCGGGGTCGCCGGGATTGACGTTGCTGGGCTGGATGTGAACGGACACATGGTTCTCCTTGGAATGTCTGGGATGCCCACACCCTCCCGGCGTACCGTCCCGGGCGGCCAGGGAGCGGCGTGCCCGGCGCAGTCCCCGATGTGCCCGCGCGCGTGAGGGACCGTTGTCCCGGGTGAGACGGGACAACGCTCCCGTGCCAGGGGAACAGGGCATATGGCACCCTGATCGGGTGTCACCCGCCAGGATCGATCGCGCGCTCACCGCGCTGGCCGTGACCGTGGCCGCGCTCTGCGCGACGGGCGCCGCCGCCGCGGGCTGGCTGGAGATCGTCACGCCCGTCGCCGCCCGCCCCGCCCCGCTCGCCTGGGCGCCGTGGTCGTCCACCGTGCCGGGACTCGCGCTGGCCGCCGCGGGGGCGGTGCTGGCGATCCGGCTCCCCCGCCATGCGATGACCTGGATCCTGACCGCCGGTGGGTTCGTGAGCTGCCTGAACGGGGTGGCGGCGGCGTATGCGGTGTGGTCGCTGGACCGGCACGGGGGCGGGCTGGCGCTGACCGCGCTATCGCTCTACGCGGGGGCCCGGCTGGGGCCGTTCCTGAACCTGGTGCCGCCGCTTGTGCTGCTGTTCTTCCCCGATGGACGGCTGCCGTCCCGCCGCTGGCGGTGGGCGGCGGCGCTCTCGCTGGGCGGCACCGCGCTGTCGGTGCTGGTCTTCCTCACCGCGCCCTGGCGCATCCTGGACACCACCGATCCGTGGCCGCAGCTGGACCTGGGCTTCCCGCAGCTGCCCGATGCGGTCTGGCGCGCCGCCCTCGCCGCGATGCCCGCCCTGCTGACCTTCACCCTGATCGTCGCCGTGGCCGCGTTCGTCGCCCGGTTCCGCGGCTCCGATCCGGTGCGCCGGGCCCAGCTGCGCTGGATGTTGCTGGCCGGGCTGCTCAACGTGGCCCTGCTGCTGGTCCCGGCCGTCTTCGACGGCCTGCCGCCGGACGCCGCCTTCGTCGCCGCCAACGTCGCGCTGGCCGCCGCGGTCCTGGTCGCCGTCGGCCGCTACCGCCTCTACGACGTCGACCCGCTGCTCGGCGGCACCCTCCTGTACGGCGGCCTGGCCACCTCCCGGCCGTCCCGGGAGGTGCCGTTCCCGCAGCTCACGGCCCGGGAGCGGGAGGCGCTCGATCTGATCGCGGCGGGCCTGTCGAACCGGCAGATCGCCGAGCGCCTGGTGCTGGCGCCGAAGACCGTGCGCAACAACGTGTCCGCGGTGTTCGCGAAGCTGCAGGTGGCCGATCGAGCGCAGGCGATCATTCAGGCGCGGGAGGCGGGGTTGGGGCGTTAATGAGAAAGTCGTGATCTGGACAGCCGCGGCGGTTCGTCGCATGGTCGGCGGCTACGCCGCCGTGAGCTTGACACCCGCTTCCAGCGAAGCTGCGATGAGGCACACCGGGCGCGATGCCGTGTTGCTCAGGGCCTAGCGTCACGTCCTGCCGGTGTCCGTCGCGAGGCGCAGCCCGGCCGGTGCCTGCAGCACCCGTCTCCGCCCGCTTACAGGCGCCCGGACGCACCGTCACCCACACCATTTCCACCCTCGCCGCACGCGTCGCCATGACATCGACCGCGCTCTTCGTCGCGATCCTCGCCGTCCTGCACCTCGCAAAGCCCGAGCTGGCCCCGTCCTGGCGGCTCATCAGCGAATACGAGCTCGGCCAGCACGGCTGGCTGATGCGGGTGGCGTTCTTCTCCCTGGCGCTCGGGACGGCCGGCGTCGCCGTAGCCGTCGCGTCGCGGCTGCGTTCGGCCGCCGGGTACATCGGGCTCCTCTTCGTGCTCCTGGCCGCCGCCGGTCTCACCATCGCCGGCGTCTTCCAGACCGCGGCGGTGACCGTCGCCAAGGAGGCCTGGTCGATGTCTGGCGCGATGCACGGTGTCGGCGCGATCCTGGCGATCCAGTCCGCGCCCATCGCCGCCACGCTGGTGAGCTGGGTGCTGCCACGCCGGCACGCGGCCTGGCTCGCCTCGCGGCGGCCGCTGTGGCTGACCACCGCCGCGATCTGGCTCAGCTTCGCGGCGTTCCTGATCGCCGGCGGCACGCGGGTCGACGGCTCCCAAGGCCCAGGCGACTGGTACGGGTGGGCCAACCGCGCGTTCATCCTGGCGTTCAGCGCCTGGCTGCTCGTCGTTGCCCGGACGGCGGCACGGATCGAGCGGCGAGCGTAGGCAGCCCCGCCGAGAAGCCGCCTGCCAGGAAGAAGCGCCCCTCGTCCCGGTCGGTCTGTGTGGCGGCCACCCGATGCCGAGGCAGGGATCGCATAGCTCGGTGAACGGCACGAGCCGCCGTCGGCCGTACCGACCTTCCCGGACTGGCTGAGCAGCTCATCCAGCGATGGCGCTAGCCGCGGTAGCCGCAGGCGTCCATCAGCGACCGCACCTGAGGCGGGCCGAGCAGCCGGTGCAGCGACTCGGGCAGGTCACGCCAGGCGCGGATGTCGCGCGGCAGGTGGGCGAGGTCCTCGCCGGCGTGCACCCGGGTGGCTAGGACCTTCGGGTCGAAGGCGTCGGCGTCCAGGCCCGTGTGGCGCGCGATGACTTCGCACGAGGCGGCGGGATCGGCGACGAAGTCCTCGTATCGCAGCCGGAGCACGGGTATCCCGTCCTTCTCCGGCGTCGCGACGAAGTCCTCGGCCACCCGCCGCCAGCTGACGATGGCGGCCTCGGTCAGTTCCCGCGTCCAGCGGCCCTCCGTCTTGCGCTCCCATTCATCCAGGCTGCGCAGGATGTCCCGTGGATCGCGGATAAGCATGATGACGGATAAATCGGGATAAAGGCCGTGGAAGCGGCGGGCGTCCGTCAGGGTGTAGCTCACCTCCTTGAAACCCCAGAGCGGGCGGCCGAGGCGGGTCGCGGGTTCGACGTAGAGAATCTCGACGAAACGCCGGAGGGCGTGAGTGATCAGGTCCTCGTCAGGCATGAGATTGGCCATCCAGCCCTGGTACGAGCGCTGCGAGAACTCCTCCCGCCCCTGCCCGCCGAGCTCCCGCGACCAGGACATCATGCCGTCGGCGGCTTCCAGGACACGGCCCAGCTGCCCGCCACTCTCACCCCAGATGAGCACCCCGGGATGGGAGGTAAGCAGGCGTTGCAGGAGCGTGCTCCCGCAGCGTTGCCCGGCGGAGAGGATGAGCAGCGGCGTATGCGGTGTGGTCATCGCCTGTCCCAGGGGTCCGGATGCTCACGACTACACCAAAATCCGCGTTTCCGATCAATAATCAGCCGAGGATGCCCCGCTCGTACGCGACCACCGCCGCCGCGCGGTCCTTGACGCCGAACTTGCCGTAGCTGTGGGTGAGGTGGCTCTTGACCGCGGCCTCGCTGATGAACAGCACCACCGCGACCTGGCGGTTCGAGGTGCCCTTGGCGATCAGGCGCAGGATCTCGCGCTCCCAGCCGGTCAGGGCGGCGTTCCCGGGGGAAAGCACGGTCCGATAGCGGCGGCGGCGCGCACGAACCGTGAACAGTTCATCGCGGGGGAGTGCTCCGGCCGCAGCCAGACGGCGACACGCTGTGTCCCGTCATCGACCCGTGTGGCCGTACGAGAGGACGGCTTGGGTGGTGAGGGGGCCGGCTGCCTGACGCGGCCCCAATCGCCGGAACCCACCAGCGGAGCGGGAGCTGCAAGCTCGATCCTTCTTGAGGGCCGAGAAGCTGACTCCCTGTCACATGAAGAGCCAAGTATCGATCTCGACCAGGCGTGTCACGCTTCGGAATGACATGATCACGATAAGTTGCCGATATTCGGGTTCGCTTCGATCCGTCGCGTGCTGTCGCCGGGGTCACGGCTTGCCAGGGCGGACCCTCGGTTCACGACATTCGGGAGAGTAATGATCGAGATCTTGAAGTCCGGCGTGGTCGCGGGGATGGCGGTGCTCGGGCTGGCCGGTGCGTCCGGCGTCGCGGTGGCCGATGGCGTTGCGGCCGAGGCGCCGTACGCGCAGGTGGCCGCGGAGGTCCAGCCCGACGGGACGATCGTGATGCAGCGGGGTGTGAAATACGTCACCCGGACCGCTGTCGGCCGGTACTGCGTGGCCGTCGAGGACCCCGGCCTGAACCTCGCGGCGACGATCCCGTTCGCGGCGCTGGCGGAGGGGGAGGGCTTCGCCCGCATCCTCCGCCCGTCGGGTCCGAACTGCAACGGGGACCTGCGGTCCTACTCGGTGTCCACCTACGACGAGAACGGGGTCCTGCTTGACGGCCGGTTCCGTGTCTTCGTCCCGTGACCGCCGCTCATCTTTCGAACAAAGGAGGCATGTGATGTTCAGCAGCAAGCAGAGCCGTACATTGATCGCGATGATGGGGCTGGCGGCCGGTCTCTGGGGTGCCACTCCCGCGGCCGCGCAGGACAGGCCGTTGCGGGCCGACCCGCCCGGCCGGACGGTCGGACCTTACGCTCAGGCGTCGGCGAAGGTGGCCGCCGACGGCACGCTGGTGCAGTCCAAGGGCGTCAAGTCCCTCACCAAGCCCGCGGCCGGCGTGTACTGCGTGAGCTTCTTGAACCCGTCCCTGAAGGTGGACCGGCTCACGCCGGTGGCGACGCTGGTGGCCACCGGTGCCACGCCCTGGGGCATCGTGATGGCGCGCACCACGCCGAGCGTGGAGTGCGGTAACAGGGTCGGCACCCTGACCGTCTACACCGGCACCGCCGCGGTCGGTCGCTCCGACCTGCCGTTCTACCTGGTCATTCCCTGATCTGTCCGCCGCGCCGGCCCGGCCGCGCCCGCGCGCGGCCGGGCGTGGCGGCCGCGACGGTATTGGCCAGCAGCATCGCGATGGTCATCGGCCCGACGCCGCCCGGAACGGGCGTGATGGCGCCGGCCACCGCGCTGACGGGGTCGAAGTCGACGTCGCCCCGCAGGCCGTCCGGGGTGCGGTGGATGCCGACGTCGACCACGGTCGCGCCGGGTTTCACCGCCTCGGCGGTGATCAGGCCCGGGATGCCGGCCGCGGCGATGAGGACGTCCGCCCGCCGGCAGACCGCCGTGAGGTCACGCGTGCGGGAATGGCAGACGGTCACCGTCGCGTGGCGCCGCAGCAGCAGCTGCGCCATGGGCTTGCCGACCAGGTTGGACCGCCCGACGACGACGGCTTCGGCGCCGGCCAGCGCGATCCCGTGGGCGTCGAGGAGCTCCAGGACGCCGAGCGGGGTGCAGGGGATCAGCCCGGGCCGGCCGAGCGCGAGCCGCCCGGCGTTGGTCTCGGTCAGCCCGTCCACGTCCTTGTCCGGCGGGATCAGCGACACCAGCGCGTCGGCGTCCAGGTGCGGCGGCAGCGGCAGCTGGAGCAGGATGCCGGTGACGCCGGGGTCGCCGCCGAGCGCGCGGATCGCGGCGGCGAGCTCGTCCTGCGTGACGTCCGCGCCGAACCGGCGATGCAGGTCGCGGATGCCCGCCGCCACGCAGCGCCGCCGCTTGTTCCGCACGTAGATCTCGGAGGCGGGGTCGTCCCCGACGAGCACGGTGGCGAGCCCGGGCGCGCGAGCGAGCGCGGCGATGTCGGCGGCGGCCGCCGCGACGACCTTCTCGGCGACGCGCCGGCCGTCCAGAGTGGTCATGCGAGCACGGCCCGCAGGTAGGGCCCGATGGCCGCCGCGGAGGCGGGGCCGTACGCGTCGGACAGCCGTTCCTCCCCGTTCCGCGCGGTCAGCTCCCATTCCTGGCTGCCGACGCTCTCCAGCACGGCCGTGGCGATCAGCGAGGCCAGCTGGGCCGCATGTTCGACGGGGAGCCCGCTGTCGACCCCGGCGAGGAACCCGGCCCGGAAGGCGTCGCCCACGCCGGTCGGATCGAGGATCTCCCGGGCCGGTACGGCGTCCACCCGGATCTCGGCGCCATCGCGCCCCATGATGCGCGCGCCCTTGGCGCCGAGCGTGGTGATCCGCAGCCCCACCCGCTCGGTGATCTCGCGTTCCGACCAGCCGGTACGGCGGACGAGCAGCTCCCACTCGTACTCGTTCGTGAACAGGTACGCCGCCCCCTCCACCAGCGCCCGGCAGTCGTCGCGATCGAGGCGGGGCAGCTGCTGCGACGGGTCCGCGGCGACCGCCACGCCGAGCCGGTGGGCCTGGGCGGTGTGCGCCAGCATGGCCTCCGGCGCGCTGGCCCCGACCAGCACCAGGGCGACCCCGCGGGAGGCGAGGATCGGCGCCAGGTCGATGGAGCCGGACGAGGCCATCGCGCCCGGATAGAACGACGCGATCTGGCACTGGTCGTCGTCGGTCGTGCAGGTGAACCGCGGGGTGTGCGCGCCGCCGACGGTCAGCACGCCGCCGCAGTCGACGCCGTGCCGTTCCAGCCAGGAGCGGTAGTCGGCGAAGTCGGCGCCCACGGCCCCGACGAGCACGGGGCGCTTGCCCAGGACGCCCAGGGAGAAGGCGATGTTGGCGGCGACGCCGCCGCGCCGGATCTCCAGGTCGTCGACGAGGAAGCTCAGCGAGAGCCGGTCGAGCTGCTCGGCGATGAGGTGGTCTCGGAACCGGCCGGGGAAGTGCATGAGGTGGTCGGTCGCGATCGAACCGGTGACCGCGATGGGGCCGATGGCCATGGCTGATCCTCCTGGAGGCGGTCAGAAGACGATGGTGGTGGATCCGTCGACGAACACGCGGTCGGCGCAGTGCCAGTCGACCGCCCGGGCGAGCACGGCCCTTTCGATGTCGGCGCCGCGGCGGACCAGGTCGCCCACGCCGGTCCGGTGCGACACGCGGACGACGTCCTGCTCGATGATCGGGCCCTCGTCCAGGTCCTCGGTGGCGTAGTGGGCCGTCGCGCCGATGAGCTTGACCCCGCGCTCCTTGGCCCGTTCGTACGGGCTGGCGCCGGCGAACGCGGGCAGGAACGAGTGGTGGATGTTGATCACCGGGACGCCGGCCTCGTCGAGGAAGTCCGCGGACAGGATCTGCATGTACCGGGCGAGCACCACCAGGTCGACCTTCCCCGCGATCGCGTCGAGCTGGGCCTGCTCGGCTTCCGGCTTCGTCCGCGGCGTGACCGGGATGTGCGTGAACGGCGTGCCGAAACCGGCCACGTCCCGCGCCAGGTCGGGATGGTTGGAGACCACGGTGACGACCTCGATCGGCAGCTCGCCGCGGCGGGCCCGCCACAGCAGGTCGAGCAGGCAGTGGTCGTGCCGGGAGACGAAGATCGCGACCCGGGTGGGCGTCGCCGCCGAGCGCACCCGGAACCTGGCGCGCAGGCGCCGGGCCACCTCGAACTCGAACTGGCGCTCCAGCAGGGGCAGGCGCTCGCTGACGCGCTCCAGGTGGAACTCGGTGCGCAGCATGAACCGCCCGCCCCTGGACCCGGTGGAGAACTGGTCCGACTGGAGGATGTTCGCGCCGTGCCGGTAGAGGAACGCGCTGATGAGGGCCACGATGCCGGGCCCGTCCTGGCAGGAGACGACCAGGCGCCCGATGTCGTCGGCGACGGCGGATCGGGCCGGGGCGAGGGGCTGCTCGGAGACAGTGATCGACATGCCGGGCTCAGACCATCGACGGGGTGGCGTCGGCGGTCAGCCCGGCGGCCACCCGCAGCTCGTCGGCGCGGTCGGTGCGCTCCCAGGGGAGGTCCACGTCGGTACGGCCGAAGTGGCCGTAGGACGAGGTCGCCTGGTAGATGGGCCGGTGCAGGTCGAGGTAGCTGCGGAACGCGGCGGGACGCAGGTCGAAGCAGTCCGTGACCAGGTCGTCGATCACGGCGGGGTCCACGCGCTCGGTGCCGAAGGTGTCGATGAGCAGGGAGACCGGCCTGGCCACCCCGATCGCGTAGGCGACCTGCACCTCGGCGCGCCGCGCGAGACCGGCGGCGACGACGTTCTTGGCGACGTACCGGGCGGCGTACGCGGCGGAGCGGTCCACCTTGGACGGATCCTTGCCGGAGAACGCGCCCCCGCCGTGGCGGGCGAAGCCGCCGTACGTGTCGATGATGATCTTGCGGCCGGTCAGGCCGGCGTCGCCCACCGGTCCGCCGATGACGAACCGGCCGGTCGGGTTGACCAGGAGGCTTCGGTGGAGCTCGCCGGCCTCGTACAGATCGGCGGGCAGGACGGGCACGACGACGTGGTGCCACATGTCCTCGCGGATCCGGTCGGCCGTGGCGTCCTCGGCGTGCTGGGTGGAGATGAGGACCCGGTCGATCCCGACGGGGACGCCGTCGCGGTAGCGGATCGTCACCTGCGTCTTGCCGTCCGGCCGGAGGTAGCCGACCGCCCGCGTGGTGCGGGTGTGCGCCAGCCGGCGGGCCAGGCGGTGGGCGAGCGTGATCGGCATCGGCATGAGCTCGGGCGTGTCGTCGCAGGCGTAGCCGAACATCATCCCCTGGTCGCCGGCGCCCACCCGGTCGAACGCGTCGTCGGACAGGCCTTCGCGGTGCTCGTGGGCCCGGTCGACGCCCTGGGCGATGTCCGGGGACTGCCGGTCCAGCGCGACCAGCACGGCGCAGTGATTGCCGTCGAACCCGTAGGCGCCGTCGTCGTAGCCGATGCGGTTGACCGTGTCGCGGACGATGCGCGCGTAGTCGAGCTGCCTCGGTGTGGTGATCTCACCGGCGAGTACGACCATGCCGGTGGTGACCAGGGTCTCGCAGGCCACCCGCGACAGCGGGTCGGCGGCCAGCGCGGCGTCCAGCACCGCGTCGGAGATCGCGTCGGCGACCTTGTCCGGGTGACCCTCGGTCACCGACTCTGAGGTGAACAGGAAGTCCTTCATGGCGTGGCTCCTTCGGAGTGGGTGATCGGTGGCAGCTCGTCCCGGACGATCCGCGCCCCGCGGGCCATCGCGGCCAGCTTCGCCCGGGCGATCGCGCCGGTCACGTTGCGCAGCCCGCAGTCGGGGTTGATCATCAAGCGGTCGGCCGGGATGTGCCGCAGGGCGCGGCGGATGCGGGTCGCGATGAGGTCGGGCGACTCCACGTGGTCGGTCTTCACGTCCACGACGCCCAGCCCCAGGTCGCCTGGCCAGCCGAATTTCTCGATGATGGCGAGGTCGTCGTCGCCCTTGCGGGCGAACTCGAGGACCAGCTGGTCGATGTCGGCGCGCAGGACCTCAGGGAAGAGGAAGTCGTAGTGCCCTTCCCAGGACGGGCGGGCGTACCGGTTGCCGTAGCAGACGTGCAGCGCCCAGGTGACGTCCACCCCGGCGGTGACCACGTTGATCGCGTCCACCGCCAGCCCGGCCTGGCCGGTGTGGCCGGCGAGGAACGGCTCGTCGATCTGGAGCAGCTCCGCGCCCAGCTCCGCCAGCGCGCGCGCTTCGGCGTTGAGCACGGCGGCCATCGCCATGACGAGGTCCCGCCGACTGGCTGGGCCGAGGTCGTGCGCCCGGCACGAGAGCGAGAACGGGCCGGTGAACGAGAACTTGATCGGCGCCGCGGTCTGGGCCGAGGTGAACGCGTAGTCCGCGGCGAGGCCCAGCGGCGACGGCCCGGCCGGCTCGGGAAGCGCGGCGACCTTCGCCTCGTAGTAGTCGAAGTAGAAGTCCTTGGCCGTCTCCGGGATCTCGATGCCGGGCATCCGGGCCAGCGTGTAGTCGATGTCGTTGTCCCGGCGCAGCTCGCCGTCGGAGACGATGTCGATCCCGGCGAGCTCCTGGTCGCGCAGGGCGGCCTTGATGGCCATGTCGTGCACGTCCTGCAGCTGGCTGTAGCTCATCCGGCCCCGGAAGTAGTCGGTCTTGAGCCGCTCCAGCCAGTCCGGCACGGGGTAGCTGCCCACTACCGTCGTCGGCAGCACCGGCACGCGGGCGCGGACCGTTCCTCTCGCCATGGGTTCAGTCCCTCGCCTGCGCGGTCATCGTGATGATGTTGCCCGCCGACCGGTGCCGGAAGGGCTCGTAGTGCACGTCGAAGCCCTTGCGCCGCCCGACGTGCGCGAGCAGGGGGCCGTTGACCCAGTTCACGACCGACCCGTCGTACTTGCCTGGGCCGCGGAACTGGCTGCGGTAGCCCTCGACGCCGGTGACGAAGAGGTCGTGGCAGATGAGCCGGCCGTACGGGTGGAGCAGCATGAGGCTGTCGGCGAAGCTGGCCACCGCGCCGTTGCTGACGTGCATGCGGACGTCCGCCCCCGACTCGAGCAACGGCCGGAGCGCCTCCCCGTTGAACTGTCCTGTGACGGCGTACTGGTCGAGACCGGCCAGCGGCGCGTACCGCTCCTCCAGGCGCAGCATCGACCAGGCCTGCCGCCAGAACGCGACCGCGGTGTCCACGTCGGGGAAGTGCGCCGGGGCGGCGTCGGTCAGCAGCTGCGGGCCGAGCCGGAGCAGCTTGTGCACCAGGGCCGGGACCTGGTCCGGCGTGGCGGAGACCGAGTCCGCCAGCGTGGCCGCCGCGGCCGCGGGCAGGTAGGCGCGGGTCTCGACGCCGTACGTGCGGCCGCCGATCTGGGCCACCTCGTCCGTCGGCAGGTTGTCGTACACGTTGGACACGTAGACGAGGAACACCTTGTACTTGAGGAAGCCCAGCGAGGTCAGCGGGCGCGTCGCGTCGAGCGTGACGGAGCTGACGCGGCCGGCGTGGTCGGCGACGGTCTCCCCGGCCAGGTCGAGGACGTGCTGGGAGTAGTCGCACATGAGGTAGTGCAGGCGCCGGTAGTAGTCGCCGCCGCGGGCCTGGTCGGCGCGGCGGAACTCGTCGAGGAAGACCTTGGCCTGGTGCCCGTTGCCGACGCCGAGCTCGACGACGACCAGCTCCTCCGGCAGCGCCGCCGAGCTCGCCAGCGAGTCCCAGACGTCGAAGAGGTCGTTTATCACGCCGCGGGCGGAGTCCAGGTTGCGCGCGTCGCTCTCGCCGCCCGGCAGCGCCTGCTCGTAGCCGCGTCCCGACGCCTTCTCCCACAGTTCCAGCGCGGTCCAGTAGAGGGCGTTGAAGGCCCAGACGCAGCCGGCCGAGCCGAGCCCCCAGTCCTCCAGGTAGGCTCGCTCGCCGGACCCGCCCCGCAGGCAGGCGGCGGCCAGGCCGCCCAGCGCGACCTCGCCGCCGCGCCGCACGTCGACGGCGACCTCCAGGTCCTCCTGGCGGATCCCCGCCGGCGTCGGCACGGTTCCCCGGCCCGGGGCGGACAGGATGGGCCTCGCGTCGACGACGTCGCGGAAGTTCTCCCGGTACTGCACCCAGTCGCACACCACCCGCACCCGGGCGAGATCCCACCCGGAGTCGACCAGCGCCGCGACGACCGGGGCCACCGAGGCCACCAGGTCGACCGGCTTGTCGGCCCGCAACCTCGCGTGCGGCCGGAAATCAATCAACATCACTGTCGCCCTTCCTGGAGAGCCGCGACCGCCGGGCGGATGCCGGCCCGGCGCACGATGTCGGGAACCTCGTCGTCGTGGCCGAAGACCATCAGGTGCACGCCGCGCACGCCGGGAATCTCGACCAGGGCCTGGATCGTCTCCACGCAGGCGTTGAGGCCCTCCTCCGCCACCCGGTGTTCCGGCACCCCGCGCAGGCGGCGCTCCAGCTCCGCCGGCACGTGCACGCCGGGCACCGAGCCGGTCAGGAACGCCAGCATGCGCAGTGACCGGATGGGTCCGACGCCCGCGATCACCGCGCACCGCTCGGTGACGCCCTCCTCGCGCAGCCGGGCGACCCAGCGGGCGAAGGCGGCCACGTCGAAGACGTACTGCGTCTGCACGAACTCGGCGCCCGCGGCGACCTTCTTGGCGAGCCGCCGGGCGCGCAGCGCCGCCGGCGGGGCGAACGGGTTCTCGACCGTGCCGATCAGCCACGAGGGCCGGGTCGCGAGCGGCTTGCCGGACAGCAGCGTGCCGTCGTCGCGCAGCGTGCGCGCGGTCCAGACGAGCTGGACGCCGTCGAGGTCGAAGACGGGCTTGGCGTCCGGGTGGTCGCCGAGCGCAGGGTGGTCGCCGGTGAGCAGCAGCACGTTGGGGATGCCGAGGGCCGCGGCCCCGATCAGGTCCGACTGCAGCGCGATGCGGTTGCGGTCCCGGCAGGTCAGCTGCATGACCGGGTCGACGCCGGCGCGCTGGACGAGGACGCTGCCGGCCAGGCTCGACATGCGCACGCTGGCGCCCTGGTTGTCGGTCACGTTCGCGGCGTCCACCCAGCCGCGCAGCGCGGCGGCCTTGCGGGCGATCGCGTCCGGATCGGCGTCGCGCGGCGGCCCGATCTCGGCCGTCACCACGACCCGGTCCGACGCGAGCGCGGCCCGCAGCCCGCCGCTCATCGGCCCGCCCGCGCGGAGCCGGCCGCGATGGCCGGGCGCGGGTCGGCGCCGGTGAACGCGACCGCGATGCCCTCGTCGCGGCCCTGCCAGTAGTTCACCCACGAGCTCCGCGACCACTGCCGGTTGTCGACCGGCCGCTGGAGGAGGTCGAGGTCCGCGCCGCGGCCCGCGCTCTCCGCCCGGTCCCAGGCCGTGACCCACACGCACCGCAGCGTGCGGTCGACCTCGCAGGCGCCGTCCGGCGAGACGCCGCCGCACGGCCCGTTGCGCAGCTGCTTGGGGCAGGTCATCGGGCAGGCGTAGCCGGTCGCCGGCAGCGCGCACTGGCCGCACATCCGGCAGCCGAACAGCCGCTCCTTGGTGACCCGCTCGCCGGTGGTGAACCAGCGGTAGAGCCTCGGGTGGCGCTCGAGGAACGCGGCCAGCCACTGATAGACCGGGCTCCTGGCGAGGACCGCGTGCAGCGCGTATGCCAGGGACGCCGGGATCCGCGGGCGGAAAGGTCGCGGCGTCCCCGGATCTCGAGCCTGTTCCACGACCATTCGCACTCCTCACGCCGGTATGCGCACAAAGGTCGCAGGCCCGCAGTGAGCGCGTCTTCGGGTGGCGCCGCAACATTCCGGCCATCGTCTTTGTGTCCCGCCACAAGACCGCTCCGAGCCTTCGCCGCTCACCAAGCAGGACAAGCTCAAGGCGCGTGCTGAATGCCGCACAAATGGCGTATGCACGCCAAAACCATAGGAAAGTTGCGCGTGCGGATCATGCTGGTGAGCGTGACCACGCTGCCTCGGGATCCTTCCCCGTCCCTGTCGCCCCTCGTGCGGCGCGTCGTCGAAGTGGACATGCTTCGCGGGTTCGCGCTTTTCGGCATCCTCGTCGTCAACATCTCCTACATGGCCTCGCCGTACGGCACGTTCGGCCTGCCCGACCCCGACTTCACCGGAGCGGTGGACGACGTCGCCCGGCTGGTCGGCGAGGCGTTCTTCGTCGACAAGTTCTACCTGCTGTTCGCCTTCCTGTTCGGTTACTCCTTCACCTTCCAGGCGGAGCGGGCGGGCGCGTCGGTGGTGCGGCGGTCACTGCGCCGGTACGGGGCGCTGTTCCTGCTGGGCGCCTTCCACGCGGTGGTGCTGTGGCGCGGGGACATCCTGACCGTGTACGCCGTGCTGGGCCTGGTGCTGCTGGCGGCGCGCCGGGCCAGGCCGCGCACCGCGGTGAAGGCGGCCGTCATCCTGCTGGCCGTGCTCGTGGCGTTCTACGCGCTGCTGGCGGGGTTCAGCTTCTGGGCGGAGTCGGTGGGCCGGAACACCTCGATCAACGTGTTCGACGACCCGAGCCAGATGATCGCGGCCTACCGGGGCGGGCCGCTGGATGTGATCGGCGAGAATCTGGCCCTGCTGCCGGGGATGCTCGGCGGGATCTGGTTCATGCAGGCCGGCAGCGCGATGGCCATGTTCCTGCTCGGCTTCGCCGCCGGTCAGGTGCGGCTGCTGGAGGACGTGCCCCGGCGCTGGATCGTCCGGGCGCAGTGGCTGGGGTTCACCGCCGGGCTGGCCGGCTCCCTCGCGGTCGGCCTCACCCACCTGGTGGACCACAGCGGCAGCGGCGCCCTGATGGCGCTCGACCTGGCGGTGACGACCGCCACCGCGCCCCTGCTGGCCGCCGCCTACGCGGCCACCCTGCTGCGGATCAGCAACGCCCGCCCGGCGATCGGCCGGGCCCTGGCTCCGGCCGGCCGCCTGTCGGCCAGCAACTACCTCGGCCAGTCGGCGCTGATGGCCCTGCTGTTCACCGGCTACGGCCTGGCCCTGTTCGCGAAGGTCTCCCCGCCGCTGCTGCTCGGCATCGCCGCCGCCGTGTTCGCCGGCCAGCTACTCCTCAGCGCCTGGTGGACGCGGAGCCACCGGTACGGCCCTGCCGAATGGTGGCTCCGCACTCTCACCCACGGTCGTTAGAGGAACTGCCGCGCCACGGCCAGCGCCACCAGCAGCACGGCCGTGGCCGCGGTGACCGCGAGCCGGGCCCGGCCGAAGCCGAGCGCGAGGACCGTGCCCACCAGCAGGCCGCCCGCGTGCGCGGCGATGGACATCCCCGGGACCGCGAACGTGGCCACCAGCCCGACGCCGAGCAGGACCAGCGGCAGGGTCGTGTTCGCCCGGGCCCGCAGGCTCACCACCAGCAGCGCCGCGATCAGGCCGAACACCGCGCCGGACGCGCCCGCGGTGAGCACCTCGGGGTCGAAGTAGTAGACGGCCACCGCCGCGCCGAGCCCCGACAGCAGGTAGACGGTCAGCACGGTCCCCGATCCGGCCAGGGGTTCCAGGCGGCGCGCGGCCAGCCAGAGCAGCAGCAGGTTGGCCAGCAGGTGCAGCACGCCGTAGTGCAGGAACATGCTGGTGAGCAGCCGCCAGTACGCGCCGTCCTCGATGGCGGGGCTGTTCAGCTCGCCCCACTCGTGCAGCGGGCTGACGCCGTCGTAGAACACGGCGGCGAGGTCGAACCCGTCCCTGACGACGATCATGACGCTGGCGATCACCGCGACGCCGACGTTGACGGCGATCAGGGCGGTGAGCGCGTGACGCCGCCCGGCTTGGGCCTCTGGCGGGGCGGGGGAGGTGACGGCTCGGATCTGGTCGTTGCTCATGGCGGTCTCCTTCGCGGGGGGTCACATCGCCAGGCGGACGCCGGCGTCTCGCCGGGCGGCCACCTCCTCCACGGCCTGGCCGAGGGCGATGTCGAGGATGGACATCCCGAACGGGTTGCTGAGCACCACGTCGTGCTCGCTCCGGCGGCCGGGGTGGGCGCCGGTGAGGATCGCGGCGAGCGTGGTGTCCACCCGTCGCGCCGAGGGTCCTGGCGTGACCCCCGGGTGGCTTCCGCCGTCGGGGCCGAGCAGCAGCCCGTCGCGGTGGAGCCGCCCGAGCAGCCGCCGGTGGTCGTGCCTGACCAGGTCCCAGTCGTCGACCACGACGAGCCCGGCTCGCCGTACGACGTCGGGGAGCACGTCGTCGAGGGACACGTGCGCGACGAGCGCCCCGGGCGCGAGCCACTCGAACGGCAGGTAGCCCTCGGTCACCGTGGTGACCGTGACCACCAGGTCGCGGCCGCGTACGCACGACTCCGCATCCGCCGCCACCCGCACCTCGGCCCGGTCGCCCACCGCCTCCGCCAGGGCCCGCGCGCGGAGCGGGTCGCGGTCGTAGAGGCAGACCTCGGTGATCCCGGCGGGCAGCAGGGCCAGGTGCGCCTTGGCGAGCGTGCCGCAGCCGATGACCGCCGCGCCGCGCATGCCCGGGCGGCCGAGCAGCCGCGCGGTGAGGGCGGTGACGGCGGCGGTGCGGGTGGCGCTCAGGTAGGCCGACTCCATGATGGTCCGGGGCCAGGCGATCTCCGGGTCGAACATCATCAGCAGGCCCTGCGAGCGGGCCAGGCCCCGGTCGGGGTTGCCCAGGTTCCCGTTGATCGTCTTCAGCCCGAGCGCGAGACCACCGGACAGCCGCAGCCCGCCGGGCATGGCCAGCGACCGGGCGGCCGTGCCAGCCGAGGTCTCCCAGCCCAGGTAGGCCTCCTCGGGCAGCATCGTCTGCCCCCGGCCATGCCGGACCAGCGCGTCCTCCACCACCGCCAGGACGTCGATCTCCGCGCAGCACTCGATCACGGCCGCCCTCGGCAGGTAGCGCAGCTCGCTCGCCGGATACTCGGTGAAGTTCACGGGCGCGGATCCTCCAGGTGGAAGCGGACGCCGTCGCCGCGCAGCCGCGCCGCGGCCTCGGCGACGGCGGCGGTCAGCCGGTGGCGGGCCAGCCAGCCGTCGTCGTAGACGGTGTCGGCGTAGGTCAGGCCGGTGTCGGCGCACAGGCAGAGCGGGCGGCGCGGCGCGCCGGGGGCGGTCAGGTCGCGCAGGCAGGCGGCGACCACGCTGCCGCTGGAACCGCCCAGCGCCACGCCGGTGTCGGCGCGGAACAGGCGGCAGACGGCGACGGCCTCCGGATCGGGGACGCGGTAAGCCCGGTCGTACGTGCCTGGGGGCAGGAATGCCGAGCGGCGGCTCGCGCCCAGGCCGTTGATCAGGCGCGGCCCGGTGGCGGGGCCGGTGGCGAGCGAGCCCTCGGCGTCCACCGCGACCACCCTGACGCCCCGGTCCAGCGCGTGCAGGTGGGCGGCGACCCCGGACAGGGTGCCGCCGGTGGAGACGGCGATGTAGACGGCGTCCAAACCGGGCCCGCCCTGGGCGGCGATCTCGGGGCCGGTGGTGCGTTCGTGGATGCGCGGGTTGGCGGGGTTGCCGTACTGGTCGGTCCAGCGGTAGTGCGGGTTGTCGGCGAGCAGCCGGTCCACGGCGCGGAGCCGGGTCAGCAGGTAGCCGCCGTATCCGTCGGGTTCGTGCACCTCATGGAGTTCGGCGCCGGTCGCGATCAGCCGCTGCCGAGTGGCCCGGGGGGTGCCGGGGTCCAGGACGGCGATGAACCGGCAGCCGAGGGCCGCCAGCAGCCGGGCCAGGCCGAGACCGAGGTTGCCGGAGGTGGACTCGACCACCACCGTGCCCGGGGTCAGCGGCCGTTCCCGGTCCAGCGCCATCAGCAGGCCCGCGGCGGTCCTGTCCTTGATCGAGCCGGTGGGGTTGCCGCTCTCCAGCTTCAGCAGCACGCCGTGCGCGCGCCCGCGCAAAGAGATGTCGAGGCGCACCACAGGGGTGCCGGTGATGGCCGAGTGGAGTACCTCCAGCGGGGACAGCATCAGCGGTACCTCACGGCTGCTTGACGATTCCCCTGCAGGATCGAGTCCGCGCCGGTTATCGGGAAGGGCGTTGGCGAGTTGTCGCCAGCTGAACAGGTGATGTTACGAACTGCCAGGTTGGCGAGTAATGCCCTGGAATACCCGATGAACATGTGGACTGTGGGGCTTCACAGACGTAGACAATTTGTGAAGATCAGGGCGTGCGGCAACTTGAGTTCCACACACTTGGACCGTTGGAGATCTCCGTTGACGGCAGGGCGTGCTCGCCTGGCGGCAACACCCAGCGGGGTCTGCTCGCGATCCTGCTGCTCAACGCCAACCAGGTCGTCCCGGTCAGGGAGATCATCGACGAGCTCTGGGACGAGCCTCCAGAAACCGCGCTCGGCCAGATCCAGACGCGGGTGTGGCGGCTGCGCGTGCTGCTCAACGGCTCCGGCGGCAAGACCGACGGCTCGCCGCTGGTCACCCGCCCCGGCGGCTACATGCTCAGGGCCGACCAGGAGGCGCTCGACTTCGCCCGGTTCGGGGCGGGGGTCGACAGTGCCCGCGCCATGCTCGCCTCCGGGCGGGTGGAGGCGGCCGTCCGGGTGCTGGAGGACGCGCTGACCCTGTGGCGCGGTCCCGCTTTCAGCGACGTGGACCTGGCCACTGTGCGGACCGCCGCGGCCACCTTGGAGGAGCTGCGGCTGGCCGCGATCGAGGAGCAGGTGGACGCGGGCCTGACCCTGGGGCGGCACCGGAGGCTCGTTCCCGAGCTCCAGGTGCTGGTCGAGCGGCACCCGCTGAACGAGCGGCTGCGCGGCCAGCTCATGCTCGCCCTGTACCGCTCGCAGCGCCAGGCCGAGGCGCTGGAGATCTACCGGGACGGCCACCGGCGGCTGATCGAGCTCGGCGTCGAGCCCCGCGCCCAGCTGCAGGACCTGCACCAGGCCATCCTCACCTGCGCCCCGCAGCTCGACCCGCCACGGTCCGCCCCTGCCGTGCCCGCCTCCACCCGGCCGACCCCGTCCCCGCAGGGGCGGCGCGAGCTGCCGCCCGACCTCGCCGACTTCACCGGCAGGGCCGGCACGATCGACGCGCTCACCCGGTTCCTGTCCGGCTCGGCGGCCCACGCCGGGCTCGCGGTCGCCGCCATCACGGGCCGCGCGGGGACGGGCAAGACGGCGCTGGCCGTGCACGTGGCCCACCTGCTGGCCGACGCGTTCACCGACGGCCAGTTCTTCGTGGACCTGCGCGGCCTGGACCGCCAGCCGGTCGCACCGGCCACCGTGCTGGCCCGGCTGTTACACCGGCTCGGCGTCGAGGACGGCGACGTCCCCGCCGACGAGGCGGAGCGGTGCGCCCTCTACCGCGCCAGGATGGCCGGCCGCCGCGTCCTGCTCGTGCTCGACGACATCCGCGGCGAGGCCCAGATCCGCCCGCTGCTGCCCGCCGGGTACGGCTCCGCCGTGATCGTCACCAGCCGCCGCCGGGTCTGCGGGGTGCCCAACGCCCGCGCCTTCGATCTCGACGTGCTCACCGAGAGCGAGGCGGTGGACCTGCTGAGCCGCGCCGCGGGCCCGGAACGCGCCGCGGCCCGCGCCGACGCCCGCCGGATCGCCGACCTGTGCGGGCGGCTGCCGCTGGCGCTGCGGGTGGCCGGAGCCCGGCTGAGCGGCCGCCCGCACTGGCGGCTGAGCCGCCTGGCCGACCTGCTGGAGCACGAGCGCGGACGCCTGGACGCGCTGTCGGCCGGGGGCCTGAAGGTCCGCGCCAGCCTGGCGCTGAGCTACGAGAGCCTGGACGCTCCGGCCGCCCGCCTGTTCCGCCTGCTCGGCACGCTGACGGCGCCCACCTTCGCGGGCTGGGTCGCCGGACCCCTCCTCGGCGAGACCGGTACGCACCCGGAGGAGCTGATGGAGACCCTGGCCGAGGCCCGCCTGATCGACGTCGCCGGCGTCGAGGACTGCGGCACCGTCCGCTACCGCATGCACGTGCTGTTCCGCCTGTACGCCCGGGAGCGCGCCGAGGCGGAGGAATCCCCCGGCGAGCTGGACGCCGCGCTGCGCCGGTTGGCGGGAAGAGCTGTGAGAGAGGGTGAAGAGTGGGCGTAGAGGACAACCCAGGCGCCAAAGCATAGCGTGGCTCATGTTCGATCCGGTCAGATCCTCGGGGACCTGCGGAGAGGAACCGTGGTCATGGATGATGTCGTCTCCCGGCCCGAGGCTACGCGCCGTACCCTTCCAGATCACCTGCACGCCGTGCTGCTCCAGCTGCTGAGCGGCGCCACCGACCAGACGGCGAGCAACCGCCTGGGCATCTCGCCCCGCACCTACAGCCGGCGCGTGTCGGAACTGCTGGAGCACCTGGGCGTGGAGAGCCGCTTCCAGGCGGGCGCTGAGGTGGCGCGGCGCGGCTGGCTCAGGTCCGGCTGAGGAAGTCCACCAGGATCCGGTTGACGACCTGCGGGCGCTCCATGAAGCCGAAGTGCCCGCAGCCGGGAACCTCGGCGTACTTGGCGCCGGGGATGGCGTCGGCCACCTCCTTGCCCAGGGCGGGGGGCATCACCAGGTCGTCGGAGAAGGCCACCACCAGCACCGGCCGCCGCACCCCGCCGAGCGCCTCCCGCCGGTCGCCGGCGAGCGTCGCCTCGTACTGCAGGGCCGGGCCCTCACCCGTGGTGGGGAAGGCGGTCAGCACGTCGAGCCAGTCGGCGGCGGCCCGGTCGTCGGCGAGCGTGCGGGGCGAGAAGAGCTGGCACATCATCGCGACGGCCGCGTGCTCCGCGGACCCGGTCTCGGGCCGCCTGACCCGGTCGGCGCTGGCCCTGGTCATCGCGGCGCGGAAGTGGTCGGCGCGGGCGCGGGTGCCCAGCAGCACGGCCGAGGCGACCAGCTCGGGGTGGGCGAGCGCGAGCTCCTGCCCGATCATCGCCCCGAGCGAGGCCCCCACCACCCGGACGGGACCGCCTGCCACGGCGCGGATCAGGCCCGCCGCGTCGGCGACCAGCTCGGCCAGCGGGTACGGCCCCGGCGGGCAGGCCGACGGCGCGGTGCCCCGGCTGTCGAAGGTGATCACCCGGTGCCCGGCCGCGAGCAGGGCGGGCACCTGGTGCAGGTCCCAGATCCCGGCCTTGGACGCCGCGGGGGAGACCAGCAGCACCGGAGGCCCCGACCCCGTGTCGGTGTAGCTGAGCTCGACCCCGTTACTCCTGATCGTCGGCATCCACGCTCCCGGTCCTGCTCCACAGCCCGGTGGAGTACCGGGTCAGCGCGATCACGAACAGTATGGCGATCACGGCGGCGGCCACCAGGACCGGTGTGCGCAACCCGATCTCCCGGCCGCCGAAGAACTGGCCGAGCGTCACCAGCAGCCCGCCGATGGCCGAGCCGAGCGGCAGCGGGCCCCACGAGATCAGCCGGTAGATGCTGTTGACCCGGCCGAGCAGGCCCTCGGGCACGATCCGCTGCCGGTAGCTGATCGTGATGATGTTCCAGGACAGGCCGAGGCCGGCGCTGGCGGACAGGGCCAGGGCGACCACGATGCCGCTGCTGGTCAGGCCGACGATGACCAGGGCCGCGGCGCTGCCGGCCAGGGATGCCAGCAGCACCCGGCGGGGGCCGATCCGGCGCTCCAGCCACGGGGTGCCCTGGGCGCCGATCATGCCGCCGATGGCGCCGACCATGAACAGCAGGCCGTACTGCACGGCGGTGAGGCCCAGGATCTCCTGGGCGAACAGCACCTGGGTGGCGATGGCGACCGCGCCCGCCATGTTGAGCACGCCCAGCAGGAGTCCCAGGTCGCGCAGCGGGCGGTGTCCCCAGAAGAACCTCAGCCCGGCGATCAGGTCGGCGCGCATCGACGCGGACACCTCGCTGACCTGCGGTTCCGCCGTCGGCAGCATCATCACCAGCAGGCCGGAGGCGACGAACAGGACGGCGTCCACGGTGAACGGGACCGCCAGCGCGACCCCCACCAGCAGGCCGCCGACCCAGGGGCCGACGAAGACCCCGGCGACGGTGTCGGCGATGGTCAGCCGGGCGTTGGCCACCTGCAGCCGCTCCCGGACGACCAGCCGCGGCAGGATCGTCTGGGCGGCGTTCTCGTTGGCCACGGTGAGCGTGCCCAGGGTGAAGGCGACGACGTACAGGATGGCCAGGGCCATCAGGTCCAGGTAGAGCGCGAGCGCGATGCCGCCGACCAGGGCGGCGCGGCCCCAGTGGGTCGCGGCCAGCACCCGGCGGTGGTCGGCGCGGTCCACGATCGCGCCGATCGGCAGGCTGAGCAGCAGCCACGGCAGCTCGGCGGCCACCCCGATCAGCGCGATCAGCAGCGGTTCCCTGGTCAGCGAGGTGGCCAGCCAGGGGAAGCCGACCGCGCTGATGCCGGTGCCGAGGTTGGCGATGAGGAATGCCGCCCAGAGCATCCAGAAGCGCCGCCCCAGCCCGCGGCTGGGTGGCAGGGGCAGGGTCTGGCTCGGTCGCGACACCACGCGGCGACGCTCCTTCCTCCGGCGGCACCGGCGACACGCCCAGTGATGCGGTCAGCGGACCAAGCGGGGGGAAGGCCCGTCAACTCCGCTGGCGACTTGTCGCCAACCAGCTGTTTCGTCCTTGCCGGGCCGCGTGTTGTCTCGCAGCCTTGAGCTTGCCGAGGACCGGTGATCACTTCAGGAGCGCAGATGACGGCGGAGAGCGCGGCCAGCGGGCAAGTGGCGATCATCGGCATGGCCGGTCGATTTCCCGGGGCGCACGACATCGGGGAGTTCTGGCAGAACCTGGTGAACGGGGTCGAGTCGATCACGTTCTTCACCGACGAGGAGCTGCGCGCCGCCGGCACGCCGGAGGACCTGCTCGCCTTCCCCAACTACGTCCGCGCCGCGCCGATCGCGCCCGACACGGAGTTCTTCGAGCCCGCCTACTTCGGCATGTCGACGCGCGAGGCGGAGATCCTCGACCCGCAGCACCGGGCCTTCCTCGAGGTGTCCGACACCGCGCTCCAGCACGCCGGGTACGACCCGGCCCGCTACCCGGCCAGGATCGGGGTCTTCGGCGGCGTCGGCATCAACAGGTACCGCGAGCTGAACGTGATCCGCAACAGCGACGCGATCCGGCTGATGGGCCACTTCGCCATCGACCTGTCCAACACCAGCGACTACGTGGCCACCCAGACGGCCTACCGGCTGAACCTGCGCGGGCCCGCCACGACCACGCTGTCGGCCTGCTCGACCTCGCTGGTCGCGGTGCACACCGCGTGCCGGGCGCTGCGCACCGGCGAGTGCGAGATCGCCCTCGCCGGCGGCGTGGACGAGCCGCTGCCGCGCGTGTCCGGCTACTTCTACGAGGACGGCGGGATCTTCTCCGCCGACGGCCACGCCCGCGTCTTCGACGCCAGGGCCAAGGGCACGATCTTCGGCAGCGGGGCGGGCGTGGTCGTGCTCAAGCGGCTGGAGGACGCCCTCGCTGACCGCGACACCATCCACGCCGTCATCCGCGGCTCGGCCATCAACAACGACGGCTCGGCCAAGGGCGCGTTCGCCGCGCCGAGCGTGCCGGGGCAGGCGGCCGTCATCCTGGCCGCGCTGGCGAGCGCGGGCGTGAGCGCGGCCGACATCGGCTACGTGGAGGCGCACGGCACCGGCACCCTGGTCGGCGACCCGATCGAGGTGGCCGCGCTGACCCAGGCGTTCCGGACCCACACCGACCGGGTGGGGGACGTGCCGATCGCGTCGGTCAAGTCCAACGTCGGCCACCTGGGCGCGGCGGCCGGCATCACCGGGCTGATCAAGACCGTGCTGTGCCTGTCCCATCGGGCGCTGCCGGCCAGCCTCAACTTCGAGGAGCCCAACCCGGGCATCGACTTCGCCTCCTCCCCGTTCCACGTCAACACCCAGCTCACGCCGTGGAAGGTCAACGGGCATCCGCTGCTGGCCGGGGTCAGCTCCTTCGGCGTCGGCGGCACCAACGCGCACATGATCGTCGAGGAGGCGCCCGTTCGGGAGGCCGGGCCCAGCGGCAGGCCGTACCAGCTGATTCCGCTCGCGGCTCGCACGCCGACGGCGCTGGAGAGTCTGGGCGCGCTGGTGGGCGGGCACCTGGAGGAGCGGCCCGGCGATCTGGCCGACGCCGCCTACACCCTCGCCCTGGGCCGTACGGCTCGGGCCTCGCGCGGGTTCGTGGTCGCGGGCGGCGTCGCCGAGGCGGCCGAGCGGCTGATCGGCGGCGTCCCGGCCGGGCATCCGGCGCTGGCCCCGCCGCGCGGCGGCGAGCGCGAGGTCGTCTTCGTCTTCCCCGGCCAGGGCGCCCAGCACGCGGACATGGGCCGCGACCTGTACGACACCGAGCCGGTCTTCCGCGCCGAGATCGACGCCTGCGCCGAAACGCTGCTCCCGCTCACCGGCTGGGACCTGCGTGAGCGGCTCTACCAGGGCGGCGACCTGAACGAGACGGCCGTCACCCAGCCCGCCGTCTTCGCGGTGGAGTACGGGCTGGCGGCGCTGCTGCGCTCGTGGGGGGTGGAACCGGCCGCGATGGCCGGGCACAGCATCGGCGAGTACGTCGCCGCCTGCCTGGCCGGAGTCCTGGACCGCGACGACGCGCTGGCCCTGGTCGCGGCGCGCGGGGCGCTCATGCAGGGCCTGCCGCGCGGCGACATGCTGGCGGTGCCGCTGGCCGAGGAGCAGCTGGTCCCGATGCTCGGCCCGGGGCTCGACCTGGCCGCCGTCAACGCCCCTGACCTGTGCGTGGTGTCCGGACCCGCCGAGGCCGTGGCGGAGCTGCGGGAGACGCTGGAGGTGCAGGGCGTTTCCGGTCGCCCGCTGCACACCTCGCACGCGTTCCACTCGGCGATGATGGAGCCGATCCTGGCCGAGTTCACCGCCAGGGTGGCCGCGGTGGAGCTGCGCGAGCCCACGCTGCCGTACGTGTCGAACGTGACCGGGACGTGGATCACCGGGGCGCAGGCGACCGACCCGGCGTACTGGAGCGAGCATCTGCGCCGCTGCGTGCGGTTCGGCGACGCGGTGCGGCTGCTGGCCGACGGGCGCCGCCGGGTGCTGGTGGAGGTCGGGCCCGGGCAGACGCTCACCACGCTGGCCCGCCGCCAGCTGGACGCCGGGCAGGCCGGCCTCGCGGTGCCGGCGATGCGGCATCCGCAGCAGCGGCAGTCCGACGTGGTGGCGCTGCTCACCGCGGTCGGGCAGGTGTGGCAGGCCGCGGGGCGGCTCGACTGGGAGGCGTTCTGGCGGGAGGAGGAGCGGTCGCGGATTCCGCTGCCGACCTACCCGTACGAGCGGCAGCGCTGCTGGGCCGAGCCGGACCCGGAGTCGGAGCAGGCCACGGTCGCCGGGCCGCGCGACACCGGACCCTACTATGTGCCGGTCTGGCGCGAGACCTCGGCGCGGCCGCCGGCGACCCCCGACAGCGGCCTGTGGGTGGTGTTCTCGCCCGGGCACGGTCTGGTGGAAGAGCTTGTCCGCCGCCGCAGGGCCGAAGGGCTGCCCGTCGTGGCCGTGGTTCCCGGTTCCGAATTCGCGGAAGGCGACCGGTTCACCGTACGGCCGGGAGAGCCGGCGGACTACGGCGCGGTGTTCGCCCAGACGGGCGGCGAGGAACGGCTCACCATCGTCCACGGCTGGTCGGCCGCCGACACCGCCGAGGGCCCAGACGGCTGGCTCGACCTGGGCTTCTACAGCGTGCTCAACCTGCTGCAGGCGCTCGCCCGCCAGCGCAGCGCCCCCGACGCCGACCTGGTCGTGGTCTCCACCGACATGAACGACGTCTCCGGCGACGACCCCGTGGTCCCGGCCAAGGCCGCGCTGCTCGGCCTGATCAAGCTGGTGCCCAAGGAGCTCACCGGGATCGGCTGCCGCGGCGTCGACTTCAGCGGCACCGGTGACCCGGTCGCGGACGCGGCACGGCTCGCGGCGGAGATCTCGGCCGTCTCCCAGGACGATCAGGTCGCCTACCGGGGCCGCAAGCGCTGGATCTGGGGCTACGACCAGGTGGACCTGGACCGGCCGACCGGGGAGCCGCTGCGCGAGGGCGGCGTCTACCTGATCACCGGCGGCCTGGGCGGCCTGGGCCTGGTGCTCGCCGAGGACCTGGCCGCGCGGGTGAACGCCCGCCTGGTGCTCGTCGGCAGGACCGGCCTGCCCGGCCGCGACCAGTGGGACGCCTACCTGGCCGCGCACGACCCCGCCGACCCGATCGCCCGCAAGATCCACCGCGTCCGCGCGCTCGGCGAGAACGTCCTGGTGATCGCCGCCGACGTCGCCGACGCGGCCGCCATGCGCGCGGTCCGGCAGCGGGCCGAGGAGGCGTTCGGGCCGGTCGAGGGCGTCTTCCACGCGGCCGGGATCTCCGGCGGCGGCATGCTGGAGACCCGCTCTCCCGAGGCCGCCGCGCAGGTGTTCGCCCCCAAGGTCGGCGGCCTGTACGCGCTGGAGGAGGTCTTCGGCGACGAGCTCGACCTGCTCGTCCTGTACTCCTCGATCGCCGTCATCTCCGGCGACTTCGGCCTCGGCGACTACTGCGCGGCCAACGCCGTCATGGACGCCTACGCCCAGTCCCGCACCGGCGGGCGCACCCGGGTGCTGTCCATCAACTGGCCGATCTGGTTCAACGTCGGCATGGCGCACGACACGTACGCCCCCGCCGTCCTCACCGACTTCGAGCGCGGCGACCGCTACGAGCCGGTCGACCATCCGCTGCTGGACAGCCGCCTCCACCAGCTCTACTCCGACGACGTGGTCTTCGTGAAGCGCCTGTCGGAACAGGACTGGGAGGCCTCCGAGCACCGCCTGCAAGGGCTGCCGACGATGCCGGGCACCAGCCTGGTGGAGATCGTCAGGGCCGGGTTCGAGCTGGCCACCGGCGACCCGAGGGCCGAGATCAGGGACCTGGTGTTCATGCGCCCGCTCTCCTTCGAGCAGAGCCGCAACATCCGCGTGCAGTACCGGCCGGACGGCGAGGGCGGCTACCAGGTGTCGATCCTGGACGCCGACGACGGCTCCGGCCAGGAGATCGCCGAATACACCAGGGCCCGGGTCAGGCACGCCCCCGCGGAGCAGGTTCCCACCCACGACCTGGGCACGCTGCGCGCGATCTGCGACCAGGAGGACACCCCCGCGTACGAGCCGAGCATCGGCGGCCTGACCGTCGGCCCGCGCTGGGACAACATCCGCGGCCGGTGGCGGGGCCAGGACGCCGAGCTCGTCCTGGTCGAGCTGCCCGAGGCCTACCTGGGCGATGTCCCCCGGTACGGCCTGCACCCCTCGGTGCTGGACAGCGCCAACGCGCTCGGCCAGAGCATCGCCGCCGACGCCCGATTCCTGCCCTTCGGCTACGACCGGGTGGTGGTCCGGGGCAAGCTCCCGTCCCGCGTCTACAGCCACATCCGGCACCGCGACGACACCACCGGCGACATCACCCGCAGCGACATCACGATCATGGACGAGGCGGGGACCGAGCTGGTCGCCATCGAGGGGTTCACCCTCCTCGCGTACGACACCGAGGGCAACGCCGACGTGCTGCCGCCGGAAGCTCCGAGCGCGCCGGAGGCGGGGCCCTCGGCCGCCGCCGACCTGGAACTTCGGCTGCTGCGCGAGGCCGACCTGGAGTTCGGCATCCACCCGGAGGCCGGCTCCGCCGCGCTCTGGCAGATCCTCGCCAGCGGGGTGGCGCCGCAGCTCATCATGTGCCCCGACGGGCTGGGGGAGCGGCTGCGCCGGGCCGCGGGCGTCACCCGCGAGGCGCTGCGCGCCCAGATGGCGCAGGCGCCGCAGCGGGCCGCGACCGTCACCACCCGCACCCTCACCAACCCCTACGTCGAACCGGAGAACGCCGCGCAGCGGGCGCTGGCCGGGTTCTGGGAGGACTCGCTCGGCGTGGACCGGGTCGGCGTGGACGACGACTTCTTCGACCTCGGCGGCAACTCGCTGATCGCGGTCCAGCTGGTCGCCCGGATCAGGGAGCACTTCAGGACCGAGCTGGCCGTGGCCGTGCTGTTCGAGTGCCGCACCGTGCGCAACCTCGCCGCCGACATCGAGAGCGTGCTCGCCGAGCAGGTCGCGGCCATGTCCGAGGAGGACGCGGCCGCGCTGCTCGCAGCCCTGGAATAGCACATCGAGAGGGGATCCCATGTTCGAGGACGACGACGACCGGGAGTACACGGTCGTGATCAACCACGAGGAGCAGTACTCCATCTGGCCCACCCGCCGGGTCATCCCCGACGGCTGGTCGGAGGTCGGGAAGTCGGGCCTGAAGGCCGACTGCCTGGCCTACATCGAAGAGGTCTGGACGGACATGCGGCCCCGCAGCCTGCGCGAGCGGATGGGCGGCTGAGGTTGCCCGCCACGACCGGAGTGGTGATACACGGGCAGGACCTGCCCGTGGCCGAGATGCTCGAGCGGGCCCGCCTTGCCGAGAAGCTCGGCGCCGACGCCGTGTGGCTGGTGCAGCTGCCCAGCCTCCGCGACAGCGCCGCCGTGCTGGCCGCGATGTGCGGCGTCACCGACCGGGTCACCCTGGGCGCCGGCGTGCTGCCCTACTACACCCGGCCTCCGGTCACCATGGCCCAGACCGCGCTGACGATCGACGAGCTGTCCGGCGGGCGGTTCGCGCTCGGGGTCGGCACCGGTCACCGGCTCACCGCCGACTGGATGCTCGGCCGGCCGGCGGACGCGCCGGTGCCGTCCATGCGCGAGTATCTGGAGGTCGTCACCGCTCTGGTCCGCGACGGCGAGGTGCACACCACAGGCTCCCGGTTCCGGGCCAACGCCGTCTACGTCTCGCCGCGCCGCGCCGGGCTGCCCGTGTACGTCGGCGCGTTCGGGCCGGCGCTGGCGGAGCTGGCCGGGGAGGTCGCGGACGGGCTGCTGGTGTGGATGTGCACGGCCGATCACCTGCGCGAGGTGGTCATGCCCGCGTTGCGGCGGGGCTTGCGTGCCGCCGGGCGCTCCTTGGACGGGTTCCCCGTTGTCGCGATGGTTCCTGGCGCGGTCTGCGACGATCTGGATCAGGATCGGGAGCTGTTGCGCCGTTACCTCGCCGCGTACGCGCGGGTGCCCTCCTACCGGCGGATGTACGAGCGGAGCGGGTTCGGCGGCGACCTCGCGCGTGGCGCGGTCGGGGATGAGATGCTCGCCGCCATCGCCGTGCTGGGTGTCGAGAACGACATCCGCGCCATGGCGGACCGGTACGAGCAGGCGGGGGCGACCCAGGTCGTCATCACGCCCATGGCCTCCGCGCACCACGACCGCACGCTGTTCACCCGTACCGTCGAAGCGCTGGCCTGCCGATGACCGCGACGTTGCATGGAGCGGTGCTGGCGGCGGCGGCGCGAAGGCCTCAGGCGGTCGCCGTCGTGTGTGGCGCGGAGCAGCTGACCTATGGGGAGCTCGCCGAGCGTTCCCTGGCGCTGGCGGGGCGGTTGCGGGCGCTCGGCGCGGGGCCCGAGCGGGTGGTCGGGGTCTGCGTGCCGCGCGGGGTACGGCTGGCGGTGGCGCTGCTGGCCGTGCTGGAGGCGGGGAGCGCGTTCCTGGTAGTGCCGGTGGGATCCCCTGATCGGCGCGCGCGGGCGATCCTCGCCGACGCCGGGGCGACCATCGTGGTCGGTACTTTCACGGGGCTCACGAACGTGGACGTGGACCGGCCCGGCGGGCCCGCCGTCGCGGCCTGGCCGGAGGTTCCGCGGGAGGCGGCGGCCTACGTCGTCTACACCTCGGGGTCCACTGGGACGCCCAAAGGGGTCGTCGTGGCGCATGGGGCGGTGGCGGCGCATGTGCGGGCCATGGCCGTACGGCTGGGGGTTGGGCCGCGGGACACCGTCCTGCAGGTGGCCGGGGAGTCGGTGGACGTCGCGATCGAGCAGCTGTTCGTGGCGCTGGGCAGTGGGGCGACCGTGGTCATGCGTGGCCCCGATCCGTGGGGGACCGCCGAGGTGCGCCGTGCTCTCGGTGACGGCGTGACCGTGGCCGATCTGCCCGCCGCGTTGTTCGCGGAGCTCATGGCGGAGGAACGCCCGCTGCCCGCTGGGTCGTTGCGGTTGCTGCTGGCGGGTGGGGAGCGGCTTCCGGTTCAGGCCGCGCGACGTTATCTGGGTGCGCATCGTGTGCCGCTGGTCAACGCGTACGGGCCGACGGAGGCCGTGATCACCGCCAGCTTGCACGAGGTGGTTTCGGCCGAGGCGGAACAGGTGCCGATCGGGCGGCGGGTCGGGGTTCGGCGGCTGGCGGTTCTGGATGGGGAGTTGCGGCGGGTCCGTGGTGGCCGGGGCGGGGAGCTTTACATCGGCGGCGACGCTCTGGCCCGGGGGTACCTGGGGCGTCCGGGGGAGACGGCGGAGCGGTTCGTGCCCGATCCGTATGGGCCGCCGGGGGCGCGGATGTATCGCACGGGTGACCGGGCGGCGCGGCGGAAGCCGTATGGGCTGGAGTTCCTCGGGCGGGTGGACGAGCAGGTCAAGATTCGCGGGCATCGGGTGGAGCCCGGTGAGGTGGAGGCGGCGCTGGGCGCGCATCCGGCGGTGGCGTGGTGCTGCGTGGTGGCCGGGCCCGATCGGCTTGACGCCCATCTCGTCGCCGCCGGCAGCCCGCCGTCTCCTGGGGAGCTGCGGGCGTGGCTGGCCGAGCGGCTGCCGCCGTGGATGATTCCGGGGGCCTGGCACCTGCACGACCGGCTGCCCGTCACGGCGGCGGGCAAGCTCGACCGGGCCGCGCTGCCGGGGCGGCCGATGGAGGCGGGGACTTCGGGCCCGCCCAGGACTGAGATGGAGCGCGAGCTGGCCGGGATCTGGCGGCGGGTGCTCGGACTGCCCTCGGTCGGCGTGGACGACGACTTCTTCCAGCTGGGCGGCACCTCGATCGGCGCGATGCGGGTGCTGGCCGCGCTGCGCGCCTCGACCGGCGTGGAGCTTGAGCTACGCGAGGTGTTCGCGGCCCCGACCGTAGCCGGGCTCGCGGCGCTCGCCGGTTCCGGCCGGTCCCGCTCGACCTGGCCGCCGCTCACCGCCGCCGGTGGCGGGCCGGGGGAAGTGCCGCTGTCGCTCGCCCAGGAGCAGATCTGGTTCCAGGAGGAGCTCCAGCCCGGCAACATCGCCTACAACGCGCCCACGACGTTCCGGCTGGCCGGGCCGCTTGACCACGCCCGCCTGGAATACGCGGTCACCCGGCTGGTCGAACGGCACGAGGTGCTCAGGACGACAGTGGCGACCGGCGCCGACGGAGGGCCGGTGCAGCGGGTGCATCCGCCATACCGGGTGGAGATCCCCCTGGTGGAGGTGGACGAGGCCGGACGCGAGGCGGCCGTGCTCGCCGAAACGCGCGTCCCGTTCGACCTGACCCGGCTACCGCTGGTGCGCTGGACGCTGCTACGCCTGAACCCCCTGCTGCACGAACTCGTGCTCGTCGAACACCATCTCGTCCACGACGGCTGGTCATTCGCGCTGCTGGTACGGGAGCTCTCGGCGCTCTACCGGGGGGATGAATCGCCGGAACCGCAGGTGCGCGGCTTCGCGCAGGTGCGACAGCGGCCGGATATGCCGGAACTGCGGGTTCAGTCCGGCGACTTCGCGGACGGGCGACGGGGGGCAGATCTGCCGGAACCGCAGGCCCAATACGGCGATTTCGCGCGCTGGCAGCGGCAGGCCGATCTGCCGGAACCGCAGATCCAGTACGGCGATTTCGCGCGCTGGCAACGGCAGACGGATCTGTCGGAACAGAGGGAGTACTGGACGCGGCGGCTGAGGGGCGCCGATGACTCCCTGGACCTGCCCTACGACCGGCCCCGGCCGCCGGGACCGGCGTTCGCGGGCGCGGCCCACCGGGTGGAACTGCCGGCCGAGCTGTCGCAGCGGGTCCGCGCCTGCGCCCGCGAACGCGGCGTGACGCTGTTCGCCACGCTGCTGGCGGCCTACGCGACACTCCTGCACCGGGTCGGCGGCCAGCGAGACCTGTGCGTCGGCTCGGCCTTCGCCAACCGCCGCGTCCCGGGCAGCGAGAACGTTCTCGGGATGTTCGTCAACCCGGTGACCCTCCGCTTCGACCTGACCGGAAACCCCAGCTTCGCCGACGTGCTCAGCCAGGCCATGGAGGTCGCCCTCGGCGCCCAGGCCAACCAGGAACTCCCGTTCACCCGCGTGGTGGAGGCACTGGCTCCGGCCCGAACCCCCGGCCGCAATCCGCTGTTCGCGGCGATGTTCAACATGGACGACGCACCACTCGGCCCGATCGACCTGGGCGACGTCCACGGAACCTACCTAGAACGCCAGAACGGCACCGCCAAGGTAGACCTCTCCGTCCTGGCGGTTCCCCGCGCGGAACGCCAGACAGATCTCCCCGCCAACGAGCGCGACCCCCGAATCACCATGATCTGGGAATACCGGGCCGACCTGTTCGCCCCCGCCACGATCACCCGCCTCACCCACCAGTACGAGCACCTCCTCACCGCCGCCCTCAACGACCCAACCCTGCCGGTCGGCGAACTGACTCTGGAGTCCCCCGACCCCGTCCAGGCCCTGGTCGAGCCGGAGGTTCCGGTCGGCGAGTTGGCTTTGGATCGCGCGGATCTCGTTGAGGTGCTCGTTGGGCCGGATTCGCCGGTTGGCGAGTTGGCTTTGGATCGCGCGGATCCCATTGAGATGCTCGTCGAGTCGGATGTGCGGGTGGGCGAGTTGGTTTTGGATTGCCCTGACCCCGCCCAGGCCCTGGTCGAGCCGGATCTGCCGGTTGGCGAACTGGTCCTGGGTCGCCCCGACCCGGTCCAGGTCCTTGTCGAGCGGCACGCTGCTGCCCATCCCGGTGCGGTCGCGGTCCGGCTCTGCGGCGGTGGCTCCCTCGCCTACGGGGAGCTGAATCGGTGGGCCAACCAGGTCGCGGCCTTCCTGCGGCGCGCGGGGGCGGGTCCTGAGCAGGTCGTCGCCCTGTGCCTGGATCGCGACCTCGCCATGCCGCCTGCCGTGCTGGGTGTGCTCAAAGCGGGCGCGGCCTACCTTCCCCTGGACCCCTCCTGGCCGACTGAACGCCTCCGCCACGCCCTCCTCGACACTTCAGCGACGATCATCCTGACCACCGCGCGGCTCAAGCCCGCCCTCGCCCTCGCTGTCGGCGGTTCCGCCACGGTCGTCGCCGTGGACGCTCTCGCCGGGCCGGACGAGGGGAACCGGCTGTCCGTCGCCGATCCGGAGAACGCCGCCTACCTGATCACGACGTCGGGATCCACCGGACGGCCCAAGCGGGTCGTGCTGACCCACGGCGGGCTGGCGGCGGAATACCGGGCCTGGGCTGAGGCCTACCAACTGCGCCCCGGCGCGCACGCGCAACTCGCCGCGTTCCCGTTCGACGTGTGCACCGGCGACCTGGTCCGGGCGCTGGCCAGCGGCGGCACACTGGTGATCTGCCCACGCGACACCGTCCTCGACCCGGCCGCGCTTTACCAGGCGCTGCGCGACAACGACGTGCGCTACGGCGAGTTCCTGCCCTCGGTCGTGCGGCTGCTAGTCGATCATTGCGCCGCCACTGGCGAGAGCCTGTCCTTCCTGCGGCTCATCGCCGTCGGCGGCGAGCCATGGACCCCGGCGGAATACCGGGCGTTGCGCCGCGTGACAGGTCGTGGCCCACGCATCCTCAACGTGTACGGCGTGACCGAGGCCACGGTCGGCAGCACCCTGTGGGACGGGGTCTTGCAGGACGAGGCCTTGCAGGACGGGACCTTGCGGAACGAGATCTTGCTGGCCGAGATGCGGCACGGGGCCTTACAGGACGAGGCCTTGCAAGACGGGACCTTGTGGAACGAGATCGTGAGGGATGGTGCCTTGCGGCACGGGGCCTTGCAGGACGAGATCTTCCGGGACGGGGCTTTACGGGACGGGGCTTTACGGGACGGGGCTTTACGGGACGGGGCTTTACGGGACGGGGCTTTACGGGACGAGGCCGCCATTGGCGGTGCGCTGTGGCTGCCCATTGGGCGCGGGCTGCCCGGCGTCACTGCCCGCGTCTTGGATCAGGCCGGGCGACCCGCCGCCACCGGGACGGCCGGGCAGATCCACCTCTCCGGCCCCACCCTCGCCCGCGGGTATCACGGTGAGCCCGCCCGCACCGCCGAACGGTTCGTGCCCTGCCCGACCGGCCCGCCCGGCGCTCGCTCTTATGCCACCGGAGACCGCGGCCGGGTGCGCCCCGACGGAGCCATCGAGTTCCTGGGCCGCGCCGACGACCAGGTCAAGGTCCGCGGCTTCCGAGTCGAACCCGGCGAGATCGAAGCCGTGCTGCGCACCTGCCCCGGCGTCCGCGACGCGGTCGTGGTCGCTTGCCGCGATGCGGGCGCCGACTCCGCTGGTCAGGCCACGGGGCGGTCCGAACGGCTCGCCGCGTACCTGATCGTCGCCCCCGGGAGGGTCGCCGACCTGCGGGAATGGCTCGGGTCGCGGCTGCCGGACTACATGATCCCCGGGTCGTTCACCGAGGTGCCCGCCTTTCCGAGGACCAGCTCAGGCAAGGTGGACCGGCGGGCCCTGGCCGAGACCGCGCCGCCCGCGTCCGACCTGCCATTTGTGGCGCCTCGGGACGAATTGGAACTGACGGTAGCCACAGTGCTCGGCGAGGTGCTGGGCGTGCCACGGGTGGGCGCCTTCGACGACTTCTTCGCCCTCGGCGGGCACAGCCTGCTGGCCGCACGCGCCGCCATCCAGCTGCGCGCTCGGCTCGGCCGCGAGGTGTCCGTACGGGACCTGCTCGCCGCGCCGACCGTCGCGGCCATCGCCCAGCGGGTCGCGGCGAGGGGGCTCGCGCTCACCCTCCCGCTGGTGGCCGCGGGCCGGGAGGCGTACCGGATGGACGCCGACCTCTTCGACGACCCCGACGGAATCGATGGCTTCGACGAGCCCGGCGGGTTCGGCGGAATCGGTGCGGAGGTGGCCCGGTGAGCCCGGTCGTCGCGGTTCCCGCCTCCTACGCGCAGGAACGGTTCATCGATGGGTTGGTCGGGCCCGGCGGGTTCGGCGAAATGGGTGCGGAGGTGGCCTGGTGAGCTCGGTCGTCGCGGTTCCCGCCTCCTATGCACAGGAGCGGTTCTGGTTCCTGGAACAGCTTGCCGGGGGTCCGCCGCCGCACACGATGCACCTGGCGCTGGAACTCACCGGCCCGCTGGACGTCCCAGCTTTCCACGCGGCGCTGCAGCGGGTGGTCGCGCGGCACGAGTCGCTGCGCACCACACTGCGGCCGGTCGGCGGCCGGCCCCATCAGGTGATCGCGGACGAACTCGCCGTCGCGCTGCCGGTGATCGACATCGGGCCGGGCGAGGTTGAGGCGCACGCCGCCGAGCACGCGCGGCGGGCGTTCGATGGCCCGCTGGTGCGCAGCGAGATGCTGCGGACCGCCCCCGACCGGCACGTCTGGCTGCTGGCCGTGCACCACGCGATCTGCGACGGGTGGTCGGTGGGGGTGCTGCTGGACGAGCTGAGCGTGGCCTACCGGGGCGCGGAACTGCCGCCGCTTCAGCTGCAGTATGCCGATCACGCCCTGTGGCAGCGTGCGCTGGTCGAACGCGGCGAGCTGGATCGGGGGATCGCCTACTGGGCGCAGTCTCTGGCCGGAGCGCCACCGCTGCTGGAACTGCCGGTGGACCGGCGCCGACCCAGCGTGCGGGGATACCAGGGCGCGCTCCTCGCCGTGGACCCGCCACCTGCCGCGCTGGCCACGCTGGCCAGGGAACTGCGGGCGACGCCGTACACCGCGATGCTGGCGGCCTTCGCGCTGCTGCTGCACCGGGTGAGCGGCGCTGAGGATCTCGTGATCGGAACCACGCACGCGGGCCGCGACCGCCCCGAGACAGCGGCGCTGATCGGGTGCTTCGCGAACACGCTCCCGCTCCGAGTCCAGGTACGGCCCCGAGAGGGATTCCGCGATCTACTCGCCCGAGTGCGGGAAACGGTACTGGCGGCCCATGAGCACGCCTCGGTGCCCTTCGACCGCATCGTCCACGCCGTCAACCCCACCCGCACACCAGGCCACAACCCCCTGTTCCAGGTCATGCTGGACGCCGAACCCCTCTCGTCGGGACGACTCCACCTGGACGGCGTCAAGGTCACCCCGCTGACCGTGCTGGACCGGCGAGTCTCCCTGTTCGACCTCAGCCTCACCGTCACCGGCGACGCCCACCTGCTCGCCGAGTACAGCACCGAACTCTTCGAGACCCCCACCGCCACTTCCCTACTCGCCTGCCTGTGCCCCCTCCTGGCGGCAGCCGTCACCCACCCCACCCGCCCGATCACCGAACTCCCGCTGCTCGACACCCACGACCGAGCCAGAATCCTCGCCACACCGCCCAGCGTCCCCCGACCCACTCCCGAACCGCGCACGACCAGCGCACTGCCGCCCGCTCCCGAACTAAGCACGTCCGGCGCATCTCTGCTGACTCCCAAGTCGCGCACGACCAGCGCGCTGCAGCCCACTCCCGATCAAAGGATGTCCGGCGCATCCCCGCTGACTCCCGAGTCGTGCATGCCCAGCGTCCTTCGGGCCTCTCCCGAACCGAGCACGCCCAGCGCACCCTGGCTTACCCCCGAACTGGGCACGCCGGGGGACCCCCGGCCCGCTCCCGAACCGCGCACACGTAACGCCCTTCGGTCCGCTCCCCAACCGCACACGCCCAGTGCATCCCCGCTCACCCCCGAACCGCGCACTTCCAGCGCACCCCGGCTTGCCCCTGAACCCCCCACGCCCAGCCCGGTGGCGGTGATCTCGGCGTCGGGGTCGGAGCGGCTCACCTACGCCGAGTTGCGCCTGGCCGCTGATCGGCTGGCCGGGCAGCTTGGGCAGCGCGGTGTGGGGCCGGGATCGCTGGTCGCGGTCTGCTGTGACCGGTCGCCGGAGGCGATCGTCGCGATCCAGGGTGTGCTGCGGGCAGGGGCGGCCTACCTGGCGATTGAGCTGGACCAGCCCGTGGAGCGAATCGCCGATCTTCTCGGCCACGCGGCCCCGGCCGCCGTACTCACCAGCGCTCGGCACGCGACCGCTCAGCACGCGACCGGCCTCCCGCCGGACGCGCTCGTGGTGACTCTCGCGGAGACTTCGCATCGGGTCAGCTCTGCGCAGAACGCGCTCGTTGTGGATCTCACGGAGACCGAGGCTCCCGAGGAACCGGCGCAGGCGTGGCCCGAGGTCGGTCCCGACGACCTTGCCTATGTGATGTTCACGTCGGGGTCGACCGGGCGGCCCAAGGGGGTCGAGGTCACTCGGGGCGGGCTTGAGGCCTATGTGGCGGCCGATCTCGTGGCGTACGGGCTGAACTCGGAGGATCGGGTGCTTCAGTTCGGCTCGCTGGGGTTCGACCTCAGCGCGGAGGAGATCTTCCCCTGTCTGGCCACCGGGGCTGCCCTGGTTCTGCGCTCCGACGACATGCTCGACAGCCCGCAGACCTTCCTGGAGGCGGTAGCCCGGCTCGGCGTCACCGTCGCGCATCTCCCGACGTCCTACCTGAACCTCCTGTGCGCCGCCATCGCTGAGGACGGCGCGCCGGTGCCCGAGTCGCTGCGGCTGGTCGTGATCGGCAGCGAGCCCGCCGACCCGGCCCAGCTCGCGCGCTGGCGCCAGGTCGCCCCCTCGGTACGGCTCGCGCACGCCTACGGCGTCACGGAGGCGAGCATGGTCTCCGCCATCGCCCACCTGGACGCGAGCACCGACCGGGCCAGGGTCACGATCGGCCGGGCCATCCCGGGAACCGAGATCCACCTCCTGGACCGGGAGCTGGAACCCGTGCCCGACGGGGTCCCCGGCGAGATCCACATCGGCGGGCTCGGGCTGACCCGGGGTTATCTCCGCGCGCCCGGCGCCACGGCCGACCGTTTCATCCCGCACCCCTTCGCCACCGGCCGTCGCCTCTACCGGACGGGCGACATCGGCCGACGTTTCGCCGACGGCTCCCTGGAGTTCGTACGCCGCGCCGACAACCAGATCAGCCTGCGCGGTTACCGGATCGAGCCCGCGGAACCCGAGTCGATCCTGCGCCGGCATCGGTCCGTGCGGGACGCGGCGGTGACCGTACGCGCCGGGAATCTGGTCGCCTACCTCGTTCCGAGCGAGGAGGGGCAGGTCAGCGCACGCGAGATCCGGGCGCACGCGGCCCGGCTGCTGCCGGGCCACCTGGTCCCTGCCGCGTACGTGTGGCTGCCCGTCCTGCCCAGGACAGGCAGCGGGAAGATCGACACGCAGGCGCTGCCCGACCCCGTTCCCGCCCGCGCCGACCGGGCTGAGCTGTCCGGACAGACTCAGCACACGCTGGCCGAGATTTGGTGCGAGGTCCTCGGAGTCGCCGAAGTCGGCCCCGATGACGACTTCTTCGAACTCGGCGGCCACTCGCTCCTGGCCGCCCAGGCCGCGGCCCGGATGCGCCGCCGCCTCGGGGTGAGCGCGGGCGTTCGTTTGATCTTCCAGCACCCCCGCCTGGCCGACGTGGCCGACGCCGTCGACCGCGCGACGGCTTCACCCGGACCGGAGATCGCCACCGCGACCCGCCTCCGCGCCGGCCGCGCCCTGGCCGCAGCCGTCGGCGACACCCCGGAACTGGCTGAACTCTTACGCGGACTCGGAGGTGACTCCCGATGACCGAACTAGCCCCACCGACGGAAACCCTGGTCGCACCGGTCTCCCTGGGTCAGCGGCGGCTGTGGTTCGTGGACGGTCTGGCCGGTGGTGGCCGGGATTATTCGGTGGTGTGGCCGTTGCGGCTGACCGGGGTTTTGGATGTGGGTCGCCTGAATGGGGCGTTGTCGGCTTTGGTGGCGCGTCATGAGGTGTTGCGGTCGCGTTTTGTGGGGGTGGGCGGCGAGCCGGTGATGGTGGTGGATCCGCCTGTCCCGGTTCGGGTGGAGTGGATCGACGCGTCGGGAGGGTCCGGTTTACCGGAGGACGTGGCCGCGGGCTGGGAGTGGGTCGACTCGCCGGTGGAACCCGGTTCGCCGGGGGACGTGGTCGGGGGGTTGGTTCGGGCGGAGGGGCGGCGGGTTTTCGATCTGGCCGCGGGGCCGGTGGTGTTTTTCCGGTTGGTGCGGGTGGGTGCCCGGGAGCATGTGCTGGTGGTGTCGGCGCATCACATCGTCTTTGACGGCTGGTCCGGGACGGTTTTCCTGCGGGATCTGGCCGCTTTGTATCGGGGCGATGTTCTAGCGGATTTGGCGGTGTCGTTCTCGGACTTTGCGGTGTGGGAGCGCGAGAACGGGGTGCCGCAGGAGAGTCTGGCGTTTTGGCGGGAGGCGTTGAGCGGGGCGGATTCGGTGCTGGATCTGCCGCTGGATCGACCTCGTCCAGCCCGGCGGAGCGGGGCGGGGGAGCGGGTGCCCTTCGGTCTGGACGTGCGGGTGACCCGGCGGCTGGTCGAGGCATGCCGGGGTGAGGGTGCGACCTTGTTCATGGGGTTGCTGGCCGCGATGAACGTGGTGGTCTCGCGCTACTGCGGGAGCGGCGATGCGGTGGTCGGGACCTTTTCCTCTAATCGGGTGGTGCCGGAGTTGGAGGAACTGGTCGGCTTCTTCGTCAACACTCTGGTTTTGCGCACGGATCTGAGTGGTGATCCGGGGTTGGGCGAGGTGATCCGGCGGTCCCGGGACACCGCCGTGAACGCATTCGCTCATCAGGAGGTTCCTTTCGACCGGATCGTGGAGGAGTTGGCTCCGGTTCGTACGCCGGGGGTGACGCCGTTTGTTCAGGTTGCGGTGGTGGTGCAGAACACGCCCGAACCGACGGAGGAGTTCGCGCCAGGTCTGCGGGTTGAGCCGGTCCCGGTCGAGGTGAGCACAGCCGCGTTTGACTTGTCGCTGCACGCCTGGCAGAGCGAGTCGGGCGAGTTGGAGGGGTTCCTGGAGTACTCCACCGAGTTGTGGGATCGGGGGAGTGCCCAGCGGCTGGGAGATGCGTTGCGGCTGGTGCTCGAGGCGGGGCTCGCCGATCTGGACCTGTCCATTCACGAACTGCCTCTGGTTCCACCCCTGGTGCAGGAAGTGGATCAGTCGACTCCGGCGCGCCTCCTGCACGAGTTGATCGTTGAGCAGGCGGCTCGGTGTCCCGGCGCGGTCGCCGCGACTTGTGCCGGAGCCGAGCTGACCTACGGCGAGCTCGAACATCGCGCGCGTCGGCTCGCAGCCCGTCTGAACGAGCTCGGCGTCTCACCGGGGACGACTGTCGGCGTCTGTCTCGAACGATCGCTTGACGTGCCGGTCGCGCTGCTGGCTGTGCTCTTGGCCGGAGCCGCGTACCTGCCGCTGGAACCCGAATACCCGCGGGAACGCCTGACGTACATGATCGAGGACTCGGGGACGACGGTGATCATCACCGACGATGCCTCCGCTCCTCGCCTCCCGGAAGGGCTCCGGCTCGTTCGGGTCGCGGATGGCGTCGCGCCGGGCTTCTTGAGTGCGGCCGGATATGGGCCGGACAGCCTCGCGTACGTTATCTACACCTCCGGCAGCACCGGGCGGCCCAAAGGAGTCGGGGTTCCGCACGGCGCTGTCACGCGGCGGGTCAGCGAACCGGGCTGGCTGCCGCTGGACGGGCACGAGGTGTTCCTGTTCGCCACTCCGCTCTCGTTCGACGTGTCGGTCCTGGAGGTGTTCGGCTGCCTGGTCAACGGGCACACCCTGGCGATCCTCCCGCCGGGAAAGGCGCTGCCCGAGCGGGTCGCCGCGTTCCTGGCGGCCGAACCGGTCACCGTGACCTGGCTGACGGCCGCGCTCTTCCACGCCGTCGTCGACTGCGCCGAGCGCCCGTTCCCGACCGTACGCTGGCTGATCGCTGGCGGGGACCAGCTGTCCGCCGACCACGTCGGGCGGGCCGCCGCGCTGGTCCCGAACGGCCAGGTCATGAACGGGTACGGCCCGACCGAGTGCACGATCTTCAGCACCTGCTATCCGGTGCCGCGCGACCACACCGGGCATGTGCCCATCGGCGACGCGCTGCCGTACACCAGCGTGAGCATCGTGGACCGGCGTCTCCACCGCGTGCCGGACGGCGTCACCGGCGAACTGCTCGTCGGGGGTGACGGGCTGGCCCGAGGGTATCTCGGGCGGCCGGGGCTGACAGCCGAGCGGTTCGTGCCCGATCCGCGCCCGGGAGCGGCGGGGCGGCGGCTCTACCGGACCGGGGACCTGGTGCGACGCCGCGGCGACGGGCTCATCGAGTTCCTCGGCCGGGCCGACCAGCAGGTCAAGATCCGGGGGTTCCGGGTCGAACTGGCCGAGATCGAGGCGGTGCTCCGCAAGCATCGGTCGGTACGGGACACCGTCGTCACCGCGCCCGAGCACGAGGGCGACCGCAGGGTGATCGCCTACGTGGTCGCGGAAGGGGCGTGGCCGGGGCCGAGCGAGATGTTCCGGCACGCGCGGCTGGCGCTGCCCGGATACATGGTGCCGTCGCAGTTCGTCCTGCTCGACGCGCTGCCGGTCAGTCCCAGCGGGAAGGTCGACCGGGCGGCGCTGCCGGAACCCGAGGCCGGGCGTCCAGATCTCGACCGGTCGTACGAGCCGCCGCGTGACCCCATCGAGCAAGCAGTCGCCGGCATCTGGACCACGCTGCTCGGCCTGGACCGCGCGGGAGTGCACGACCACTTCTTCGACCTCGGCGGCCACAGCCTCCTCGCCGGCCGCCTGCTGGCCCGGATCCGGCGCGCCTTCGGCCGAGATGTCCCCCTCGCGGACTTCCTGGCCACCCCCACGATCGCCAACCTGTCCGAACTCCTCCGAGACCGCCTGACCTCCCCCTCCCCCTCCACCCGCCCCGCCATCACCCCCGGCCCTCATGAGGGCCCCCTGCCCCCCTCCCTGGGTCAGCGGCGGCTGTGGTTCGTGGACGGTCTGGCCGGTGGTGGCCGGGATTATTCGGTGGTGTGGCCGTTGCGGCTGACCGGGGTTTTGGATGTGGGTCGCCTGAATGGGGCGTTGTCGGCTTTGGTGGCGCGTCATGAGGTGTTGCGGTCGCGTTTTGTGGGGGTGGGCGGCGAGCCGGTGATGGTGGTGGATCCGCCTGTCCCGGTTCGGGTGGAGTGGATCGACGCGTCGGGAGGGTCCGGTTTACCGGAGGACGTGGCCGCGGGCTGGGAGTGGGTCGACTCGCCGGTGGAACCCGGTTCGCCGGGGGACGTGGTCGGGGGGTTGGTTCGGGCGGAGGGGCGGCGGGTTTTCGATCTGGCCGCGGGGCCGGTGGTGTTTTTCCGGTTGGTGCGGGTGGGTGCCCGGGAGCATGTGCTGGTGGTGTCGGCGCATCACATCGTCTTTGACGGCTGGTCCGGGACGGTTTTCCTGCGGGATCTGGCCGCTTTGTATCGGGGCGATGTTCTAGCGGATTTGGCGGTGTCGTTCTCGGACTTTGCGGTGTGGGAGCGCGAGAACGGGGTGCCGCAGGAGAGTCTGGCGTTTTGGCGGGAGGCGTTGAGCGGGGCGGATTCGGTGCTGGATCTGCCGCTGGATCGACCTCGTCCAGCCCGGCGGAGCGGGGCGGGGGAGCGGGTGCCCTTCGGTCTGGACGTGCGGGTGACCCGGCGGCTGGTCGAGGCATGCCGGGGTGAGGGTGCGACCTTGTTCATGGGGTTGCTGGCCGCGATGAACGTGGTGGTCTCGCGCTACTGCGGGAGCGGCGATGCGGTGGTCGGGACCTTTTCCTCTAATCGGGTGGTGCCGGAGTTGGAGGAACTGGTCGGCTTCTTCGTCAACACTCTGGTTTTGCGCACGGATCTGAGTGGTGATCCGGGGTTGGGCGAGGTGATCCGGCGGTCCCGGGACACCGCCGTGAACGCCTTCGCTCATCAGGAGGTTCCTTTCGACCGGATCGTGGAGGAGTTGGCTCCGGTTCGTACGCCGGGGGTGACGCCGTTTGTTCAGGTTGCGGTGGTGGTGCAGAACACGCCCGAACCGACGGAGGAGTTCGCGCCAGGTCTGCGGGTTGAGCCGGTCCCGGTCGAGGTGAGCACAGCCGCGTTTGACTTGTCGCTGCACGCCTGGCAGAGCGAGTCGGGCGAGTTGGAGGGGTTCCTGGAGTACTCCACCGAGCTGTGGGACCGCAGCAGCATCGAGCGGCTGAGCACGGCGTTAAGGCTGGTGGTGGAAGCCGGAGTCGCCGACCCGGACCTGCCTATCTACGAACTGTCCCTGATCTCCCGCGAACAGCCGTATGCCCTAGATGGTGGGCCTGCCGCGAGTGACGAACGAATCGCATGCCTTTTCGCGAGACGGGTCGAACAGCATCCCCAGGCCGTCGCTTTCAGAACCGCCACAGCCGAGCTGACATACGCGGAACTCGACCGCCGCGCGCGGGCCCTGGCGGTCAGACTCCACCGGCTCCCGCCGGAGAGCGTCGTCGGCGTCCGCCTCGGGCTCGGACTCGACCTGCCCGTGGCGGCCCTCGCCATCCTGTACGCCGGAGCCGTCTACCTACCACTCGACCCGAGCCACCCCGACGACCGCCTGAACTACATGATCGAGGACTCGAACGCCCAGGTGATCATCACCGACGGCACCTGGACGCCTTCCACGCGGCGGCGCATCATCCAGATCGACGACCTCGACCGCCTGCACAACCTGCCCGACCTGCACGAGCTGAACGAACTGGACGGCCCGCCTGACCTGCACGAGCTGGACGAATCAGACGGCTCACCCGAATTACACAACCTGCACGTCCTGCACAACCTGCACGTCCTGCACGAGCTGGATGGCCTGAGTGATCTCGGCGACGCGACCATGGTCGTCACCGGTGCCGATCCGGAGGCGCTGTCGGCCGTCGTCTACACGTCGGGGTCCACCGGCCGCCCCAAGGGAGTGGCGATCACCGGGCGCTCCCTGCTCAACCGTCTCGCCTGGATGCATCGTGACCTGCCCTTCGCTCCCGGCGAGGTGGCCTGCCAGAAGACTCCCATCGCGTTCGTCGACAGCCTGTGGGAGCTGCTCGGTCCGGCGCTGGCGGGCGTGCCCACGGTCGTCCTCTCGCCCGAGGCGACCCGCGACCCGCACGCGCTCGTCGCCGAGCTCGCCGCCAACCGGGTCAGCCGCATCCTGCTCGTGCCGTCGCTGCTGCGGCTGCTGGTGCGTACCGTCCCCGACCTGGCCGCGCGATTGCCGTACCTGACGACCTGGATCAGCAGCGGCGAGCCGCTCTCGCACGAGCTGGATCGTCTGTTCCGCGAGGTCATGCCGGGCCGCGCCCTGGTCAACCTGTACGGCGCGTCCGAAGCCTGGGACGCCCTCTGCCCGGACGCCGCCCCGGGCGAGCCGGGGACGGCGAGCAGTGTCCCGGTCGGGCGGCCGATCGCGGGCGTACGGGCATGCGTGCTCGACCGGCGGGGAAACCCGGTACCGGCGGGCGTTCCCGGCGAACTGCACGTAGGTGGCGCCTGCCTGGCCCGTGGCTACCTGGGACGGCCTACCCTGACCGCCGAACGTTTCCTCCCAGACCCAGCTGGATCGGGACAGCGCCTCTACCGCACCGGCGACCTGGCCAGGGTCCGCGCCGACGGGCAGGTGGAGCTGCTCGGCCGGGCCGACCACCAGGTCAAGATCCGCGGGGTGCGGGTCGAACCCGGCGAGGTGGAAACCGTCCTCGAAGAACTCCCCGAGGTGGCACAGGCCGCCGTCGTGGCCGTGCCGGAGGCCGCCGGACGCGAATCCGCCGGACGCGAATCCGCCGGGCACGAATCCGCCGGGCACGAATCCGCCGGGCACGGATACGTCGGCGACGGAAGCGCCAGGCACGAAGACATCGGGCACAAAAACGTCGGCCAGGGGAACGTCGGGCGCGAAAACGTCGGCCAGGGGAACGTCGGGCGCGAAAACGTCGGCCAGGGGAACGCTGGGCATGGAGACGTCGGGCACAGGCTCGTCGCGCACGTAGTTCCGGCCGGGCGCTGCACCCCGGACGGGCTGCGGCGAGCCCTGGCCGCCCGGCTGCCCGCGCACCTGGTCCCGGCCCAGGTCGTGCTCCGCGACGAGCTGCCCCGCACCGCCACCGGCAAGATCGACCGCCGGTCCCTGGCCGAGGACCCCCTTCCCGCCCAGGAACCCGTCCAAGCCGTTCCCGCCACCCCACTGGAGCGGCGGATCGCCGCCGTCTGGGCCGAGGTGCTCGGTCGTGACGTCGGCGGGCACGACGACTTCTTCGACGTCGGCGGGCACAGCCTGCTCGCGCCCGTGCTGGTCGGGCGGCTGTCCGCGGAGCTGGCCGTCGAGCTGCCGCTGAGCTGGGCCTTCGACCATCCGACCGTGCACGCCATGAGCCGGTCGCCGGAAGTCGCGGCCCACCGGACGCCGCAGGACCGGACGCTGGAGGAGAGGCCATGACGGACCCGAGGAACCCCTGGCTGGCCCGATTCCGGCCGGCCGGAGACGGCGCGATCCGGCTGATCTGCTTCCCGCACGCGGGGGGCGGCGGCGCGACCTTCCGCGACTGGGCCGACGACCTGCCCCCGGAGATAGACCTGTGCGGGGTACGGTTCCCGGCACGCGAGAGCCGCCTGCGCGAGAAGCCGTACCTGCGGATGGACGAACTCGTGCCCGCCCTCGCCGAAGGCCTGGCCGACGACCTCGCCCGGCCATACGCGCTGCTCGGCTACTGCTCGGGGGCGCTCGTCGCCTGGGAGCTGGCCGCGTTCCTGGCCAGGTCGGGACGGCGCCCGCCCGAGCTGCTCGCCGTCTTCGCCTTCCCCGCCCCGGCCCTGATCGAGCCGACGCTGGTGCACCGGCTGCCGACCGAGCAACTGACCGCGCACCTGCGCGGCCTGGGGGTCATCCCGGACGCGATCCTCGCCGACCCGGGCCTGTTCTCCATGTTCGAGACCGGCGTACGCGCCGACTACGAGGTGTTCGAGACCTGGACCCGCCGCGCCGAGCCACCCCTGACGGTTCCGGTGACCGTCTTCGGCGCCGCCGCCGACCCGAGCGTCACCGTGCCCGAACTGGCCGCCTGGCGGGCCGAGACGAGCGGCGAGTTCACCCTGCGGGTCCTGGCCGGCGACCACTCCTTCTTCACCGCGTCCCGCCGCCGCCTCACCGGCTCCGTCGCCGCCGACCTGCTCGCCGTCCGGGCGGTGAACCGCTGATGATCGAAGCGCCGATGTCGGAGGTCAAGCGCCGCCTGCTGGCCCGCCTGGCGGCCGGTTCCGCGGGCCCGCCGCGCGCCCGCGTGCCCCGCCGCGAAGGCGACGGCCCGGTACGGCTCTCGCCCGCTCAGGAACGCGTCTGGCTGATGGACCGGCTGGCCGGTGACGTGCCGCTGTTCAACCTGGTCATCGCCGGCCGGCTGCGGATGGACGTGGACCTGGCCGAGATCCGGCGGCGGCTGGCCGCCATCGTGGCCCGGCACGACGCGATGCGGATGACCGTGGCGGAACACGACGGCGAGCCCGTCATGCGGATCGCGGCCTCCGTCCCGGTGGAGATCCCGCTGGTGGACCTCTCCGGCGCCGAGCCCGCCGCCGCAGAACGCCTCGCCTACCAGCGCGCGTACGACACCGGTGCCCGCCCCTACCGGCTCGACCAGGGACCGCTGTGGCGGGTGGAGCTGATCCGCCTCGGCGAGGGCGACCACGTGCTGGTCATCGCCGCCCACCACATCGCCGTGGACGGCACCTCGCTGACCCTGATCCTGCGCGAGCTCGCGGCCCTCGAACCCGCCCCCGAACTGCCGGTCGGGTACGCCGACTACGCCCAGTGGCAGCGCGAGCAGCTGGCGGGCGGCGGCCTGGACGCCGATCTCGGCTACTGGCGCGAGCGGCTGGCCGGGCTGGAACCGCTCGAACTCCCCGCCGACCGCCGCCGCCCGGCCAGACCGACCTACGAGGGGCATTCGCTCCAGGTCCTGCTCGACCCGGAGCGAGTGCGGGCGCTCGGCGAGATCGGGCGGGCGGCCGGGGCGACGCCGTACATGACCGTGCTTGGCCTGTATTGCGTGCTGCTGCACCGTTATACGGGGGCCGCCGACATCGCGGTCGGCAGCTTCGTCTCCGGGCGGACCGAACCCGAGCTGCATCACCTGGTCGGCATGTTCGCCAACATGGTGGTGGTCCGGGCCGACCTCGGCGGGCGTCCGGCTTTCCGTACCGTGCTTGAGCGGGTCAGGGACGCGCTGATCGGTGCGATGCGGCACCAGAACGTGCCCTTCGAGCGGCTGGTACGCGAGCTGCGCAGCGACCACGACCCGTCCGCGCCGCCCCTGGTCCGTCTCGCCTGCAACATGCCCGCCGAGGCCGGGGCGCTGCCCCCGATCGGCGAGACGGTCCCGCTGGACGTCACCAGGCGGGGCTCCCAGCTGGACCTGACGCTACACATGATCGAGGAGAACGGCGGCATCCGGCTCACCTTCGAGTACGCGGCCGACCTGTTCGACGAGGCCACCGTCACGCGGATGAGCGATCATCTACTACGCCTGCTCGACGGCGTCCTCGCCGAACCTGACCGGCCGATCGCGGAACTCCCGATGACTGCGCCAGGTGAAGAGCGGCTACTGCGGTCTTGGGAGGAAGGGCCGGTCGCGGGCGCGGGGCTTGCGATGGCTACGCCGGGTGCGGAGCGGTTGCTCAGGTCCTGTGAGGAGGGACCGGTCGCGGGTGCGGAGCTCGCGATGGCCGCGCCGGGTGCGGAGCGGTTGGTCCGGTCTTCTGAGGAGGGACCGGTCGTGGGGGTCTGGCCGCCGCTGCACGAACTGGTCGCCGAGCAGGCCCGGCGCACCCCCGGCGCGGTGGCCGTAGTGGGCGGCGGGCGCGAGCTGACCTACGCGGAGCTGGAAGCCGACGCCGGCGACCTCGCCCACCGGTTGTGCGCGGCTGGCGTCGGCCCGGAGACGCCGGTCGCGGTGTGTCTGCGCCGCGGGCCCCGGTTGCCCGCCGCGCTGCTCGCGATCTGGAAGGCGGGTGGCGCGTACCTGCCGGTTGATCCCGGCCACCCCGCTGCCTGGATGGACACGGTGCTCGCTGGGGTGGACGTGGTGGTCACTTCCCGCGACCTCGCGGACCGGATTCCAGCACGCGGGCGCCACCTCGTCCTGATCGACGAAATCAACGACATCGGCGACATGGGCGACGTCACCGAGTGCACCAACGCCATTGAGGCCACCGAGGTCACCGGCGTCAGCGGGACTGGTGCGTTCGACCCGCCTGAGGTCCACCCCGGCAACGCCGCCTACGTGATGCACACCTCCGGTTCGACCGGCCGTCCCAAGGGTGTCGTCATCACCCACGCCGGTATCGCCAACCGGGTCCTGTGGACCGTGCGGGAGCACGGTCTCGGTGCCGGCGACCGGGTGTTGCAGAAGACGCCGCTCACGTTCGACGCGGCCGGGTGGGAGTTCTTCGCGCCCCTGGTCAGCGGTGCGACGGTGGTCCTCGCGGCGGACGGCGCGGAGCGCGACCCCGCCGCCCTGGTGCGCGCCGTCGGCGACCACGGCGTGACCGTGCTGCAGGTGGTGCCCGCGCTGCTGCGGCTGCTGGTCGAGGAGCCCGGCTGGGAGCGATGCGGCGCGCTGCGACTGCTCTTCTGCGCGGGCGAGGCCCTGCACGCCGACCTGTGCGCGCGGGTACAGGCGCTGACCCGGGCGCAGATCCACAACACCTACGGCCCGACCGAGTGCTCCATCGACGTCACCTGCCACCCGGTCGGCGCCGAGCAAGGCGCCGTGCCCATCGGCACGCCGATCGAGAACCTGCGCGTCCTCGTCCTCGCCGACGGAGCGCGCGCCCCGGTCGGAGTCCCCGGGGAGCTGTACGCCGGGGGAGTCGGCCTCGCGCGCGGCTACGCGGGACGTCCCGGCCTGACAGCCGAACGGTTCGTGCCTGATCCTTTCCGGCCGGGCGAACGCCTCTACCGCACAGGCGACGTCGCCCGCTGGACCGGTGCCGGAACGCTGGAGTTCCTCGGCCGGACCGACCACCAAATCAAGATCAACGGTGTCCGGGTGGAGCCCGGCGAGGTGGAGGCCGCGCTGCTCGCCCACCCTGCCGTGCGCGGGGCCGTCGTGAGCGCCCACCGCCTGCCGTCCGGGCCGGCCCGGCTCGTCGCCCACCTCACCACCCGCACGCCGGTCACGCCCGCCGCGCTCCGCGAGGACCTGCGCTCCCGCCTGCCGGACCCGCTCATCCCCTCGGTCCTCGTCGAAGTGGCCGACTTCCCCCTGACGACCAGCGGCAAGATCGACCGGGCCGCTCTGGCCGCGCTCCCGCTTCCACTCCCGCAGGAAACGGCCACCCCTCCGCGTACGGCCACAGAACGGCTGGTCGCCGAGGTCTGGCAGGGCCTCCTGGACGTCTCCCCCGCCGCCGAGGACGACTTCTTCCAGCTCGGCGGGCACTCGCTGCTGGTCGCCAGGCTGGCGGCACGCCTGCGCGAGGCCACCGGCCGCGAGGTGGACCTCCCCGAACTGTTCGCCGCCACCACCGTCCGCGCGCAGGCCCGCTACCTGGAAGGCCCCGCCGCCGCAGCACCGCCCCCGCTGACCCCCCGCACCTCCACCGGCCCCGGCCCGCTCTCCTTCGGCCAGCGCCGCCTATGGTTCCTGGACCGGCTCACCCCCGGCAGCCCCGAGTACGTGGTGCCCCTCATCATCCCCGCCCCCGGCCAGGAACGCCCCCGGCTGGCGGCCCTTGCCCACCGCCACGACGTGCTGCGCACCCGCTACATCGCGACCGAGGGCGAACCACAAGCGATCGCCGACGCCCACACCGAGGTCCCACTGACCGAGGCGTCCGCCGAATCGGCCGCAGAAGTCGCCGACCTGATGGCGGGACTCCTGGCGAACGGCTTCGACCTCGCCACCGGCCCAGTCTGGCGAGCCCTCCTGATCCACCTACCCGACGACGAGAACCTCCTCGCCCTGACCATCCACCACATCGCCTGCGACGCCCGAACCCTGACCATCCTCGCCCGCGACCTCCAGGACCCAGACCTCCTCACCCGCGATCCAAGAAAGATCACGACAGGTGAGGGACCTGGTGGGTCTGGCGTTCTTGCTCGTGATTTGGGCGAGGTCGTGAGGAGGGGTGAGGGGGTTGGCGGGTCCGGCCTTCTTGGCCGTGGTTCTGGTGAGGTCGCGGCAGGTGAGGGAGTCGGTGGGCTTGGCGTTCTCGCCCGCGATTCCGGCCGGTTGGGATACGCGGACTTCGCCGACTGGCAGCGGCGGGTGCTTGATGGGGAGCGGCTGGCGGGGCTGATCGCGTTCTGGCGGGAGCGGCTGGCCGGGGTTGAGGCATTCGATCTGCCTGGGGATCGGCTCAGGCCCGCTGTGCGTGATCCCCGCGGGGCGATGTTCGGCTTTGAGGTCGCGGCCGGGGATCTGGTCGAGCGTGGGCGGCGCTCTGGAGCGACGCCGTTCATGACGCTGCTGGCGGCGTTCTACGTGTTCCTGGCCCGGCACACCGGCCGTACCGACCTGGCCGTCGGCGTGCCCGTGGACGGACGCGACCGGCCCGAGCTCGACGACATGGCCGGATTCTTCGTCAACACGCTCGTGCTGCGCGCCGACCTCGGCGGCGATCCGGCGTTTCCCGAGCTGCTGGAGCGGGTCAGAACCGTCGCCCTTGAGGCGTTCGCGCACCGGGACCTCCCCTTCGAGCGGCTGGTGGACGAGCTGCGGCCCGAGCGGGACCTGTCCCGTACGCCCCTGGTGGGCGTTCTGTTCGACCTCCAGACCGGCGACGACCCCGGCACGGACACCGGCGACGACGCGCTGTCGGCCTGGCAGACCGCGAAAGCCGACCTCACCCTGATGCTGCGCTTGCGTCCGGACGGAACCCTGGCCTGCCGGTTCGAGTACGCCACCGCGCTATTCGACCGGGCGACGATCCAGCGTTTCGCCGACCGCTTCACCCTGCTCCTCGATGCTCTCACCGGCCATCTCGACGCGACCGACGCGACCGACGCGACCGACGCGACCGACGCGACCGACGCGACTGGCGAGGTGCCGATCTCCCGGCTGGCCATCCTCGGGCCGGAGGAGCGGCGGTCTTTGGCCGAGTGGGGGAGCGGACCCGCAGTCCAGGACCCGCCCGCCTGCCTGCACGAGCTCGTGGCCGCCCAGACCCGCGCCACCCCGGCCGCCGTCGCAGTCTTCGCCCCCACCGGCTCGATCACTTACGCCGAGCTGGACGCGCGGGCGACCAGGTTGGCGGCGCGGTTGCGCGCGGCCGGGGTTGGCAGGGGCGAGATAGCCGGAGTCTGCCTGGAGCGTGGCCCCAGCCTGGTGGTCGCCCTGCTTGCCGTGCTCAAAGCCGGAGCCGCCTACCTCCCTCTCGACCCTGAGGACCCCCACGAGCGACTGGCCTGGCTGATCGCCGACACCAGCGCGGCCGCCGTCATCACAGACCGGCCCGACCGGCTGCCTCCAGCTGTTCCCACCCTCGATCCCGAAGACCAGCGGATCGACCGGCCCGACCTGCTGCCCTTAGCCGTACCCACCCTCGATCTCGAAGATCAGCAGTTTGACCGGCCGGATCGGCTTCCCTCGGCTGTTCCCACCCTTGATCTCGAAGACCAGCAGTTCGACCGGCCCGACCTGCTGCTCTCGGCCGTACCCACTCCCGATCCCCAAGACCAGCGGATCGACAAGGCCGGCGGCCTGCCGGAGACGGATGCTCGGGATCTCGCGTACGTCATCTACACCTCCGGGTCCACCGGGACTCCCAAGGGGGTGATGGTGGAGCACGGCGCGATCGTGAATCGGATGCGGTGGATGCAGCGGGCCTACAGGCTGGGGCCGGGGGATCGGGTGTTGCAGAAGACCCCGTTCACCTTTGATGTCTCGGTTTGGGAGTTCTTCTGGCCGCTCATCACCGGAGCCGCACTCGTGACTGCCCCGCCGGGGTTGCACCGGGACGCGCGCGGGCTGGCCGCCTTGGCGGAGGAGGAGCGGGTCACCCACCTGCATTTCGTTCCGTCGATGCTGGACGCCTTCCTCGACGTGGAAGCCCGTCTGCCGGGCGGAGTCAGGGAGGTGTTCTGCAGTGGCGAGGCGCTCACCGCCGCCACCGTGCGCCGCTTCCGGGAAGCGAGTTCGGCGCGGCTGCACAACCTCTATGGCCCCACCGAACTCGCTGTGGACGTCACCTTTCATCAGACCGCCGACCGCGATCCGGTCCCCATCGGCGTACCGATCGACAACATGCGCGCCTTGGTGGTGGACGGCGATGGCGAGCCGGTCCCCGTCGGTGTGCCGGGCGAGCTGCTGGCCGGAGGGGCGGGAACCGCGCGCGGATACGTGAACCGGCCGGGGCTGACCGCCGAACGTTTCGTGCCTGACCCCGGCTGCCCCGGCGAACGGCTCTATCGCACCGGTGACATCGTGCGCTGGACCCCCCAGGGAGACCTGGAGTTCCTCGGCCGCGCCGACGACCAGATCAAGATCCGCGGGTTCCGGATCGAACCGGCCGAGATCGCGGCGGTCGCCGCCACTCACCCCGCCGTTCGCGAGGCCGTGGTCGTGGCCGAGCGGGACCGTCTGATCGCCTACTACGTGCCCAGGGCCGGCGAACCGCCGGCCGACGATGACCTGATCCGGTACTGCGGGCGGCGGTTGCCCGCCTACCAGGTGCCCGCCACCTGGATTCGCATCGACCAGCTCCCGCTCGGCCCCAACGGCAAGCTCGACCGCCGCGCTCTGCCATCCGCCGGGACGATCCAGCCCGAGGGCGACGAACCGCCCGGTACCGCCGCGGAGAAGCTGGTCGCCGCCATCTGGGCCGGGCTGCTGGGCGTCGAACCCGGCATTCACCAGGACTTCTTCGCGCTGGGCGGCCACTCGCTGCTCGCGCTCCGCGTGCACCATCGTCTGATCGAGGAGTTCGACGTGGACCTGCCGCTGCGCGTGCTGTTCGAAGCCACCACGGTGGCCCGCCTGGCGCGGGCCGTCGAGGACGAGATGACGGCACAGATCGAGGGACTTTCCGACGCCGAGGTGGAGCGGCTGCTCTCCCGAGGAGGGCCGCGATGACCCACGACGCACGCGACGTACCTGCTACGCGGGACGCAACTGGCACACGCGACATATCTGACATACGGGACGCATCCGAGGCGCGAGGCGTTTCGCGTTCGGCCGCCCTCCGTCGTGAGCTGCTGGAACGCCGCCTCGGCGGGACCCAGCGCAGCGGGCGCACGCTGCCCCGCGCGGACCGCGCCCTGCCCCTGCCGCTGTCACCCGCGCAGCGCCGCCTCTGGTTCCTGGACTGGCTCTCCCCTGGCACCGGCGAGTACGCGGTCCCGCTCGTCCTGCGCCTCCACGCCCACCAGGACCCCGATACCGTACGCCGCGCCCTGTCCGCGCTGGTGGCCCGCCACGAGATCCTGCGCACCCGCTACGTGCTGGCCGACGGCGAACCCCGCCAGGTGATCGACCCGCCCGCCCCGGTCGAACTGAGCTGCGCCGATCTGGACGGCGAGGACGTGAGCGAGGCGATCGGCAAGGAGGTCTGGCGCGGGTTCGACCTGGCCGAACGGCCGTGGCGGGCGCTGCTGCTGCGGCGGCCCGCGCCGGACGGGCCGCTGCTGGCGCTGACCGTTCACCACATCGCCTGCGACGGGTGGTCGCTGGGCATCCTCGGCAGGGAACTGGCCGCGCTCCTGGCCGGTACGCCGCTGCCGCCCCCTCCCGCCGTCCAGTACGCCGACTTCGCCGCCTGGCAGGCCGCGCGTCCCGCCGAAGGCCGCGATCTGGACTACTGGCGGGCCAGACTCGCCGACCTCACCCCGGTGGACCTGCCGGCGGACCGGCCCAGGCCCGCCCGCCGCGACGCCGCGGGCGCGATGACCGTCTTCGAGGTCCCCGCCGCGGTCGCCGAAGCGGCCACCGCGGCGGGGCGGGTCCGCGGCGCGACGCCGTACATGACGATGCTCACCGTGTTCCTCCTGCTCCTGGGCCGGTACGCGGGACAGCGGGACGTCGTGGCGGGAACCCCCGTCACGGGCAGGACCCGGCCGGACCTGGACGGCGTGGTCGGCTCCTTCGTCAACCTGCTGGCGCTGCGCGCCGACCTGGGCGGCGACCCGGCCTTCGCCGAACTCCTGGACCGGGTCAGGGAGACGGCGCTCGGCGCGTTCGCCCACCAGGAGCTCCCCTTCGAGCGCCTGGTGGACGCGCTCGGCGCGGACCGCGACCTGTCCCGCAATCCGGTGTTCCAGCACGTCTTCGCCTACGAGGAAGCACACGAGGAAGGCGGCAGGGAAGTCCACGAGAATGGCGGGCGCCACGCGGGCCCCGAGCCGGTCGCGGTGGCCTCGGTGACCGCCAAGTTCGACCTCCAGCTCACCCTGCACCGCCGCCGGGACGGCTCCCTGCTCGGGGCGGTCGAGTACGCCACCGCCCTGTTCGACGCCGCCACCGCCGAAGGTTTCGCCCGCCGCTTCACCCGCCTGCTCGGCGCGGTCGCCGCCGCCCCGCTGGCCCGGCTGAGCGAGCTGCCCATCCTGGACGAGCCGAGCCGGGCCGAACTGCTGCGCTGGAGCGGCGCGCCCGCCGAGGATCGCACCCCCGACGTGGTGAGCCGCTTTGAGGAGCACGCCCGCCGGGCACCCGGCCGGGTCGCGCTGGTCGCCGGGACCGACCGGCTGACCTACGGCGAGCTGAACACCCGCGCCAACCGCCTGGCGCACCGCCTGCGCGCCGAGGGCGTGCGCCCCGAGACGCGGGTCGGCGTCTGCCTGGACCGGGGCGCGGACCTGGTGGTGGCCCTGCTCGCGGTGGCCAAGTCCGGCGGCGCCTACGTCCCGCTCGACCCGGCCTACCCGGCCGACCGGCTACGCCTCATCGTGGCCGACGCGGGGATCGACCTGGTCGTCACGGCGGAGGCCCACGCGCATCTGGTCCCAGGCCGCCAACTCCGGCTCGATCAGAGCTTCGACGATCAGCATGCCGATCAGGGCGTCGGTCTGGGCGTAAATCAACACGATCAGAGTCTTCGTGTGGGCGTGGATCGGCGCCTCGATCAAGGCGTCGGTCTGGGTGGGTACGACCGTGATCCGGAACCGTGGGGCGAGCACGACCGGCTGGCGTACGTGATCTACACCTCGGGCTCCACCGGGCGGCCCAAGGGTGTGCTCGTGACGCACGCCAACCTGGCCCGGCTGTTCACCGCCGATCGGGAGCGGTTCCGCTTCGGCCCCGGTGACGTCTGGACGATGTTCCACTCCTTCGCCTTCGACTTCTCGGTGTGGGAGATGTGGGGCGCCCTCGCTCACGGCGGGCGGCTGGTCGTCGTGCCGCACGCCGTCGCCCGCGAGCCGGAGGCGTTCGCCGCGCTGCTGGCCGCCGAGCGGGTCACCGTGCTCAACCAGACCCCGTCGGCCTTCGCCGCGCTCGCCCGCGCCGCCGCCCACCGGCCGCGCCTGGTCGTCTTCGGCGGCGAGCGCCTGGACGTGGCCGCCCTGCCCGACTGGCCGGGCGTCGAGTTCGTCAACATGTACGGGATCACCGAGACCACCGTCCACGTCACCCACCAGACCGTCACCTCCGGCCTGACCGGCAGCCCGATCGGGCGGCCCTTGGCCGACCTGCGCGCTTACGTCGTGGACGCGTTCGGCGACTTGGCCCCGCCCGGCGTGGCGGGCGAGCTCTACGTGGGCGGGGCCGGGGTGGCCCGGGGCTACCTCGGCAGGCCGGGACTCACCGCCTCCCGCTTCCTCCCCGACCCGTACGGCCCGGCGGGCGCCCGCCTCTACCGCACCGGCGACCTGGCCCGCTGGACGCACGCCGGTGACCTGGAGTTCCTCGGCCGCACCGACCACCAGGTGAAGATCAGGGGCTACCGGGTGGAGCCCGGCGAGATCCGGGCCGCCCTGCTGACCTGCCCCGGCGTCGCGGACGCGGCCGTGGTCGCCCGCGAGGACACTCCCGGCGCCCGCCGCCTGGTCGCCTACGCCGTCCCCGCCGGACCGGAAGCCGCCGCCGGGCTGAGGGCCGCCACCGCAGCCGGGGTGCGCGAGTTCCTGCGCGGAACCCTCCCGCCGTACATGGTGCCCTCGGCCGTGGTGTTCTTGGACGCCCTGCCCCTCACCTCCACCGGCAAGCTCGCCGTGGCGGAGCTACCGCCACCCGGCGGCGACCGTGAGGACGGATTCGTCGCACCCGCCACCCCTGCCGAGCGCCGCATGGCCGCGGTCTGGCAGGACGTCCTCAGGCGCGACACGGTGGGCACCGGGGACGACTTCTTCGACCTCGGCGGCGACTCCCTGCGCGCGGTCGCGCTCGCCGGAGCGCTGCGGGCCGAAGGCTTCGACGTCGCGGTCCGGGACGTGTTCGAGCACCGCACCGTCGCCGGTCTCGCCGCGCACACCGCCGGACGCCACGCCCCCGACGCCTTCACCCCGATCGCCCCGTTCAGCCTCATCTCCGCCGCCGACCGCGAACGCCTCCCCCCGGGCGTGACCGACGCCTACCCGCTGTCGCGAGTCCAGGCCGGAATGGTCTACGAGATGCTCGCCGACCCGGACGTCCGCAACTACCACAACGTCACCAGCTTCAGCCTGCGCGACGAGGTCCCCTTCTCCGCGCCGGCCCTCCGGGAGGCCGCCGCGATCGTCGTGGCCAGGCACGAGGTGCTGCGCACCTCCATCGACCTCACCGGGTACGCCGAGCCGCTCCAGCTCGTCCACGACCACGCCGACATGCCCGTCGGCGTCCACGACCTGCGCGGCGACCCGGACCAGGACGCCAGGATCGCGGCCTTCCTCGCCGGGGAACGCCAGGCGCTGTTCGACCTCGCGGCCCCGCCGCTGCTGCGCGTCTCCGCGCACCGCCTCACCGACGGCGTCTGGCGGCTGTCGATGACCGAATGCCACGCCATCCTGGAAGGCTGGAGCTACCACTCCTTGCTGATGGAGCTCCTCGACTGCTACCGCGCGCTGCGCGACGGCCTGCCCGTGCCGCCGCGCGCGACGCCGGAGTTCCGGTACGCCGACTTCGTGGCCGCCGAGCGCGCCACCCTGGCGGATCCGGACGCGCGGGCGTACTGGACCGGCGTCGTACGCGAGCACGCCCGGCTGGCCGTACCCGCCGCCTGGGCCGACCCGGCGGGCGGGCGGGAGCCGTACCAGGTGGCCGTGCCGCTCTACGCGCTGCACGCCGGGCTGGCCCGGCTGGCGGCGGAGGCAGGGACGCCACTCAAGAGCGTGCTGCTGGCCGCACACCTGAAGGTGCTGTCCCAGCTCACCCACGAGGACGCCGTCCACACCGGGCTGGTCTGCGACACCCGGCCCGAGGTGCTGGACGCCGACCGCGTCTACGGGATGTTCATCAACACCGTCCCGTTCCCGCACCGGCCCGGCGCGGCGACCTGGCGCGAGCTGACGCGGCAGGTGTTCGCCGCCGAGACCGCGATGTGGCCGCACCGGCGCTTCCCCCTGCCCGCGATCCAGCGCGAGCTGGCGGGCGGGCGGCAGCTGGTCGAGGTCTACTTCAATTATCTGGACTTCACCGTCGTCGACACCGGTCTGGTGGACCTGCCCGGCAGCATCGACCTCAGCCCGAACGAGTTCCCGCTGTCGGTGACCGTCCTGGCGGGCCTGCTGACGCTGACCTCACGCCCCGAGGTACTCGGCCGGGCCGGCGCCGGGCGGCTGGCCGGGATGTACGAGGCGGTGCTGACCGCGATGGCGGCCGACCCGGACGGCGACGCCCTCGCGGCCCGCCTGCCGGACGGCGAGCGGGACCGGCTGCTCGGCGAGTGGAACGCCACCGCGCTGATCCGGCCCGAGGTCAGCGCCCTGGAGGTGATCGAGGAGACGGCCCGCCTGCTGCCCGACACGCTCGCCGTCTCCGCCTGGGACGGCTCCCGCCGCACCTACGCGCAGCTCGACGCGCGCGCCAACCAGGCCGCGTGGCTGCTGCGCGACCTCGGCGCGGGGCCCGAGTCGGTCGTCGGCGTCTGCCTGGACCGGGGTCACGACCTGCTGCCCGCGCTGCTCGGGGTGTGGAAGGCGGGCGCCGCCTACACCCCGCTGGAGCCCGCCCACCCGGCCGAGCGCCAGGCCGCGCTGCTGGCCGACGCGGGGGCCAGGATCCTGATCGCCGAACCGGCGTACGGCGCTGCGCTGCGGGCGGCGGGCTGGGACGGCACGCTGGTCAGCGCGCCCGACTGGGACGACCTCCCCACCGGCCGCCCGCCCGTCGAGGCCGACCTGGACGGTCTCGCGTACGTGATCTACACCTCGGGTTCCACCGGCCGCCCCAAAGGCGTCCTGATCGGGCATCGGGGCCTGGCCAACTACCTGTGGTGGGCGGTGGAAGGCTACGCCGCCCACGGCTGCGGCGGCGCACCGCTGTTCTCCTCGATCGCGTTCGACATGGTGGTGCCCAACCTGTTCACCCCGCTGATGCTGGGCCAGCGGGTGCACCTGCTGCCACCCGACCCCGAGCCCGGCGCGCTGGGCGGGCTGCTCGCCGACGCCGCCCCCTACAGCTTCGTCAAGCTCACCCCCGGCCACCTGGAACTGCTCACCCACCAGCTCGACCCCGCCCGGGCCGCCGGGCTCGCCGAACTGCTGGCGGTCGGCGCGGACGCCTTCCCGGCCGGCGTGCTGGACCGCTGGACGGCCAAGGCCGGCGCCACCCGGCTGCTCAACGAGTACGGCCCCACCGAGATCTCCGTCGCCAACAGCACCTACACCGTGGCCGGCCCGGTGGACGGCGACCTGGTGCCGATCGGCCGCCCGATCCCCAACACCACGATGTACGTCCTGGACGCCTGGCTCGAGCCGGTCCCGGTCGGGGTGATCGGGGAGATCTACATCGGCGGGGACGGCGTCGCCCGCGGCTACAACCGCATGCCGTCCCGCACGGCGGAGCGGTTCGTACCCGACCCGTACGGCCGTGCGGGGTCGCGCCTCTACCGGACGGGCGACCTCGGCCGGGTTCGTCCCGGCGGTGACGTGGACTTCCTTGGGCGTACCGACGACCAGATCAAGATTCGCGCGTACCGCATCGAACCGGGGGAGATCCAAGCCGTGCTGACGGCCCATCCTGAGGTACGCGAGGCTCTCGTCCTGGCGAAGGGCGAGACACTGGTCGCGTACTGGGTGCCCGCGGTAACTGAGCGCACCGGGGACGGCCGTCCTGACCTGGCAGCCTGGTGCGGGGAGCGGCTGCCGGACTACCTGGTGCCCGCCCGTTTCGCCCGGATCGACGCGATCCCGCTCAACGCCAATGGCAAGGTCGACCGCAAGGCTCTGCCCGAACCGGAGGAACCGGACGTCGCCCGCCGCGCGCCGCGCACCCCGGTCGAGCTGCGCACGGCCGAGATCTGGGCGGAGATGCTCGGCGTCCAGCCCGGCCTCACCGACGACTTCTTCAGGCTCGGCGGCCACTCCATCCTGGTGGTCCGCATGATCGCCCGCCTCCGGGAAACCTTCGGCGTGGCCATCCCGATGCGCGCCGTCTTCGACCACCCCACCGTCGAAGGCGTCGCCAGAATCATCGCAAGCCTGTCGACTCCAGCCCCTGATGGCACCTCTGCGATTCCGCTCGCCGACCGCAACCTCCCGATGCCCCTTTCGCCCGCGCAACGGCGGTTGTGGGTGCTGGACCGGCTCACCCCGGACAGCCCCGAATACCTGGTCCCGATGGCGGTCCGGCTGTCCGGGCCGATCGACGCGGAGGCCGTCCGCGCGGCCTGGTCGCGGATCGTGGCCCGCCACGAGATCCTGCGCACCCGCTACGTGACGGCCGACGGTGAACCCCGCCAGGTAGTCGACCCCGCCGGACCCGTCCCCTTCGAGACCGCCGACGCGGCCGATGAGGATGACGCGTTGCGGCTGGCGACGGCGGCGGCGCGGCGGCCCTTCGACCTGGCCGGGGAGTGGCCGATCAGGGTGCTGCTGCTCCGCACCCCGGGCGAGGACTGCCTGATGGTCGCCGTCCTGCACCACATCGCCTGCGACGGCTGGTCCACCGGCCTGCTGACCAGCGAGTTCACCACCCTCTACCAGGACGCGGAGGACCTGCCCGCGCCCCGCCTCCAGTACGGCGACTACACCGCCTGGCAGGCCGCACAGGCGGGTACGGCCTCGCTCGGCTACTGGCGCGAGCGCCTGGCCCGGCTGGAGACGCTGCCGCTCGCGCTGGACCGCCCTCGGCCGCGCGTACGGGACTGGGCCGGGGACGGAGTCGGCTTCCACGTGCCCGAGCCGACCGCGCGGGCGCTGCGGGAGCTCGCCCGCGAGCAGGGCACGACCCTGTTCGTCACGCTCCTCACCGCCTTCCAGGTGCTGCTGGCCCGCCAGAGCGGAGCCCGGGACATCGCGGTCGGCACACCCGTCGCCGGCCGGGACCACCCCGACCTGGCCGGACTGGTCGGCTGCACGGTCAACACACTCGTCCTCCGGGGCGACCTGTCCGGCGACCCCGCCTTCACCGACCTGCTGGCGGCCGCCCGCCGCACGGTGACCGACGCCCTCCAACACCAGGACGTACCGTTCGAAACCCTCGTCGAGGAACTGGCCACCGACCGGGACCTGTCCCGGCACCCGCTCTTCGACGTGATGTTCGCCATGGAACACGACACCTGGACCGGCACCCCCGGCGCGACCCCCGTCGTCCTCGACGGCACGGTCACCAAGTTCGACCTCGACCTGCACCTGGACGACCACCCAGACGGCACGCTATCCGGCCTGTTCAGTTACGCCACCGCCTTGTTCGACCGCACCACGATCGAACAGCTGAGCGCGCGTTTCCTCCGCCTGCTCGACCTGATCACCGCCACCCCGGGCGCACGCCTGTCCGATCTCGGCGCACTCGCGCCCGCACCTCAACTGGCGACCGCTCCGCCGGTGTGGTCCCGCCCGGTACCTCAAAGCATCGCCGCCCAGGCCGCGGCCACACCCGACGCCCCCGCCGTGACCGGTTCCAGCACGACCCTGTCCTACCGCGAACTGGACCTGCGCGCGAGACGCGTGGCAAGCAGACTCCGTCGCCTCGGAACCACCCCCGACAGCGTCGTCGGCGTCTGCCTCGACCGCAGCCCCGACCTGCTGACAGCCCTCCTCGGCATCTGGTACGCCGGAGCCGCCTACCTCCCACTGGACCCCTCCTGGCCCGCCCCCCGCCGGTCATCCCTGCTCGCCGACGCCAACGCGGTCGCCCTCATCACCTCGAACCCGGTCTCGGCGAACTCCTCGGCGAACCCGGCTGCGGCGAACCCGGCCTGGGCGGACTCGGCTGCGGCGGACCCGGCTTCGCTAGGCACTGCTGTGGTGAACGCGGCTTCGGGCCCGGCTGCGGTGAGCTCCTCGGTGAACTCGGCTTCGGTGGGCTCGGCTTCGGCGGACCCGGCCTCTGCGGAGTCAGCCTTGGTGGACCCGATTTTGGGGGAGGCCGCGCTGCTATCTGCAGCCCCGGCGGCCGGGCTCCCCGTGTTCGCAATCGGGGAATGCGGGTCTGAGCCCTTGGCGGAGCCGGTCGTGGTGGATCCGGACACGCTCGCGTACGTGATCTACACCTCGGGCTCGACAGGCCACCCCAAGGGCGTTGAGGTCAGCCACCGGTCGCTGGCCTGCTACCTGCGGGACGCCGCCGAGCGCTACGACGCCGCAGGAGGCTCGGCCGTTTTGTCCTCGGCCGCGTACGACATGGCGGTGACCGCGCTGTTCGCGCCGCTGCTGGCCGGAGGCGAGGTCCGGCTGCTCCCGCCCGGCCTGGACCCGGCCGCCCTGGGCAGGATGATCGCCGACGCGGGCCCTTACGGGTTCGTGAAGCTGACCCCGGGACACCTGGAAGCCGTGCTCTCCTCCCCGTCGGGCCGCCTCCCCAGGACCGGCGTCCTGGTCGTCGGCGGCGAGGCCCTCACCGCCGGTCTCGCCGCCCGCTGGCTGGCCGCCGCGCCGGGCTCTACCCTCGTCAACGAGTACGGCCCGACCGAGACCACCGTCGCGTGCACGGTGTACGCGACCCGATCGCCGGGCGCGGCGATGCCCGTCGGGCGGCGCCTGCCTGGCGCCTCGGTGCGGGTCTACGACCCATGGCTGGACCTGTGCCCCGGCGGCGTACCCGGCGAGGTAATGATCGGCGGCTCGGGCGTCGCCCGCGGCTACCGGGGCCGTCCCGCGCTGACAGCCGAACGGTTCGTGCCCGACCCCTACGGCCCTCCGGGTTCCCGCATGTACCGCTCGGGCGACCTCGGGCGAATGACGGCCGAAGGTGACCTCGACCTGCTCGGCCGCCTGGACGACCAGGTCAAGATCCGCGGCCACCGCGTCGAGCCCGGCGAGGTCGCCGCCACCCTGGCCGCTCACCCCGACGTCGCGGAGGCGATCGTCGTGGTAACGAACGGCAAGCTGATCGGCTACACGGTGGCGTCCGGGAAGGCCGCCGCGACCGGAAGGTCCGGGGCTGCCGAGAAGGCCACAGCGACTGGGAAGGCCATCTCGACTGCGAGTTTTGGGGCGGCCGAGGAAGCGACAGGGAATGGGGCGGAGCCTGCGACCGCGAATTCGGGGGCGGCCGAGGAAGCCACAGGGAACGGGACGGCGACCGCGACCGCGAGTTTTAAAGCGGCCGGGGGAACCACAGCGACTGGGAAGGCCACCGCGACCGGGAGTTTTGGGGTGGCCGGGGTGGCCGCCGCGGCCGGGAGGGCTGGGGCGGTCGGGGAAGCGGCTCTGTTGGAGTGGCTGAGGCAGCGGTTGCCGGAGCCCATGGTGCCCTGGCGGGTCGTTGGGATCGATGCGGTGCCGTTGACTCCCAACGGCAAGGTTGATCGGGCGGCGCTTCCCGAGCCGTCGGCGGGGGCCGTCTATCAGGAACCGGCCACTCCCGCCGAGCGGCTGCTCTCCGAGATGTGGGCCGAGTTGCTCGGCCTGGACCGGGTGGGCGCTCATGACGACTTCTTCCAGCTCGGTGGCCATTCGATCCTGGCCGTCCGGTTGATCGCGCGAATCCAGGAGGTTTTCGAGGTGGACCTGGCGTTCCGGACGCTCTTTGAACGGCCCACGGTCGCCGGGCTCGGGCAGGCGATCGAAGCGGAGATCCGCGCCGAAGTGGCCCGGCTCACCGACGCGGAGGTCGCGGCCGACGCGCGTACCCAGGAAGGCAGGCGGACATGACAGACGCCGACCGCGAGGAGATGATCCAGCGACGGCTGGCCGGGGCGGGCGCCGGGCGGCGGGCCACGATTCCGCGCGTGCCACGCGGCGGACCGCTGCCGCTGTCGTTCGGGCAGCGACGGCTGTGGGTGCTGGATCGCATCGGCTCGATGGGGGCCGACTATCTGGTGCCCACCGTGATGCGCATGCCCCCGTCCCTCGACCCCGGCCTGACCCGCCGGGCCTGGGAGGCGCTGGTGGCCCGCCACGAGGTGCTGCGCACTCGCTACGTCCTGGTGGACGAGGAGCCCATGCAGGTCGTCGACGAGCCAGGACCGATCGACTTCGAGTTCCGCGAGCTGTCCACCGACGACGCCCTGCTGTGGGCCGCCGAGGTCTCGGAGACGCCGTTCGCCCTGGCCACCCAGTGGCCGGTCCGGGTGCGGCTGGCCCGGCTGCCCGAGGGCGACCACCTGCTGGTCGTGGTGCTGCACCACATCGCCTGCGACGCCTGGTCCAACGGCGTCCTGGGCGAGGAGTTCGGCACCCTCTACGCCGCCTACGCCGGAGGTGGCGAGGCGGAGCTGCCGCCGCTCCCGGTGCAGTACGCCGACTACGCCGTCTGGCAGCGCGACCGCCTGACCGGCGAGCTGCGCGAGCGCATCCTCGGCTACTGGCGCGAGCAGCTCGAGGACCTGCCCCGGATGCGGCTGCCGCTGGACCGGCCCCGCCCGCAGGCGCGCGGCGGAACCGGCGGCACGGTGCCGTTCCGGGTGCCCGCCACGGTCGCGGAACGCCTGCGCGAGCTCGGCAAGGAGCACGAGGCCACCCTGTTCATGGTTCTGCTGGCCGCCTTCCAGGCATTGCTGGGCCGGCACTGCGGCACCAGGGATGTCGTGGTGGGCACCGCCGTCTGCGGCCGTACCCGGCCGGAAGTGGACCGGATGGTGGGATTCCTGGTCAACACGCTGGTGATCCGGTCGCGGTGGGGCCACGACGCGAGTTTCGCCGAGCTGGTCGAGATCGTCCGGGGTTCGATGCTCGGCGCGCTGGACAACCAGGACCTTCCGTTCGAGCGCCTGGTAGAGGAGCTCCAAGCCGAGCGGGACCCGTCCAGGATGCCGCTGTTCGACGTCATGTTCGGCTCCCAGACCGACGACTCCCTCCGCGTCGACCTGGACGAACTCGCGGCCACCCAGGTCGTGCCCGACTCCCCGGCGGCCAAGTTCGACCTCTCCTGCTACGTCGAGGACGTGACCGACGGCTCGCTGCTGGGCCGCCTGGAGTTCGCCACCGCCATCTTCGACCGGGCCACGATCGAGGGCCTGGCCGCCCGGTATGTACGGCTGCTCGACCTGTTCGCCGCCGACCAGGACACCCTCGTGGCCCTCGCCGGCATGCAGGAGACCGGCACGGTCCTGACCGGCCCGCCAGCCGTGGAAGCGCCCCTGGTCCTGGACTCCTTCGAGGCCCAGGCGCGCGCCACGCCCGACGCGGTGGCGGTCGCGACCGGCGGCGTCCGCCTCACCTACGCCGAACTGGACGCCCGCGCGAACGGCATCGCTCACCTCCTGCGAGAGCGGGGCGCGGGCCCGGAGAGCGTCATCGGCGTACGCGTCCCGAGGGGCGAGCACCTGATGCCCGCCCTCCTGGGCGTATGGAAGGCCGGCGCGGCCTACCTCCCCCTGGACCTCGCCACCCCGCCCGCCCGCCTGGCCCAGCTGCTATCCAACGCCGGCGCCCGCATCCTCCTAGCCGCGCCAGGACCTGACGGCGTGGTGCCTGACGGCACGGCGCTGGAAGGCGTGGCGCTGGAAGGCGTGGCGCTGGAAGACACGGCACTGAAGGGCGTGGCGCTGGAAGACACGGCACTGAAGGGCAAAGTGCCGGGGGACACCGTGCCGTTAGGTGTGGTGCCGGAGGGCGTTGACGTGGTCCGGGTGGATCGCCTTGGCGACCTTCCCGCAACTGCTCCCGCGCGCGCGACCGACCCGGACCAGCTGGCGTATGTCATCTTCACCTCGGGATCGACGGGAGGCCCCAAGGGGGTGCTGGTCAGCCAGCGTTCTCTGGCCGGATATATCGCCTCAACCGCCGGATACCCGCACGGCCCCGGCGAGGTGCCGTTGTTCTCCTCGGCGGCCTTTGACCTCGTGGTGCCCGCGCTGTTCCAGCCGCTGATGTCCGGGCGCACGCTGCGGCTGCTGCCGGAGGGCCTGGACCTGGCCGACCTCGGCAAGGCCCTGGCCGCGTCCGCGCCGTACACGTTCGCCAAGATGACCCCGGCGCACCTGGAACTGCTCACCCACCAGCTCACCGCCGAGCAGGCGGCGGGGCTCAGCGGCCTGCTGGTGGTGGCCGGGCAGGCCCTCCCCGCCGAGCTGGTACGCCGATGGCGGGCACTCGCCCCCGCCACCCCCCTGATCAACTCCTACGGCCCGACCGAGACCACGGTCTCCTGCTTCGCCCACCTCGTGCCGCCCGGCGAGGAACCCGCGGACGGCACCGTGCCGATCGGGCTGCCGATGGCCGGGGTGACCGCGCTCATCCTGGACGCCGAGCTGCGGCCGGTGCCCGACGGCGTCATCGGGGAACTCCACGTCGGCGGCCCGGGGCTGGCACGCGGGTACCTCGGCCGCCCCGGCCTGACCGCCGAGCGGTTCATCCCCGCCGCGGGAGGGGGGCGCTTGTACCGCACCGGCGACCTCGCCCGCCGTACCGCGACCGGCGAGGTGGAGTTCCACGGCCGCGCCGACGACCAGGTCAAGATCCGCGGCCACCGGATCGAGCCCGGCGAGATCGCCGCCGTGCTGCGCGCCCACCCCGGCGTGCGGGACGCGGTCGTCGTCGCGCACGGGCAACCCGGCGCACCCCGCCTGGCCGGATACGCCGTGCCCACCGGCACTGCCACCACCGGCACTGCCACCACCGGCACTGCCACCACCGGCACTGCCACCACCGGCACTGCCACCACCGGCACTGCCACCACCGGCACTGCCACCACCGGCACTGCCACCACCGG